>CADCAD010000052.1 GCA_902799325.1 uncultured Ruminococcus sp. | reverse complement strand
CCAACTCTTCCCACCCTAAAAATAATATGGGAATTGTTGACGTTGCAAATCAAAAATCTTGCTTTTTCAGCGTCAATTTCAGAACAAGATTTAACTTTTACCATATTAAAACTAAGGTGGGAAAAGTTAAAAATGGCTTAAATACTGGCTTTTTTCAACTCTTCCCATATTACCGCGTGCCCTTGGGAAAAGTGGAAACGTCAATGGTAATTGTTAATCGGCGTCCGCGACGCTTTTGAGAGCGAGCAAGGCTTTGCCAAAGTAAACGCCGGTCGGTAACTTTGACAAGATGAAAGCTTCTGAGAGCGAGCAAGGCGTTGCCAAAGTAAACGCCGGTCGGTAACTTTGACAAGATGAAAGCTTCTGAGAGAGAGCAAAGCATTGCTAAAGTAAACGCCTGCCCCGCCGTTGATGAAGTTCTGAATCAACAGAAACTTCTCCAAAGGCGGAGAAAGCATCTCCGATGCCTAGACTTCTACTTTTCTGATTGGCAGCAGACCAATCAGGAAGAATACGGCGATGTAGCCGAGAGAAAGTCCCAAAATCCACAGCATGCGCTCGGCGCTGACCGCATCCGTGGAAAGGCTCTGCAGGAAGGTGTCCAGCCAGTATTCGGCAAGCACAATCTTCTCCAATGCCGGAATCTCGTTGATAAGCAG
Source organism: uncultured Ruminococcus sp. (assembly GCA_902799325.1). Classification (GTDB taxonomy): domain Bacteria; phylum Bacillota; class Clostridia; order Oscillospirales; family Acutalibacteraceae; genus Ruminococcoides. The sequence goes on along the minus strand of CADCAD010000052.1, from coordinate 8,890 downwards.
CAGCACAAGGCTGATGACATTGGGCGCCAGCACGGCGGAAGCCACCGCGCCGCCGGTTTTGCGCATCAGCATGCTGAGCATCAGGATAAACATGCCCGACGCCAGCACGGTCAGGTACTGCAAGCCGATGACGGCGGCAATTTTGCCGAAATCGCCGTCAATATCGCCGATGAACAGCTGCGTCGCCGCAAAGGAAACCAGCATCGACACCGCATAGGCAACCGTCAGGGCAATCACTACGGTAAGCACCTTGGCAACATAGCAGCTCAGGCGTGAATAGCCGCGCGCATACATGTTGCGGATGGTGCGCTGGCTGAAATCGCTGCACACGGTGATGGCGACAAAAATGCCTGTCAGCATCAAAAACATGTTTTGCGCAGGAGAGGACAGGAAAAAGTTCGTGCCGTGCAGCATCGGGCGCAGCACGCTTTCCACGTATTCACGCTCCAAATCGGAGGTGTACATATGATTGCGGACAACCATCACCAGCACTGACAGCATAATCAGAGCCAGATTGATGCCGAGGGTGATGTAAAAGCTCTTTTCACGGCTGAGCTTCCGGAGGTTATAGCGCAGTAAATTTCCCATGTTATCCCATCCTTTCTATGAAGAAATCCTCGAGCGACACGGCTTGGTTGACAAGCTCATACAGTCTGACGCCGTTTTGCACCAGCACCGCCGCCACATCGGCGCTGTCTGTGTTGTCGGAGGTGATGCGGATTTCGTTGCCTGTCTGCTCCAGCTGCAGCCCGGGCTGCCATGCGCGCAGCGCCGCGGCGGCTTGGTCGCCGTTGCCGGTTGCTATGCGGATATAGGTGCGATAACGCTGTATTAATTCTTCTGCGGAAATTTCTTCCACCATTTTTCCGTCGCGCATCACGCCGTAGGTAGTGGCAATTTTGCCCAGCTCATCCAGCAGGTGGCTGGAAATCATAAAGGTGACGCCCTGCGCGTTCAGCTCCAAAATCAGGTCGCGGATGCCCTTGATGCCTGCCGGGTCAAGCCCGTTGATGGGCTCGTCCAAAATCAGCAGCTCCGGCTTGCCGAGCAGCGCAATCGCAATCCCCAGCCGCTGGCGCATGCCAAGGGAGAACTGTCCTGCCTTTTTGCTGCCGGTGTCGGCGAGTCCGACCATCTCAAGCAGGCGGTGCAGCTCGCTGTCGTCGGCGCCGACAAGGATGCCGAAGCGCTTGAGGTTTTCAAACGCGCTCGCGTTTTTCACCAGCGCGGGCTCCTCAATCAGCGAGCCGGTTTTGCGCAGCGCGACGCCGCGGCTTTCGCCGTCAAACAGGCTGATTTCGCCTGCGTTTGGCGCGGCGAGGTTGAGCAGCAGCTTCATCAGCGTGGTTTTGCCCGCGCCGTTTTTGCCGATCAAGCCGTAAATCTCGCCCTGCTTAATGTGAATCGACACGTCGTCCACGGCTTTTTTTCTGCCGTACTGCTTTGTCAGATTCTTGGTTTCAATCATATATTGCATAAGCAAATTTTCCTTTCTGCAAAATAGCTTTTCATGAGTATAACACAACAAAGCCAAAAACGCAAGTTTTATGTGCGGTGTTGCCTAAATTCCGCAAAATGCTTGACACAGCTTTTTGCACAGTGTACAATATAAATAGTATATAATCGGGGGATTAGACAATGGAAATGCAAAAAACAATGTATTATCAGCCGGCTCCGCCGCTGCCTGCGACGCTGCTGGTGATTGACTGCACCTGCAAGCCCCGGCTCATTCCCCTCAGGGGCAGCATGACCTTCGGCAGGCTCTATAACGGCGAGCTCTGCAACATCACGGTGCAGTCGGCTATCGTGGGCAGACACCACGGCGAGTTCGTCTATGACGACAGCGAGGGCGTCTACTACTACATCGACAACAACAGCCTCAACGGCACCTTCATCAACGGCACCAAGCTGGAAAAATACAACGAGCGCGGCTCGCGTGCCTTCCGCCTGACGGACGGCGACATCCTTCGCGTTGACCGCAAAACGCTGGACAGACCGCACCCCGAGGCGGTCATCATGATTTACTGCACCAGCGTGCGCTTTGACGAGTCGTGGCGCATTTTTGATACACAGCAGCTGGTAAACATCACCATCGGCAGAGGAGAGAACAACGTTATCCGCCTCACCGACCTCGCTGCCTCGCGCGAGCACGCGGTGCTCCGCCGCAGTCCCGGCGGCTGGACGCTGTTTGACAACAACAGCCAAAACGGCGTCAGCGTCAACGGCAGGGGTGTGCAGGGCAGCGCGCACGTCAGCGACCACGACGTGATTAAGCTCGGCAACACCACCATCATCGTGTTTGGCAACGTGCTGATTTTCAACAATCCCAAGGAGGTCACCGGCAACCTTGCGGTGCAAATTGTCCGCAAAACCGTTGACTTCGGACGCAAAACCCTGCTCAGCAACATCCGGTTCCAGGTGGACAGCGGCGACTTTGTGCTGATTCTCGGCGGCTCCGGCGCCGGCAAGACCACGCTTGTCAAGGCGATTCTCGGCGACGGCAAGGCGGAGGGAAGAATTATCCTCAACGGTCAGAACCTCTATGAAAACTTCAAGAGCATGAAATCGCAAATCGGCTTAGTGCCCCAGTTTTTGACGCTCCGCCTGAACGACACGGTGAAAAACACCCTGATGGATATCGCCGACATCAAGCTCGACCGCAAAAACTACTCCAAAGAGGACAAGCTCCGCCGCATTAACGAAATCATGGATAAGGTCGGCATCACCAAGCTGCAAAACCATCTCATCGGTCAGCTTTCCGGCGGTCAAAAGAAAAAGGTCTCGGTTGCCTATCAGCTCGTCGGCTTCCAAAAGGTGTTCATCTGCGACGAGCCCGACTCGGGTCTCGACGCCGCCTCGCGCACCCAGCAGATGGAAATCCTCAGGGAAATCGCCAACAACGACAAAATCGTCATGGTTATTTCGCATGAGCCGGACGATGCCGTGAATGTGGAAACAGGCGAGTCGCTCTTTACCAAGGTGGTCGTCATCGCCAAAAGCGCCAAGGACAACGCCGGTCATCTGGCATATTTCGGCGACACACAGGGTGCGCTGGAGCACTTCGGCGTCAAAAAATTGCAAGATATCATGATTGAAATCAATCCGCCGTATGAGGGCGGCAAGGGCTTGGCAGATGTTTATATTGACAAATATCAAATGATGCAAAGGAGACCGCATTATGAGTGATACTTCGTTTTCCACCCAAACGCACGTCTATTTTAAAAAGATTTTCCGTATCGCCATGCGCGAGCACGCATGGAAATACCTTGTCTTTGCCGCCATTATCGGCTCCATTGTCGTGTTTGTCGTCGGCGGCGACATGTTCAAGTCCTACGACACCACCAGCGCCGGCTTCTTCACGCTGGTTTCCGCCTGCATTTGGATTGGTATCTTCAACTCCATTCAGAGCATTTGCCGCGAGCACGAAATCGTGCGCGCCGAGTACCGCCAAGGCATGAAGCTCAGCGCCTATGTGGCGGCGCACGTGCTGTGGCAGGCGCTCCTCTGCTTGGCGGAGAGCATTGTGGTGTTTGTCCTCTGCTGCATCAACATGCACTTTGACAAGTCAGCCCACCTGATGGCGAGCGCCTATGTGGAGAACTTCATCACCATCTATCTGCTCGTGTTCGGCGCGGCAGTGCTGGGACTGATGATTTCCGCGCTCTCCTCCACGCCCACCACGGCGATGACCATCATGCCGTTTGTGCTGATCGTCCAGCTCATTCTCAGCGGCGTGCTGTTCAGCCTGGAGGGCGCCACCGGCTTCTTTGCCAACTTCACCCTCAGCAAGTGGGGTATGTCGGCATTCGGCGCCGAGGCGGATTTGAACAATATGAACCTCGCCATCAACGGGCAGCTGATCAACGAGGGCTTTTCCTATCCGGCGCAGTACGTCATGTCCGGTCAGATGATAAAACACTCGCCTGTGGTCAGCTACTACGATCCCAAGGCGATAACCGTGCTGCTCGCGTGGCTGATTAAAATCGCCATCACCGCCTTCAACGCAGTTGTCTGCGTGGCGGCGCTCAAGCTGAAAAACAGGGATTCCTGACGGGTGACGCTATGAAACGAAACGAACAGCAGGCGCTGCGCGCGGAGCGCTACCGGGTGTATGTCACCACGCACCGCGGCATGGCGCGGCTTAACAACGAGGACAACTTCACTGTCAACAATATTTCCAAAAGGCTCGAAAGCCGCAATACCGATTTTTCCGATGTATACGACGCGCCGCTGCTGGCGGCTGTCTTTGACGGCATGGGCGGCGAGTCCAAGGGCGAATACGCCTCCTACATCTCCTCCAAGGCGGCAAAAAGCCTCTACTTTTCCATGAAAGCCACGCCCGACGCGCCGATTGACGCTTTGGCGGCGGCGTTTGTGCAGCGCGCCAATGACGAAATCCGCGCCTTTTTGGAGGACAACAACTGCAGCACCGGCGGCAGCACGATGGTGGCGGGCATCTTCAAAAACGAAATCATCTATCCCTTTTCCATCGGCGACAGCCGCATTTATCTCTATCGCAATGAACAGCTGACGCAGATTTCCAAGGATCAAACCCTCGCCATGAAAAAGGTGGAGGCGAATATCTACACCCCCGAGGAAGCGGAGCGCAGCCCCGACAGCCACCGCCTGACCGCGTTTTTGGGCGTGGACTACAACCGCCAAGGGCTTGCGGCGCAGTATTATGAGCCGATTGTCATGCAGCGGTCGGACAAGCTGCTGCTGTGCAGCGACGGGCTCTATGATGAGCTCAGCGCGGGAGACATCCGCGACGTCATTCGTAATCACCCCGACAATCCCACCATGGCGCTTGTCAAGGCAGCCCTGCAAAGCGGCGGCAGCGACAACGTGACCTGTGTGCTGATTGAACGGGAAATATAATTTTTTGCAAAAGGAGTACAACTATGGATCTATCATTCTTGTCAAAAATGGGATTTAGCATGGACGACATCGGCAAAATCGGTGAAATCATCATGAGCGGCGGCGACGATGACAAAATCGCCGAGGAAATCAGCGCCAAGTTCGGCATGGATAAGGCGCAGGCGAAGGATATCGTCAAGCAGGCAAAGGGCTTTTTGGGCAACATTCCCAACCCGTTTGCCAAGAAATAATAAACGGCGAACAAAAAAACCGGCTCAGTGCAATGCATTGAGCCGGTTTTTGTGTTAATATAGATGATCAAATCTCGACGTTTTTGATGGAGTCAAATTCGTCAATCATATCCTGCGAGGGCTTCTTCGAAATCAGGGAAATCACCACGTTGATCACCAGCGCCAGCGCAAAGCCGACAACCAGCGAATACAGACCGGAAGCCTTGTAGATGGTCATGCCGTTCACCAGCGGCAGGTAGTCCCAAACGATAACGGTCAAAGCGCCCGTTGCCATACCGGCAACCGCACCCGCAAGGGTGGAACGCTTCCAGAACAGCGCCAGCAGCACCACCGGACCAAACGCCGCGCCAAAGCCTGCCCACGCGTCCTTCACCAGCTCCATAACGCTGGATTCGGGATCGAGCGCAATCACAAACGCAATCACCGCAACCACAACAACCGCGATTCTGCCGACCATCAAAGCGCTCTTTTCGGTGGAGTTGCTCGACCGGTCTTTTCTTTTGATGACGCCCTTGAAGATGTCCTCGGAAATCGCCGAGGAGGTCACCAGCAGCTGGCTGTCCGCGGTGGACATAATCGCCGCCAAAATTCCGCAAAGGAAAATACCGCCGATGAATACCAGCACGCCGTTGCCGGAGAACACCTGCTGAATCAGACGGATAAACGCCGTTTCCTTGGTGACGTCGTCGAGCTGCGGCGTGAGGTAGCCTCTTGCCACAATGCCGACAAAGCAAGCCGCCGCCAGGGACAGCACGCACCAAACGATGGCAATCTTTCTGGACTTCTTCACCTCGGTTTCATTCTTGATCGCCATAAAGCGGATGATGATGTGGGGCATGCCGAAGTAGCCGAGTCCCCATGCGAGGTTGGAGATAATCGAGATGGCAGACACGTTGCTGCCGTCGTCGTTTTTCAGGAAGTGCAGGTAGTTTTCGGGGCTGGCAACGCCGTTCTTTGTCAGCGAGGTGGCAAAGCCGGTGTCCCAGGTCATGATGGTGTATGCCACAATCGGCACCGCCAAAATAGCCACCAGCATCAGCATGCCCTGAATAAAGTCGGTGGTGCACACCGCCTTGAAGCCGCCCAGCATGGTGTAAACCAAAATAACGACCGCGGCGATGATTAAGCCGATAAGATAGGCGTTGTCAATGGAATTGCCGAACAGCGTTTCAAAGAGCTTTGCGCCCGAGCTGAACGCCGAAGCGGTGTACACCGCAAAGAAGATGGCAATAATGACAGCGGAAATAATTTTGATAATGCCGGATTTGTCGCGGTAGCGGTTCTCAAAGAAGCTGGGAATTGTCAGCGAGTTGCCCGCAACAATGGTGTATTTTCTCAGACGTGAAGAAACAAGGAACCAGTTGAGAATGGTGCCGATCAGCAAGCCGATGGCAATCCACACCTCGCCGGTGCCGGCAAGGTAAACCGCGCCGGGAAGTCCCATCAGCAGCCAGCCGCTCATATCGCTCGCCTGTGCCGAGAGCGCCGCTGTCCAGCCGCCCAGGTTTCTGCCGCCCAGAAAATAGTCCTCATTATTCTTGGTGCGCTTGGAGTAGAACACGCCGATGGCAACCATCAGCACCAGATAAAACACAAACGCGACCAAGGTAATGACTTGATCTGAACTCATAGATATCCTCCTCAAAATTTTATGTATTAATGTGCTAAAGCACGAATACTTTCTCATTGTATCAAATATATTGGTAAAAATCAAGTATATTCTGCGGAAAAAGGAAAATAAGGAAAAATCCGCGCAAATCTTCCCTGAAATGTTGATTTACAGCCTAAAAAATAGTATAATAATTTTAAGTATGATTAGCTTTCATCAAGCGCCGCCAATGCGCTTGACCGCCCTTGGAAAAGCACTGCATTGTGCTGCTTTTCGGCGGAACGGAAAAGCTTCCGATCAATTTTCAAAGGAGCCATTATGGATTTTGTCAAGAGAACATGGGCGGAAATTTCGCTGGACGCCATCGCCCATAACTTTCACGCAATCAAAAAGCAGGTGGGGGAGCAGCCCAAGTTGTGCTGTGTCATCAAGGCGGACGGCTACGGCCACGGCGCCGTGGAGCTGGCGCAGACCTACGAAAGGCTCGGCGCGGACTTTTTTGCTGTCAGCAACATCGACGAGGGCATCGAAATCCGCACCTCCGGCGTCAAGCTGCCGATTGTCATTCTGGGCTACACGCCTGTGCGCGACGCGCAGCGGCTGGCGCAGTATAATATTTCGCAGGCGGTGTTTTCGCTGGAATACGCCAAGGCGCTGTCCGCGCAGTGCGCCGAGTACGGCTGTGTGTGCAAAATCCACATCAAGTGCGACACCGGCATGAGCCGTATCGGCTTTATGTGTCAGGACTTCCCGACAGACGATAATTCTATCAAAGAAATATATGAAGCCTGTTCGCTGACGAACTTGCAGCCCGAGGGTTTGTTTACCCACTTCTGCGTTTCCGACGAAGGCGAGGAGGGCAGGGCGTTTACCCAAAAGCAGTACGCCAACTTTATCCATGTCCGCGACGCGCTGCAAAAGCGCGGGCTGAACATCCCGATTGCGCACTGCTCCAACAGCGGCGCTATCGAGGACTACGACGGCACCTACTGCGACATGGTGCGCGCCGGCATCATTCTCTACGGCTTGGCGCCCTCGCCGAAGCTGTTCGGCAAGCTCGATTTGCAGCCTGCCATGACGCTGAAAACCACCGTCGCCTATGTCAAAACCCTGCGCGCCGGGGCGGACATTTCCTACGGCAGAACCTTCACCGCGCCCAAGGAAATGAAAATCGCCACCGTGCCCATCGGCTACGCCGACGGCTATGTGCGCGAAAACGCGCGCGACGGCTATATGCTGGTCAACGGCAAGCCGGCAAAGATTGTGGGCAGGATTTGCATGGATCAAACCATGCTCGATGTGACGGACATCGGGGACGTCGGCATCGGCGACGAGGTCGTCGTATTCGGCGACGGCAGCCACGGCGAGCCCACCGCCGACACGCTCGCCAAAAACACCGGCACCATCAACTACGAGGTGGTGTGTCTGGTCGGCAAGCGCGTGCCGCGCATTTACTATAAAAACGGAGTCATAACGGAAGTGATGTATAAATTATGAGATTACTGGTTGTTGACGGCAACAGCATTGTCAACCGCGCGTTCTACGGCATCCGCCCCCTGACCAACAAGGAGGGGCAGTTTACCCACGCGATTTACGGCTTTTTGACCATGCTGCGCAAGATAGAAAAAGAAGAAGCTACCGCGTTCCTTACTGGTATTGTTGCAGCTACCAACCGTTTCTCTAACGCCAAGACCACTCCAGAGACCATGCAAATTTCTTCTCGTCTGATGCAATCTGGTGCTAATCAACAGCTCATTTCTAAAAATATCACTCCCGAATTTATCAGAACCTATTTTGAACTGTTTAATGAAACAGATAATATGAAAAGTCTCCTTTTAGAGAAGGATGACGAAACAGGCGAATACAAAATAAAGGACGATCAAATCTCATATAATGCCGCAACAGGTGAGCTGACTATCAGCGGTCTGAGAGAAATTACCTCTGACGGTACAGCAATTATTTATTCTCTCAAGCCGAAAGCGGAACTTGATTCACAAATCCCTGTCAATGATGTTGACAACAAAACGGATGAACAGGGACAGCCGAAAGATGCATACAGCGGTTCGGCTGATGATAAATATCTCCTGTCCTCCGTCAACAACGGTGTCAACTCCAATATCGTTGACAAAACCTATGATAACGGAACAGTTCATCTTCTCCTGACAGGCACGAC
>CADCAD010000051.1 GCA_902799325.1 uncultured Ruminococcus sp. | reverse complement strand
AGCGCCATAAATATCTTTCAAGGCCACACGTTCCGCCGTGATGATGGAGATAGCCACTGGCACACCAGCCTGAGAGACCGTCATGGCAAAGAAATAGATAGGAAAGGCCATCTGGTAAAGACCGATACCTTCACCGCCTAAGATTCGGGAAACAAAAATCCAGTTCAACGAACCAATGACCTTGACCACAAAGCCAGCCACGGTCAGGATAAAGGTTCCTTTAAGGAAGGACTCTCCCTTACTGGATTTATTTTCCGTTGTTACTTCCTGCTTACTAATGAGAAACACCGCCTATATATGACGAGTACATTTCCGTACCCCAAATAATCTGCCGCACTGCCTGTATAGAAAAGGCACGCAACGTATGAATTATACCACACATTGCGCGCCTTATCCATAGTAAAGCTAAACGAAAAATGAATTAAGCGTGTGCCAGTTCGTCGTTTTCGTCGTAAACCGGCAACTGGTCATCTGCCATTTCGCTGAAATCGAAATGAAGCGACTTGCCTTCATCCAGAGTACGAATCTTGCCAGCCACTTCTGCATCAGCTACGAAAGGACGGCACTTATAAAGGCTTTCTTCCATGCCGGCAGTCTCCGGCACATAGAAGCCCAGACGGTCAGCAACCGTCTTAAAGGCATAGAAACGCTCAGCCAAATCGCACCATTCAAGATTTTTCATTGTCAAAACTCTCCTTCTAATCCCAAAAACCTTACAGAAAAAAATTATACGTAGTATCCCGACTCACTTTCCTCCCACAGAAAATGAGATGTCTGTAATCATAACAGTTTTCTTTCGAATTGTCAAACTCTCGTATTTTGCCCTGAGCTGTGCTAAACTAGCATTGAGAAAAATTAACGAGGTGTTTGCCATGAATTACGTTTTAATCCTGCTGATAGCACTGCTATCCATCATTTTCCTATTGGAGATGCGCCACTCCTTGCGCCGTTCCAATGCCAACAGCCGCCTGATTGAAAAATACCGCCCGTATATCTACGGCATCAAGCTGCACCCGTACCATTCCAAAACCGCGCCGGACGATCCGCGGCTAAAGCCCGTCTACGATTTGGCGCGGCGCTTTGATTTGCCCATAGTGTCGCACACCGGCAACTGTGAGGAGGCGAGCTCCGAGCATTTGTACAACGCCGCCAAGGCAAACCCTGACATCAACTTTGTGGCGGTGCATATGGACATCGACACCGACAGCAAAAACGTGATTGCGCGCATGAAGGAGCTGCCCAATTTGTACGGCGACACCACCTGGGTGCCGTATGAAAACGTCGTCAACGCGGTCAAGACCTGCGGCAGCGAAAAGGTGCTGTTCGGCAGCGACAGCCCGATGGACGGCAAGGACACCCTGCAATACAGCAAAAAGTTTTTCGTCGATTTGCGCGAGGAGCTCGGCGAGGAAGCGCATGAGAACATCATGCACAAAAACGCGGAAAGACTGTTTAAGATAAAGCTGCCCAACGCTTAATGCGCGCTAAAAACGGAATTAAAACCATCCTTTTGTCGATTGCTTGCAAACGGCAGCCCGTTCGTGTATAATAGAAACAGATTTCCAAAGGGAAGTGAAGCAAATGAAATATCACAAGCTCGTTGAAAACGCGGTAAAGCCCACAGGCTTCTGGGGCAAGCTGATGATCCGCTCCATGAACAAGGGGCACCACGCCCTGACCGACTGGGCGCTCGGCTACGCCGACATCGCCATCGGCTGCCGCGCGCTGGACGTCGGCTGCGGCGGCGGACGCACCGTGCAAAAGCTGTGCGATGCGGTCGGCAGCGGCAAGGTGTACGGCATTGACTACTCGCCGCTTTGCGTCGAAAAGGCGTCAAAGCTGAACCATAAAAATATCCTCTGCGGCAAGGCGGACATCCGTCAGGCGTCGGTTTCCGCGCTGCCCTTTGACAGCGACAGCTTTGATTTGGTCACGGCGGTGGAAACCTACTACTTCTGGCCGGACAAGCTCGGCGACCTCAAAGAAATCCTGCGCGTCCTGCGCAGCGGCGGCAGGCTGGTGCTGGTGTTTGAAATGCTGGAGGACAAAACCAATCCCAACAAATGGAAGCCGGTGGAGCAAAAGCTGGGCATCAAAGCCGTCAGCGAGGAAGGTGTCAAGGAAATGCTCCTGCGCGCCGGCTATCAAAATATCCGCACCCACATCCGTGAGGAAAACGGCTGGCTGTGCGCGACAGCGGAAAAGGAGTAAGACATGAAAGCATTAATTACAGGCGCAAGCTCGGGCATCGGCAGAGAAATGGCGCGCTATCTTGCGGAGCAGGGCTGGGACTTAATCGTCGCCGCGCGCAGCACCGACAGGCTCAACGCGCTCAAGGAGGAGCTCAGCGGCGTGAATGTGCGCGTGATTACCATTGATTTGTCGCGCGAGCAGGACGCCTATGATTTATACGAGCATTTGCAGAATGAAAACATTGATTTTCTGATTAACAACGCCGGCTTCGGCGCCTACGGCACGTTTGACGAAGTGCCGCTCGAAACCGAAATGGCGTTGATTCACACCAACGTCTGCGCGGTGCATATCCTCACCAAGCTGTTTTTGGGCGACATGCTCAAGCGCGACAGCGGCATGATTCTCAACGTCGGCTCCATGGCGGGCTTTTCGGCAGGTCCGAAGCTCTCGAGCTATTACGCCTCCAAAAACTACGTGGTGCGTCTGACCGAGGCAATCCACGAGGAGCTGCGCCGCAAGGACAGCAAGGTCAAAATTTCCGCGCTGTGCCCGGGACCTGTCAGCACCAACTTTGACAACGTCGCCAAGGTGCGCTTTTCCGTCAAGGGGCTGGATCCCAAGTTTGTAGCGCGCTATGCCATCGACAAGACCATGCAGGGCAAGATGATTATCATCCCCGGCGGCTTGATGAAGGCGGCGAAGTTCTTCTCTCATTTTTGCAGCGAAAAGCTGCTGACAAAAATCATCTTCAATGCGCAGACACGCAAGCAGCTGCAAAGATGAAGCGGGAAGTATTGAAGAACCTGATAACGAAATTCTGGCGGTTTTTCGGACCGCTGTACAATAAAATGATAGGCGACAATGTTTTTGCCATCGCCGGACAGTCGGCGTTCTTTTTGCTGCTGTCCGCGGTGCCGCTGGCGATGTTCGCCGTGTCGGTTTTGCAGGGGCTTCATTTTCCCATTGACCTTGTGGAAAGCTACGTCAAAACCGTGCTCAACGAGGAATCGGCGCACCAACTGGCAGATTATCTGACCAACATGGCGCACAGCACCATGGGCATTTCCGTTGTGACCATCATCTGCACACTGTGGTCGGCGGCGCAGGGCATCCACGCGATGACCAACGGGCTCAACCGCGTGCACAACACCTACGAAAACCGCAACTGGTTTTTGCTGCGGCTGCGCGCGATGCTGTATACCGTGGTGTTGTTTTTGATTATCGTCGCCACCATGCTGGTGGTGGTGTTCGGCAAGTCCATCAACCGGGCGGTGTCGCCGTATTTGCCGCATCTGTCGGGCTTTGTGGCGTTTTTGTTCCACGCGCGCTATGTCATTGTGTTTCTGTACATGGTGGCGCTGTTCGCGCTGGTGTACCGCAATCTGCCCAACCTCACGCGCGACAAGCGCCGGCAATACGGCTTCCGCTGTCAGCTGCCCGGCGCGCTGTTCAGCGCCGCTGCGTGGAATGTGCTGGCGTGGGCAATCGGCATTTATGTGGACGATTTCAACGGATATTCCATCTACGGCAGCCTGACGCGTGTGGCAGTGGTGATGGTGTGGCTGTATTTTTGCATGGTCGCCACCATGCTGGGCGCGGAATTCAACTTTGTCTATCATGATAAAATTGATAAATATACACGTAAAATCCTGCCGAAACGAAAAAAGCGTTGACATTTTCAAATAAAAGTGTACAATATTGATGGAACAAAAAGCGTCGCGGACGCTCTTGCCCGCCTTTGGAAGAATCCGGCTTAGCGACACTGCTCATCAACGGCGGGACGGAGAAGTTTCCCATATAGCAAAAAATAGTCAGAAAGGGCGAATTTTAATGGATAACTGTGTATTTTGCGGCATCGCGGCAGGAACCATTCCTTCCAAAAAGGTGTATGAGGACGACAAAATCGTCGCGTTTCACGATTTGAACCCGCAGGCTCCCGTGCATGTGCTGTTCGTTCCCAAGCAGCATATCTGCTGTGCCGATAAAATTACCGAGGACAATTGTGATGTTGTCGCGCATATCTTCTGCACGATTCCCAAGGTGGCTGCCGAGCTCGGCTTGACCGACGGCTACAGAATCGTCAACAACTGCGGCGAGCACGGCTGCCAAACCGTTAAGCATCTGCATTTTCACCTCCTCGGCGGCACGCAGCTGAGAGGTTCTATGGTATAAGGAGAGGGTTTTTCAATGGATACGTATAAGATGACGATTGCGGGTGTGGAGCGCGAGCTTGTCAAATACCCCGTCAGCGACAAGGTGGATATCGCCGCTTTTATTCTGTTCGGCGATGTGGAGGTTACCGAAAGAGCGGCTGCCGAGCTGCTCAAACGCTGCCCCGCGCACGATGTGGTGGTTTCCGCCGAGGCGAAGGGTATTCCGCTTTGCTATGAAATGGCGCGTCAGGGCTGCCGCGAATATGTCATCGCGCGCAAAAGCGTCAAGGTATATATGCGCAACTGCGTAGAGGTGACGGTGAATTCCATCACCACCGCCAATGAACAAAAGCTCTATTTGGGCGACAACGACGTGGCATTTTTGCAGGGCAAGCGCGTGCTGATTGTGGACGACGTGGTTTCCACCGGCGAAAGCCTTGCCGCGCTGGAGGCGCTGATGGACAAAATCAACGCGAACGTTGTGGGCAAAGCCTGCGTCCTCGCCGAGGGCGACGCCAAAAACCGTGACGACATCATCTATTTGGAGCCGCTGCCGCTGTTTGTGAAATAAGCGGCGCGTCAGTATACAAATACCGCATAGAAAGCAGACAGCCCTGCGGTCTGTTTCTGTCGGTAATCGGTATAACGAAAATTGCCGGGGTTGGCTAAAACCGAATGTGTTTAAGCCAACTCCGTTTTGTATGGAGAAAGCTATGCCGCGGATAACGCTGAAAGAACTGGAAAAACAAATAAAAAGCCGCACGTTTGCGCCGGTGTATGTGCTGTACGGCAGCGAGCAGATGTATGTGCGCGAGCTGACCAAAAAGCTGGTGACGGCGGTGGCGGGCAAGCAGCCGTCGGAATTTAACTATCACACCTTCAGCGGCGAGGTTGACCTCGACACGCTGGCGGCGGCAGCCGAGGTCGTGCCGTTCATGAGCGAGTACAACTGCGTGGTGGTGACCGATTTGTTTGTGGACGCTTACAACGCCGATGACCTCGAAAAGCTTCGGGCAATATTTAAGCGCAAAATCGACGGCACGGTGCTGATTTTGTCCATGCCGTCCTATGTGCCCAAGCGCAACAAAAAAGCCTTTGACGCGCTGGTAAAGCGCGCGGAAAAGGACGGCGCGGTCGTCAACTTTGAAACGCTCAACCGCGGCGATATCGAACGCTACATCGTCAAATGGGCGAACGCCAACGGCAAGCTGATAAAGCAGAGCACCGTGTCGCAGCTCATGCGCGTTTGCGGCAACGACCTCAACCGCCTGAAAAACGAGGTGGACAAGCTGTGCGCCTTCACCAAGGGCGAGGAGGTGCCGTATGAAGCCATTGATTTGCTCGTGGCGCAAAACCTGGAAGCCAGCATCTTCACGCTGTCCACGATGGTGCTCAACGGCAGGGGAGACGACGCGTTCTTGCTGCTTGACAATCTGTTCACCATGCGCGAGGAGCCTGCCATGATGCTCTACGCGCTCGCCACCGCCTTTACGGACGCCTACCGCATGCGCGTCGCGGACGAAAGCGGCGTCAGTCAGAAAACCGTGGCAGCCGATTTTGCCTATAACAAGCGCGCTTTCGCGCTGGGAAAGGCGCATGACGCCACACGGCGCGTGTCCACCGAGGCGCTGCGCGACTGCCTTGACGCGCTGACCGAGGCGGATTTTAAAATGAAAAACGTCAGCGTCAACGAGCGCCTGCTGCTGGAGCAGCTCATCGCGCAGCTGCTGCTGATTTGCGGAAAGGGGCGCAAGTAGTGATGCTCGCCGTGAAGGAAGCGATTATCGTCGAGGGGCGCTATGACAAAATCAAGCTCAGCGGCATAGTGGACGCACCCATCATCGAAACCAACGGCTTCCGCGTGTTTTCGGACAAGGAAAAGCAGTCGCTGATTAAGCAAATTGCGCAAAAGCGCGGCATTTTGGTGTTGACCGACAGCGACGGCGCAGGCTTTGTCATTCGCAACTTTTTGCGCGGCGTCGTGCCGCCGTCGCAGATAAAGCACTGCTACATCCCTCAGATTGCCGGCAAGGAAAAGCGCAAGGCGCAGCCAGGCAAGGAGGGCTTGCTCGGCGTGGAGGGCGTCACCGACGAGGTGATTATCAACGCCATCCGCCAAAGCGGCGCGACCGTTCTCGGTGAAAAGGCGTCGCCGCGCGGTAATATCACCAAGGCGGATTTGTGCCGGCTGGGACTGTCCGGCGGCGAGAACGCCGCCAAAAACCGACAGGCGCTGCTCAAAAAGCTCAGCCTGCCGACCTACCTGTCCGCCAATGCCATGCTCACGGCGCTCAATTGCCTTTATTCTTTAGAAGAACTAAAGCAATTGTTGTAGAGTGAGTTTTTCATGCTCTGTGGCAAAATCTGACCTTTCTTCAACAGGGTAGCGACACCTCTGCCTCTGTCATTCTTTCGCTCTAAAAATATTAAAAAATTCCCTTGTGTTTTTCGCCTGTTTGCGTTATAATAAAATAAATATGATTACTATGCGGAAGTTTGACTTTTCGCTTTGAAATCAATCAATGCACAGGAGGAAAATCAGATGGATATGGAAAAGATTCAATCGGTAAAAGCGCAAATCGCGGACACTGCCGCGTACCGCACGCTTACCGATTTTTTTGATGCCGACACTTTCTGCGAAATCGACGCCTTTGCCAAGTCCGGCGACGGTCTTTGCGAGGCGGTGGCAGGCTTTGGCATGGTAGAGGGGCTGCCTGTTTACGCGTTTGCGCAGAACAGCGATATCAGCGGCGGCGCTATGAGCAAGGCGCAGGCGGCTAAGCTGAAGAAGCTCTATCAGCTCGCGCTGAAAACAGGCGCGCCCGTTGTCGGCTTTTATGACAGCGTGGGCGGCAGACTGGCGCAGGGAACCGACCTGCTCGCAGGCTGCGGCGAGGTGCTCAAGCTCACCTCCAAGCTCAGCGGCGCGGTGCCGCAGGTGTCGGTTGTGTTGGGCAACTGTCTCGGCACCAATGCGCTGGCGGCTGTCAGCGCGGATTTTGTGCTGATGACCGAGGACGCGCAGCTCTCCGCCGACGTCACCGGCGCGGACGCCGACGCCAAAACCAACGCCAAAAACGGCAACGTCTCGCTGGTTGTCAAGGACGCCGCGGAAGCGGTGGCGAAGGCGCGCGAGCTGGTTTGCTATCTGCCCTCCAACAACCTGACGACCGCTCCCGAGGGCTTTTCCGCCGAGCCGACGCCCGACGGCAGCTGCATGGTCAGCAAGACCGTGGACGGCGGCACCAAGTTTAAGATTGCCGACGCGTTCGGCTCCTGCGCGCGTATCCGTTTGGCGCGCATGGACGGCAGCGTGGTGGGCGTTGTGCGCACCATCGGCAAAAAGCTCGACGATCCCTCCGCCGAAAAGCTCGCGCGGTTTGTGCGTTTTTGCGACGCGTTTTCCATTCCTGTGCTGACCTTTGTGGACTGCGGCGGCTTTGAAAGCCTGTCCGCCGCCAAAAAGCTGACCTCCGCCTATGCCGAGGCGACCACCGTCAAGGTTTCCGCCATCATCGGCAAGGCTGTCGGCTCCGCCTATGTGGCGCTTGCCGGCACCGGCGCCAACGCCGATGTGGTCTACGCGCTGCCCGATGCGGTGGTTTCTCCCGTGAATGTGGAGGCTGCTGCGTTTATCATGGCGCCCGAAGCGATGAAGGTACCCGTCAGCGAGCAGGCGGCTGTTGCCGAACAGTTTGCCGCTGAAAATCTGTCCGCGTTTAACGCCGCGCAAAACGGCTATGTGGACGGCATTGTCGAGGAAACCGAGCTGCGCGGCGCGGTGATTGCCGCGCTGGATATGCTCGCAGGCAAGCGCGTTCCGACGGTTGCCAAGAAGCACAACACCGTTTGATGTATCATCTGTATTTGAAAATAATTTGAAAATAATCAGTTCATGATAAAAGGGGAAAAGTACAATGAAAAATCTCAGAATTACCGTAAACGGCACTGCCTATGACGTTCAGGTGGAGGAGCTGGGCGAGACCGCTGCTCCCGCTGCACCGGCTGCCGCCGCTAAGCCTGCGCCTGCCGCCAAGCCTGCCGCTCCTGCCGGTGCGGTCGGCAATATCTCCGTCAAGGCGCCGATGCCCGGCACCGTTGTCAACGTGGTTGTCACCGTCGGTCAGGCTGTCAAAGCAGGCGAGGACCTTGTGTTTATCGAGGCGATGAAGATGGAGACACCCGTCAAGGCGCCCAAGGACGCCACCGTTGCCACCATCGAGGTTTCCAAGGGCGAAGCTGTCGATTCCGGCAAGGTATTGGTAACGTTAAATTAAGTTGAGGGGAAATCCGTCATGGCAAAGAAAATAAGAATTACCGAGACCGCGCTGCGCGATGCGCACCAGTCTTTGATTGCAACCAGAATGACCACGGAGGATATGCTTCCCATTCTGGACGCGATGGATAAAATCGGCTACTACTCGCTGGAGTGCTGGGGCGGCGCGACCTACGACGCATGCCTGCGCTTTTTGAACGAGGATCCGTGGCAGCGCCTGCGCACCATCCGCGATCACTGCCCGAACACCAAGCTGCAAATGCTGTTCCGCGGACAGAATATGCTGGGCTACCGCCACTATGCGGACGACTGCGTGGCATATCTGGTGCAGCGCTCCATCGCCAACGGCATTGACATCATCCGCATTTTTGACGCGCTGAACGATATCAAGAACCTGAAAACTGCCATCACCGCCGCCAACAAGGAGGGCGGTCATGCGCAGGTCGCCATCAGCTACACCACCGGTCCTGTCTTTACCGATGATTACTATGTGGAGTACGCCAAGAGAATCGCCGACGCCGGCGCAGGCTCTATCTGCATCAAGGATATGGCGGCGCTGCTCACCCCGGCGCGCACCGAAAGCCTTGTGAAGGCAATCAAGGCAGCGCTGCCCGAAATGCCGCTGCAAATCCATACGCACTACACCTCCGGCTTGGCTTCCATGTGCCTGCTGAAGGCGGTGGAGGCGGGCGCCGACGGCATCGACACCGCCATCAGTCCGCTGGCGCTGGGCACATCGCATGCGCCCACCGAAAGCATGGTTGCCGCCTTGCAGGGCACCGAGTATGACACGGGGCTGGACATCAAGGCGCTTTCCGAAATCCGCGCGTATTTTATGACGCTGCGTGAAAAATATATCAAGAGCGGCTTGCTCGACCCGAAAATGCTGGCAACCGACGCCAAGGCGCTGATTTATCAGGTGCCCGGCGGCATGCTGTCCAACCTGCTGTCGCAGCTCAAGCAGGCAGGCAAGGAGGATAAGCTGACCGAGGTGCTCGAGGAGGTGCCGCGCGTGCGTGAGGACGCAGGCTATCCGCCGCTCGTAACGCCCACCTCACAGATTGTCGGCACCCAAGCGGTGTTTAACGTCATCACCGGCGAGCGCTACAGCATGTGCACCCGTGAGTTCAAGGGCTTGGTAGCAGGGGAATACGGCACCACGCCGATGCCGATTGACCCTGCGTTCCAAAAGAAAAGCTGCGGCGATATGGAAATCATCACCGGCAGACCTGCCGACCG
>CADCAD010000050.1 GCA_902799325.1 uncultured Ruminococcus sp. | reverse complement strand
CCGTCTATGTGGTGGAGGAAAACGAGGATTTGATTCCCTACGAGGAGTATGTGCAGCGCAGCGGCGGCAGTCTGGAATGGGACATCGCGCGACCGCTGTTTATGCCCGTCATCTCCGCGCTGGAGGCGCTGCATAAGCGCGGCGTGGGACATTACGCCATTTCTCCCAAGAATGTGTATATCACCGCGCAGGGCAAAATCAAAATCTCCGGCTTTGCCACCGAAAGCGAGCGCAAGCGCGGCACCGCGCTGAAATCGCAGCTCTTTTCCGGCGCGGCTGCTCCCGAGCAGTATGAGGACAACTTTCCGCTGGACGATATCACCGACATCTACGGCTTCTGCGCAACGCTGTTCTATTCGCTGACCGGCAGACTGCCCAAGAGCGCGCCCGAGCGCCTCAAGGACAGCCGCCTGCTGATGAGCACCAACACCGTCAAGCGCCTGCCGCCGCACGTTGTGTCAGCGCTTGCCAACGGCTTGCAGGTGGAGCGCGAAAACCGTATCACCGACTTTGACGAGCTGCGCTCTCAGCTTTCCGTAGCGCACACCGCCAAGGCAATCCAGGACGAAATCTCGCGCACCGCGAGCATGAACCTGTCACAGCTTTCCGGCAAACCTGAAAAGCGCAAGGGCGGTTCCCGCATTACGGTTGTGCTGGTTTCCGCCGCCATCACCGCGCTGGTGCTGGGCGTCATCGCGTTCTTTGTGCTGCGCGCCAATCCCTTTGCCGGCATTTTTGACAGCGGCAACAACGTCACCCAGCCGCCGACAGAGAGCACCGAATGGACAGGTCCCACCGTTCCCAATTACCTCAACATGACCTATGAAGAGGCGGAGAAGGCGGCGCAGAGCGATTCCACCCTGAAAATTGTCCGCAGCTTTACGGACGAGTTCAGCGACGAGTATGCCGAGGGCACTGTTATGGCGCAGTTTCCGCCGGCAGGCACCCACATCACCGACGCGGATTCCGAAGCAGGCGTCACCATCAGCCTGACCATCAGCAAGGGCAAGCAAATGCGCGAGCTGCCAAAGATTGAGGGCTTGGATTTGGACACCGCCGGTCAGGAGCTGAAAAAGCAGGGCTTGCTCGGCAAGGCGGAGAGCACCTATAACGATAAATACAACGAGGGCATCGTCATCGGCTACAAGGACAAGAGCGTCGGCGAAACCGTGGAATACGGCACAGACGTCACCATTCTTGTCAGCAAGGGCAAGGAACCCGTTGCCACCGATGCCGCGGAATAACCTTTGTTTCCGTTACAGCATAGCGCTTGCAAACGCTGTGCTGTTTTTTTCGGTAATGCTTCTCCAAAGGCGGCAAGATAAAACCCACCCATTTAACAATATCCAATCTCTCCTTAACTCCGTAGGGGGCGCCCGTTTGTATATTTTCAACAAAGTTATGTAACATTTTTCTATATTACAAACGCCGTTACGTTGCATTTGCAATAGAATGAAGCCGCGTTTTCGTGTACAATATAGATAATAAATATGGGTTTTGGAAAAGTTGTTTTTTTGACTTGTGTTTTTAGGTGATTTAGGAGTTTTTTTGTTTGTTTTTATCTCTGCCTCAATTTGATTTATTCCTTCTATAACCCAATTTACCCCCTGAAACAGCCGAGCATGTCTCGGCTGTTTTCTTTTGCACAGAAAAAATTTTGTTGAAAAAATAGATATTTAGTCATTTTGCCTATGGTCAAAACCGCTCACTTTATGGTATAATAAAGGTGCGAAAAAAGCGCATAGCCATGCGGTTTTTTATGATAATCTTAACTGTGCGGCTGCGCAGCTTAAAGGGGTGGGGAAAATGTTTTGCGTCGGTCAAAAGGTGCTCTATGGTGCTAATGGTGTTTGCACTATAGAAGAAATCACCGTCAAGCACGTGAGCAAGGTGTCCATGGAATACTATGTGCTCAAGCCTGTCGACAGCAGCACCTCCACGCTCTTTGTGCCCACCGCCAACGCCGCGCTTGTCGGAAAAATCCGCGAGGTGCTCACGGTGGCGCAAATCAACGCCATTTTGGACGATTTGCCGGCATGTGAAACATGGATTGACAACAAGCTCGAGCGCACCGAGCATTTCAAGGAGATTATCGCGCGCGCTGATTCCCGGGAGCTGGTGCAGCTGATTCGCACCATCCGCGCGCATGAAAAGAAACAAACCGACAGGGGAAAGCGGCTGCACCTTTCCGACGAACGCTTGCTGAAGGAAGCCGAAAAAATGATTGGCGGCGAGTTTTCGCTCGTGCTGCAAATCAGCCCCGAAGAGGTCATGAACCGTATTTTGTCATAACAGCCGCACGCCGTTTTTGCACGGCGTGTTTTTTTGTATGGAATCCGTTCGACTAATTGGCTCTTTACAAACCGGCGGAAACAAAGTACAATAGAAGCATCCTATCGAAGGGGTGATACCATGAAAACAGCCAAACGCGCCTTGTCGCTGCTGCTGACCGGCGTGCTGCTTTGCTTGCTCTGCGCCTGCGGCAGCAACGCGTCATCAACCGCTGAAACCGCACAAAGCGCCGCCACCGAAGCGCCGCCGACTACCGCGCCGGACGTGATTGAAACGACACTGCGGCAGATGAGCGTGGAGGAAAAGGTGGGGCAGCTGTTCTATGCGCGCTGCCCCGAGGAGAACGCCGAGAGCCTTATCCGCGATTGTCACCTCGGTGCGCTGCTGCTGTTCGGCAGGGATTTCGAGGGCAAAACCGCCGAGGAAATCCGCACCGATATCGCGTCCTATCAGTCCGTCTCCAAGCTGCCGCTGCTCATCGGCGTCGATGAGGAGGGCGGCACCGTCGTGCGCGTCAGCGACAATCCCAACCTGCGAGACGCGCCGTTTGATTCACCGCGAAACACCTATCAAGGCGGCGGCTGGGACGCGGTGGACGCTTGCGAAGCCGAAAAAGCCGATTTGCTTTTGTCGCTGGGCGTCAATGTCAACAACGCCCCTGTCTGCGACGTGACCGGCAATCCCGACAGCTTTATCTACGACCGCTCGTTCAGCGGCGACGCGCAGGAAGCCGCGGAATATGTCCGCCGCGCCGTGACCGTTTGCAACGGAAAAAAGCTCGGCACTGTTCTGAAGCATTTCCCTGGCTATGGTGACAACTCCGACACCCACGAAGCAGATTCCTACGACAGCAAATCCATGGAGGACTTTCGCGCGGTGGATTTTGTGCCGTTTCAGGCAGGCATCGCCGCCGGCGCCGGCGCGGTGATGGTGTCGCACAACATCGTTGCCTGTATGGACGGCAGCAACCCGGCGTCGCTTTCGCCGGAGGTGCATCGTGTGTTGCGCGAGGAGCTCGGCTTTGCCGGCGTGATTGTCACCGATGATTTGGTGATGGCTGCCGTCAGCGAGGATACTGACGCCGCAGTTGCCGCCGTCAGCGCTGTCAAAAGCGGCAACGACCTGCTTTGTTGCAGCAAACCCGAAACGCAGTACAGTGCCGTGCTGGCGGCTGTCAAAAGCGGCGACATCAGCGAAGCGCGCATTGATGAATCGGTCAGACGCATTTTAAAATGGAAGCAAAGCCTCGGGCTGCTGCCTCCGATACAATAAAGGAAGGTATTATGGATTACGCAAAAACATTAGCACAGGCATTTGACATCAAAGAAGAATACGCCGCCAACATCATCGCCCTGCTCGACGACGGCAACACCATTCCGTTCATCGCGCGCTACCGCAAGGAAATGCACGGCTCGATGGACGACCAGCTCATTCGCGCGTTCAGCGAAAAGCTGGAATATCTGCGCTCGCTCGACAAGCGCCGCGAGGAAATCCGCGCACTGATTGACGCGCAGGAAAAGCTCACCGACGAGGTCGGCGCCGCGCTGGACAAGGCGCAGACGCTCAGCGAGCTGGAGGATATCTACCGCCCGTTCCGCCCCAAGCGCAAAACGCGCGCAAGCGTTGCAAAGGAGCGCGGTCTGGAGCCGTTGGCGCTGGCGATTTTGAAGCAGGAAAAGGGCTTTTCGCCGTCCAAGGAAGCGTTGGCGTATGTAGATGCGGAAAAGGGCGTCAACACCGCTGAGGAAGCCCTGCAGGGCGCGATGGATATCATCGCCGAGCAGGTGTCGGACAGCGCCGAAATCCGCAAGCGCCTGCGCGCCTTAGCGCAGAAAAACGGCGTGCTGACCTCCGTCGCCGCCAAGGAGGACGAGGACAGCGTTTACCGCATGTATTACGAATTCAGCGAGGCGGTCAAGAAAATCGCCGGGCACCGCGTGCTCGCCGTCAACCGCGGCGAGAAGGAGGGCTTTTTAAAGGTCAGCCTGGTGCTGGACGAAGCGCAGCCGCTGGCGCTGATTGACAAGCTGCTCGACAGGAACACCAATCCGCTGTGCAGCGACTTGCTCCGCGCGGCAGGTGAGGACGCCTATAACCGCCTGATTTTCCCGTCCATCGAACGTGAAATCCGCAGCGAGCTGACCGACGCCGCCGCCGAAAACGCGATGAAGGTCTTTGCCACCAACCTCAAGCAGCTCCTCATGCAGCCGCCCGTCAAGGGCAAAACCGTGCTCGGACTCGACCCCGGCTACCGCACCGGCTGCAAGGTAGCGGTGGTGGACGACACCGGCAAGGTGCTCGACACCGCGGTCATCTATCCCACTCATTCCGAGCGCAAAATCGCCGAATCCAAGCAGACGCTGCTGCGCCTGATTAAAAAGCATCACGTGGACATCATCTCCATCGGCAACGGCACCGCGAGCAAGGAAACCGAGATGTTCACCGCCGATTTGCTCAAGGAGCTCGACCGCAAGGTCTATTACATGGTTGTCAGCGAGGCGGGCGCGTCGGTATATTCCGCGTCCAAGCTCGCCGCCACCGAGCTGCCGGAGCTGGATTTAACCCTGCGCAGCGCGGTTTCCATCGCGCGCCGCTTGCAGGATCCGCTCGCCGAGCTGGTTAAAATCGAGCCGAAGGCAATCGGCGTGGGGCAGTACCAGCACGACATGCCGCAAAAGCGCCTCGGCGAAACGCTGGACGGCGTAGTAGAGGACTGCGTCAACTCCGTCGGCGCGGATTTGAACACCGCTTCTCCGGCGCTGCTGGCGCGCGTGTCGGGACTCAACGCCACCGTATGCAAAAATATTGTCGCCTACCGCGAGGAAAACGGCGCTTTTCATTCCCGTGCGGAATTAAAAAAAGTCCCGAAGCTCGGTCCCAAGGCGTTTGAGCAGTGCGCAGGCTTTTTGCGCGTTCCCGAAAGCAAGAATCCGCTGGACAACACCGGTGTACACCCCGAGAGCTACAAGAGCGCCAAGGAGCTGCTGACGCTCGTTGATTATTCCGATAAAGAAATAAAATCGGCGAAATTTGCCGACCTGCCCAACCGCGTCAAGGCAAAGGGCACCAAGACGCTTGCTGAACAGCTCGGCATCGGTCTGCCCACGCTCGATGATATCGTCAAGGAGCTCAGCAAGCCCGGGCGCGACCCGCGCGACGAAATGCCTGCGCCGATGCTGCGCAGCGACGTGCTCGACATCAAGGATTTAAAAGAGGGCATGGAGCTGAAGGGCACCGTGCGCAACGTCATTGACTTCGGCGCGTTTGTGGACATCGGCGTCCATCAGGACGGCTTGGTGCATATCTCGCAAATCTGCGACAAGTACATCAAGCACCCCTCTGAGGTGCTCAAGGTGGGGGATATCGTGAATGTCAAAATTCTTTCCGTTGACGCCGCCAAAAACCGCATTTCCCTGACTATGAGATTCTGATACTAATACTACTTTCTATCAGAGAATCGTATAAAATTACCGCCGGTTTCCGTTGAGGAAAACCGGCGGTTTGCTGTTTTTATGGATTTTTCAAATCATCTCGGATAAAGTGCGTGCCCTGCCACGGCTCCTTTTCGGGAACGCCAAAGGTTTCCCTGCCCAGCGCGATGGACTTCATCAGGAACGCCATGTTCCGTCCAAGCGTGCGCATGGTCTGCATGCCCTCGGCGTCAAACGCCGCGTCGCCGGGTTCCCTGCCGTGCACAATATTCCAGTATTGGCTCGACGCCACCGGCATACCGCTGATGGTAAAATATTTGTTCAGCTCGTCAAAGGTCGCCGAGCAGCCGCCGCGCCTTGCCACGGCAACGGACGCGCCTACCTTCATGGTTTTGTCAAAGCCGGTGCTGTAAAACAGGCGGTCAAGCAGGGCGATCAGTGTGGCGTTTGCCGAGGCGTAGTAAACCGGCGTCGCAGCAACCAAGCCGTCTGCCTTCTCAAATTTTTCCGCCAGCCGGTTGACCTCGTCGTCAAACACGCAGCGACCGAGCTGTGCGCAGCGGTTGCAGGCGATGCAGCCGCGGATGGCGCGGTTGCCGACGGTCACGGTTTCCGTTTCAACGCCTTCCTTTTCCAGCGCTGCGGCAAGCTCCTTTAATGCCAGCGCGGTATTTCCGTTGGTGTGCGGACTGCCGTTGAGTATCAATACGTTCATAGCATAACCTCCATTAGATTCTATTTATATTATATTCCTTTTTGCCGTGATGTAAAGTTGATTCACAGGATTGTTTTTGCAAATGTTTTGTGATATAATAGAGTCATCAAAGTGCATCGGGAGGATAACGTATGGCATTTACTCAAAAAGACGCTGCCGCAAACGACAGCCTCAATTATAAAAGCATGGGGAAAAGCGAGCTGATCATGCTTGCGCAGACGCAAAAAAGCGATATCGACTTTCTCAACAACAGACTCAATGAAACCAAGGCGCTGTCGGAGGAAAAGAACCGGCTGGCGCAGCAGGTGGCGTCTCTCAGCGCGGAAAACGAGTTGCTCAAGGCGGAGGCGGCTGATTTGCGCGAGCAGTTGGCGGCAAAGCCGAAGGACGTTGAAATCACGGAGGTCGGATCTATCGCCGAGATGTCCTTCCGCGTCAACGGCGTTTTGGAAGCGACACAGAAGGCGGCGGACGATTACCTCGCCAAAATCAAGGAGATGTACGACGCCATGAGTCAGGACTACAGCGTCTATGAAATCAACGCCCAACAGAAGGCGGACGCTATCCTGAAGAACGCCAACGCCGAGGCGTACGCGCTGACGCAGAACGCACGCAGCGAGGTCAACGACATTTGGAGCGCCTTGCAGACGCGCTTTGACAATTACGTTGCCGACAAAAAACAGACAAGCGAAGAATAACAAACGGCGCAGCCCTTTAAGGCTGCGCCGCTGTTTCTTCGGCAGCTTTTTTTAGCTTGGCATAATAGTCCGGGAATTTGCGCTTGAGTGTCATAGGCTTAAAATCCCTGCCCACAAAACAATGGGTGGTAAAGCCCTCGGCGGCAATCTCGCCGCCGGCAAGCACTGCGGTGTATGTATACCGCATGGTAGCGCCGTTAAACTTTTCGAGTCGCACCGTTATGCGCACCTCATCACTAAAGCGGATGGGCTTTTCATATTTGGCGTAGGCGTCCACATTGGGAATGATAATGCCTGCCTGCTCCATCTCCGCCGCGTCGCAGCCGATGCTGTGCATAAAATACAGCCGCGCTTCCTCAAAATAGCGGATGTGGTTGGAGTGATGGACAATGCCCATCTGGTCTGTTTCGTAGTAGTTCGCTTTGCGAATGTAAATATTATCCATATATTATTTTTTCAGCAAAAGCCCGTTTGCCAAATCTTCCTTTGCTTGTTTTTTGATGATGAAGTGCTGCTTTTTGCCGGTTGCGGTGCGCGGCACATCCGCCACAAAGCGGTAGTAGCGCGGCGCCTGATATTTGGAAATGTTAGGCGAAGCGTCGCAGTAATCCATCAGCTCCTTCACGGTAAGGCTTTGGTCGGCAGGAATCACATACGCCGCCACCGACTCGCCGCGCGTCTTGTCGGGCACGCCCGTGACAATACATTCCGCGACCTTCGGATGCCCGTTGAGCACCTCCTCGATGCGCGCAGGGTAGATGTTCTCACCCTTGCTGATAATCATATCGTCCTTTCTGCCTGCCACGGTGACAAATTGCCGCTTGTCCCAGGTGCCGATATCGCCGGTATACATCCAGCCCTTATAGAATTTTTCCTCGGTTGCCTGCGGATTGTTAATATAGTTGTAGGTGCTTTTGGCAGGGCATTTGATGATGATTTCGCCCTCCTCCAAATTATCCGTCGCCACGGTTTCCTCCGGCTCTGCCTTTCTGTCCTCATACACCTTCACCACGCGCACCTCGTCGTCGGTGCAGGAGCGACCGGCGCTGCCGGACATCTCGGGCAAATCATACGGGCGCAGGAAGGTGTTCCAAAAGCTCTCGGTGGTGCCGTAGCCGTTGTAGATGTTCGGCGTCAGCACCTTTTGAAAGTGGATGCAGGCTTCCTTTTCCAACGGGCTGCCCATCGTGATAATGCCCTTGAGGGTGGAAATATCCCTGGGGTGCTTTTCCTGACGCGTTGCCAGCAGCGTCAGCACCGACGGCACGCCCGTGAGGAACGAAATGCCGTAGCGCTCCACATAGCTCAGCGTCGTTTTGGGATTGAACGTGCGCATAATCACCAGCGCACCGCCGACATACAGCGTCGGCGTGGGACCGCCGGAGTGCAGACCGCCGCGATGGAACCACGGCGTCATGTTCATGGTGACGTCGGTGGGGGCGAGCGGAAAGTGCATAATCACATCGTGCGCGGACAGCACCTCGTTGATGTTGTTCAGCGGAACGCCCTTCGGCGTGCCGGTGGTGCCGGAGGTCTGCAAGCGCACCACCTCGTCATAGATGTGCGGCTGAAAGTCCACCGGCGGATTGTCCGTGCCGGCGTTTTTGATGAAGTCCTCATAGAGAACATGTCCCTCGGGCACTTTAAATTCTTTTTCGGAACAATGAACCGCTATCACCACGTCGGGCTTGTGTACGCTCATGTGCAAAGCGTGCACGGCGGTTTCCGCTATTTCGGAGTCATAGAGGTAGACCTTTGGCTTGTTGTGCGTCATAATCTCGGCGGTTTCACCGGCGGAGAGGTTAAAGTTGACGGGATTGGCAATCGCGCCCAGCTTTTGCGGCGCGATATAGCTGAACAAAAACTGCGGACAGTTGTAGAGCTGGAACATCACGACGTCGCTTTTTTGAACGCCGCAAGCCTTCAAGGCGTTAGCAAGACGGTTGGCGTCCGCGTTGAGCTCCTCATATGTCCACTGCTTTTTCTCCGCGGGAGAAATCACGGCAGGCTTGTAGCCAAAGCGCCGCACGTTGCGCATGAAGCCGTTCAGCCAGGTGAACTCGGCTTCAAAGGTTTCCTTGAACATGGTGATATCGTAGGTGAAATTCATATTAACCTCCGGGTTAAAGTTTAGTAAGATGTATTACGCCTTTCCGATTAAAATGCTGGAGTTCTGACCGCCGAAGCCGAAGGCGTTGGACATCGCATAGCGCAGCTCTGCGGTTTTGGCGGTGTTGGGAACAAAGTCAATGCCGGCACATTCGGGATCCACCTCGTTGAGGTTGATGGTCGGGGGAATGACGCCGGTTTCCAGCGCCTTGACGCAGGTGATGACCTCGGTAATGCCGCCGGCGCCCATCATATGACCTGTCGCGCCCTTGGTGGAGCTGACATAGGGGAGGGCATCGCCGAAAATTTCCTTAATCGCGGCGCTTTCCACCGAGTCGCCCTTGTGGGTGGCGGTGCCGTGCGCGTTGATGTAACCGATATCGGACGGCTGAATACCTGCCTCGGCAATCGCTTGGCGGATACACGCCATCGCGCCTCTGCCCTCGGGGTGGGGCGCTGTGACATGGTGCGCGTCACAGGTGTTGCCGCAGCCTGCAATCGTGCCGAAAATCTTCGCGCCGCGCGCCTTGGCATGCTCCTCGGTTTCGAGCACCAGCGCGCCGCCGCCCTCGCCGATGACAAAGCCGTCACGGGTGACGTCAAACGGACGGCTGGCGGTTTGGGGATCGTCATTTCTGCGCGACAGCGCCTTTGCGTTGGCGAGCGAATAGATCACCAGCGGACACAGCACGCTCTCCGCGCCGACCGCCAGCATCACGTCCGCCTTGCCCGCCTGCATAAAGGTGCAGGCAATGTTGATGGCGTCGCCGCCCGATGAGCAGGCGGTGCTGACCGTGAAGGACGGCCCTTGGATGTTGTAATCAATCGCAATATTCGCCGCGGCGATATTGCCGAGAATCTTGGGAATAAAGCGCGGACCTACCTTTTTGTGCGAAGCGCCTGGCCTGACAGCGCGTCCTGCGTAAAGGCGGTGGTGGCGATGCCTGCCATCGCGGTGCCCATCACAATGCCGGTGCGCTCCGGCTCGATGGTGATGCCGCTCTGCTTCAGCGCTTCCTCGGCGGCGATGTAGGCGTACTGCATAAAGGGATCGGTTTTGCGCACCAAGTCCTTTTCAAGGTAATCGGTGGGCGTAAAGTTTTTGATTTCGCCGGCAATCTGCACCGCCAGCTCCGACGGGTCAAAGCTTTTGATTGTATCAATGCCCGACTTGCCCGCGGTGATATTTTTCCAGTATGCGTCCACGCCGATACCGACAGGGGTAACGGCGCCCATTCCCGTGATGACAATTTTTTTCATTTTAGCATTTCTCCATTCAAAAATCAAAATAGCTATTTACATTTTGCATATTGTTATGCTATATTTAAATTATACCAGATTTTCCCGATTTTGCAACCGTCTGCGTAATGCAAAAATAATGAATTGCGCGGCGATGATTTCAGTTTCTGCATGACCGGGTGCAGGAGGTGCTTTATGGACATTAACCAGCTCAATTGTTTTATCTCCGTGGCGCAGACGCTCAACTTCTCCGAGGCGGCGCGCCGCAATTATGTGTCGCAGTCCACGGTCAGCCGCTACATCGGCGACCTGGAAAAGGAGTTCGGCGTGCAGCTCTTTACGCGTTCTCACCGCGACGTCATGCTCACCCACGAGGGCAAAACCCTGCTGCCTTACGCAATCGAAATGGTGACGGCGCTCGGCAAGGCAAAAAGCGTCATCAGCCAAATGCAAAACGGCGGCGCCGGCAGGCTGACCATCGGCTGTGATATCACCTCAATGGCGTTTCCGTCGCGCTGTATCGCGGAGCTCGGCGAGCAATATCCGGGCATTACCATTGATTTAAAGCGGCTGTCCGCCACCGACCGCAGCGGCGCCATCACGGGCGGCGAATACGATTTTTGCTTTATGCCGCGCGACATGGTGCCGGAAAGCTCCGACATCGAAACCGTTGTCACGCATATCGAGCCGCTGGTGGTGCTCGCCGCAAGCGGCGGTGCGCTCGGCAAAAAGCAGTCGCTCAGCTTAGGCGACCTCAACGGTCAGAAGCTGGTGCTGCTGTCGGAGTCAGCCGCGCCGATTTTGTATATGGAAATCATGGATATGCTGCGCACCTTCCACATTTCCCCGGCAATAGCGGCGACCTATGACGAGCTGACCGAGCTGTATGTCGCGGTGCTCTCACAGATGGGTGTGGCGGTGCTGCCGCAGTCGCAGGCGGCGCTCACGGCAGGGGACAAAACCGCCGCGCTGCCGATAGATGACGCCGACACCGGGATTGCCTATGTCATGGCTTGGTCAAAGGGACTGTCCAATCCCGTCGGCAAGCTGTTTGCCGATGTCGTCAGGGCGCACGCCGCAGGTGACGACAACGGCTACGGTCTGTAATACTATTCTCTGTTATGAAGTTATCTACGTTCTATCAGAGAATAGTATAAAAAATCAACCCGGCGCGGTGCCGTACCGTGCCGGGTTATATGCTTTGATTGTGCGGACTATTTCGTCTTTGACGCCTTTTTCATCCACACGGAGCCTGCAAAATAAAGATACCTGTCGGACACAAACCATTGGGTGCCCTTTTCATATTTTTCGCGCGCCTGCGCAATGGACTCGTCGCCGTTGTCGATGATTTCATCGCTGAGATAATCGGCGTAGGTGTAGACGGTGGAGGTTTGGCTGTCCACCAAATCGCCCTTTTCGTCATATTTTTTGTCGATGACAGCGGTCAGCGTGGTGCCGTCGAGTTCCCATTTGCCGCTGACGTCTGCCTTGCCGTCCACATCATCCACGGTCACGGTCAGCGTGCCGTCCGTATGGAAGGTCACCTCGGAATGACCGACATAATTGGTTTCCCAGCCGTGCGCGGTCAGCCGCTTGCCCTCCTCGGTTTTCACGACATTGGGCTTGCACGCCGCAAGGGAGGTCACGGTTATCACTGCCGCCGTCAGCACAGCCGCAGCGGAAAGAACGATTTTTTTGAAAGAACGCATTTTTATTTTCTCCTCTATCGGTTTACTGCTTGTATTATACGGCAATTTTACGCCGATGTCAAATAGATTGCCGGCGCCTGTGACAGAAAAAGGAGCAGGATTTTCTCCCGCTCCTTAAAAGCGTATCAAACGCATAAAAACAGGATGTTCTTTGGAAAACTATTTCTGCTACAGATGGAGAAGAAGAAACCAATGATTTTGTTGGGCTTCAGAATCTTTATTGAATTCGGGAGATTTTTTAGAGGCTGCCTTGTGTATTTTATAGCTGACAGTTGATTACTAACTTGCATCTGCTTGTCTATTATGCTATAATATTTTTGTCGATACTGTATGCATTAATCGAGTGGATAATCATCGTGCGAAGAATCAGTTTTGGTAAGGGAGTTGTTTGTTTTGTTCTATTATTCCAACTATTCTTCTTTTGAAATCCGTCAAAAGCTTCATCGGTTATCCAACTATTCAATCGAAGATTTTTCGGATAAAAAGTCAAAATTTTGCCTGATTATCGACTCTGAAGAACACAGCCGTGACCGTTACCCCGAACGAGAACGGCTCCAAGCTGGAGATTACCTATTCAAACTGCGCGCCTTTTTATCTTTTTCTCGTTTCAATAGGCGTTGAGGTAACCTTATTCATAACCTTATTGCTGCTTGCCGAATCTATTTTTTTTTTTTTTAACTCTTTTGGAAGCACGGCGGCGAACATCTATCGCATCAGTCTGTTATTCACTTTTTCTTTATTAATCTTCTTCTCGATAGCGTTCTACAAAATGAACAGACGTTCGGGAACATATTTACAGGGAATGATTACAAGAGAACTAGGCTTCATCTCACCCTTTGCATATTTTGCAACTAAAGTGAAGCAGCAGAATGAAGGTAAATTGAAATAAAGGGAGCGTTTTGCCCTGAATACGGACAGTCCTTCTCATCGTATATGCTCGTTTGCAGATTATGCGGTGCTCCGCGCTTCGGTCGGGCTGAGGTATCCGCGTCAATTCCGCTGCATTTCTAAAACTGAAAATTATTACCGTTTGGTTTTATAGTTTAGTTTTTTCTTTTACAGTTATATTATGGCACTTTTGATTTTGAACCAGTTGTTATAAAAGGTATTTTCTCATTCAATAATTACAAAGTTAAACAGCGGCAAGCAAACATTGTTTTATACCAATCTTCATTAAAAAGTAGACTTTCTACTTTTTAATAGCGCCGTAGGCGCGTCAAGATTGTATAAGACGGCAATTGCGCTTTTGCGCAA
>CADCAD010000049.1 GCA_902799325.1 uncultured Ruminococcus sp. | reverse complement strand
AAGGTTTCCTGTTAATGACATTTAGTTCGTGAAGGTGTATAATGCTATACGTATAGTTATAAATTTGGAATAATTATTTATTGTATAAAGAAAGGATGGTTTCTGAGATGAATTTTAATGCAAAGCACTTGCCAAGCATTAATGCCGGACATTATAAGAACACGGCAGCTTGTGAAACCGAGGTCATGCCTGTACCTGATGTTGTGAAAATCTCAATGTCGCAGCAGATTGGTGCACCCTGTAAGCCTTTGGTGGAAAAAGGCGATAAAGTCGCTATCATCGGCAAAAACGGCGTTTCCGACGCCGTTGAAAGCACCCTGACCGTGCCGCCCGACCCGACCGATCCCTCAGGGGAGCCGCCCGAGAAGCCTGTTATCGACTACGTGACCGCCATGGATCCCTACACGGCGGTGGTCGCCGTCAAGCCGCAGGAAAACTGCACCTACGAGTTTTACCGCTCAGCTTCCGAAACAAGCGGTTATTCGCTGGTCACCAAGCGCGGCGAGCCGTTTTTGTACGACGAACACAAGGATAAAAAACTTGATTGGTTCTACCGCGTCCGCGTTTCCCGAAACGGCGTCAAAAGCGAGCTTAGCAAGCCGCAAAAAACCGGCTTCAACGCCAAAACTTCGTTCGGCGTTCCGGTGCTGATGTACCACGAATTTGTCACGCAGGAGGATCTGGATTCCGGCATTGCCTTTGACGAATACGCCGTCTATGCCTCCGAATTTGAAAGCGATCTGCAGTGGATACAGAAAAACGGCTACACCACCATCACCACCGCCCAACTGGTCGACTATCTCAACGGCAAGGGAGAAATGCCCGAAAAGCCGCTGATCATCACCATCGACGACGGAAAGTACGGCGTTTACAAGCGCGCGTGGCCGCTGTTGAAAAAATACAAAATGAAGGCGGCTCTCAGCTTGATCGGCTATGAGATTGACAACGCGTCCAACGCGCCCGAGGCTCGCTCAAAAAGCGAAGCGCCCTACTGCACATGGCAGGAGCTTGCCGAAATGTCCGCGT
This sequence comes from uncultured Ruminococcus sp., assembly GCA_902799325.1. Lineage (GTDB taxonomy): Bacteria > Bacillota > Clostridia > Oscillospirales > Acutalibacteraceae > Ruminococcoides. The sequence goes on along the minus strand of CADCAD010000049.1, from coordinate 9,260 downwards.
CCGGCGAAATCGAAATGGTCAGCCATACGGATAAACAGCACTATTATCTGCACAACGGACGTAACGGCGCGTCTACCAAGGAAGGCGACACCCTTTCCGGTTTCCTCCCGATAGCGCAAAAGGACTATCAAGACACCGCGCGCAACTTCCGCCAATATTTCAATACTAAGCCTCTTGCCATGGCATATCCCTATTCCAAAAGAACAGAGCTGTCCGATGAAGCATGGCTGAAAAGCGGCTATCAATTGCTGTTTGCCGGCGACAGTGAAAAGGTCAGCGTCAGTATGACCAACTTTTTTGTCCGCGAGGCGGGCTTAAACCTCAAATCCGCAGTGCTCAGGCGCGTTGCCCGTATGACGGGCGAACCCTTCGAGGACTGTTTCGAACAATAATTTCCATCATCAGCAGAAAGGCGGTGGATGAATGAAAAATAAAATAATCGGAGTCATTCTCTGCGTTGCGCTGTTGATCACTTGCTTCACCGCCACGCTGTACGTCCGCCAGGAGCAGGGACGGGTGCATCAGCATCTGACAGCGGCAGAAAAAGCGGACTGCACCGATCACGGCAGCGACGTGTTTTGCACGCATCTTCCGCTGGTGCAAATCAAAACAGACGAGGACATCCCCGGCAAGCCGGTGTATAACAAAAAGAAACACAGCCACGAAAGAACGACCGCGGCTGACGGCTCCGACCGCATTATGTCAACCGTCAAAATAACCGATCATGACAAAACCAACAACCACCTCGATGACGAGCCGACGATAGAAAGCGAAGCGACCATCCACGTGCACGGCAACTCATCGCGCTACTTTGACAAACTTGGTTATAAAATCAAGCTGTTGAACAGCGACGGCAGCAATAACGACCAGCCGGTAATGGGAATGGCGGCGCACAGCGAATGGATCCTCCACGGACCGTATCTTGACAAAACCCTCATCCGCAACTATATGTGGTACAACATCGGCGGCGAAATTATGTCCTATGCCCCCAACGTCCGCTTTTGCGAGGTGTTTATCAACGGCGAATACGAGGGTGTATATGTTATGACAGAAACCATCACCGCCGGCAAAGACGGCGCAAGACTTCCGCTTTCGGTCAGCAAAAAGGACAATACCTATTCCGGCTATCTCCTTCGTATGGACAGAACAAGTGAAAGGGACATCAACAACTTCACAAAATACGCTTACCGTACCAACGCGATCGAGGGAATCAACATCGAATACCCCGGTCCCACCAACCTGACGCCCGAACTGGTAACGTCTATTACAAAGGATTTTTCGGCGTTTGAAAAATCCATCTACTCCTACGACTTCGACAACGGCGAATACGGCTTCAAAAGGACGATAGACATCGACTCCTTTGTCGATTATTTCATCATCAACGAATTTACCTGCAACTACGACGCAGGCGCCTTCTCCACCTATATCTACAAGGGAAACGACGCCAAATTCCATATGTGTATCTGGGACTTCAACAACGCCTGCGATAACTACCAGGAACAGGCTATCAAGCCGGACGACTTCCGTCTGATCAACACGACATGGTTTTGGATGCTCACCAAAAACGATGAATTTACACACCGCATCATCCAGCGTTACCGCGATCTGCGCAAGACCGTGCTGTCCGACGAATATCTCGAGCAATACATCGACGACACACTCGACTATCTCGGCGACGCGGTAGACCGCAACTTCGAACGCTGGGGCTATTCCTTCGACAACGATGAACTGCTTACGCCGAAGGAAAGAAACCTGCACAGCCACGAGGCTGCTGTGGCTCAGCTGAAGAGCTTTATCAAAGAACGAGCTGAATTTTTGGATGAAAACATCGACGTTCTGGCACAGTACAGCGCAGAGTCGCGCATCAAAAAATTTGTTGAAAATGCAAACTGACGAAAGCATATTACGCCTGATTATTTAATTTAGGGAAACTTCTTTTCCCCAAGGCGGGCAAATGCGTCCGCGACGCTATTTTATCGGAGAAGCAATGAAGAAATTTATCACTATCATCAGCATCATCGTGCTGCTGGCTTTGGGACTCGACACCGCGTATTACCGGTTAGGCTGGTATATCGACCTCAATCCCGGCGATGTGCCCACCACCTTTGTCCGCACCGAAGGCGACCAAATACTGATGTACAACGGCGAAGATTACGAGCCTTTTGAAATCAAGGGCGTCAACCTCGGCTCCGGCAAGCCGGGCGAATGGTCGACCGACTTTGCCATTGACAAGGAAACATATTTGTGCTGGTTCAAGTACATCCAGGATATGGGCGCAAACACCATCCGTGTCTACACCGTACAGCAGGACGTGTTCTACAACGCTTTTTATGAATACAACAAAGACAACGACCATCCGCTGTGGCTGATCCACGGCGTGTGGGTGAACGACTATGTCCAAAACTCCCACCGCGACGCAAATGATTATATGTTCAAAGAGCGCTTTCTTTCCGACTGCCGCACCATGCTCGACGTTATCCACGGCAACAAAAAAATCGGGCTCGGCAGAATGGCTTCCGCCGGCTCCGGCTTCTATATGAAGGACATCTCAAAGTGGGTGATCGGCTACATCCTCGGCGTCGAATGGGAGGATGTCACCGTTGCCTTCACAAACGAGCAGTTTGCCGATGTGGAGGGCGCCGACGAATACAAGGGAAAGTATTTCTACACCTCGCCCGAAGCCACTCCCTTTGAAGCGCTTCTCGCCGAGGTGGGCGACAGGGTGGTTGAATACGAATCCAACCGCTACAAAACACAAAAGATGGTCGCTTTTTCAAACTGGCCGACCACCGACCCGTTCGACTATCCCGAGGAAGTCGCGCGCTTCTTTATGAAATGCGGCAAGGTGGACGTGGAGCACATCAAAACCACCGATGCTTTCCTTTCCGGTCAGTTCGTTTCTTACCACGTCTATCCCTACTACCCGGATTATCTGGCATATATTTCAGACTGGAGCATCTTCGGTTTTACCGACCTAACACCCTACTATACCGACGGCGTGCTCAATACCTATCGCGCCTATCTGAAAATGCTGACAAACCACCACACAATGCCGGTCGTCATTTCCGAATTTGGCGTATCCACCGGACGCGGTATGGCACAGCGCGAAATGAACCTCGGCAGAAACCAGGGCAATATGTCCGAAAAGGATCAGGGAAAGGCTATCCTTGAATGTTACGACGACATCAAGGCGGCAGGCTGCGCCGGCTGCTGCGTATTCTCGTGGCAGGACGAATGGTTCAAGCGCACGTGGAACACTATGTACGCCGTCAACCTCAAGCGCACGCCTTACTGGTCCGACTACCAAACCAACGAGCAGTATTTCGGTTTGATTTCCTTCGACCCCGGCGAAAAGGAATCCGTCTGCTATGTCGACGGCAACGACTCCGACTGGAAAGACGTAAGACTGCTTGCCGACCGCGGCGATATGAAGCTGTATATGCAGTACGATGAAAAGTTTATCTATTTCCTTGTCCGAAAGGACGGCTTGAATATCGACACCGACAAAATCTACATTCCGCTTGACGTCACCCCAAAATCCGGCAGCAGCTATTACGAGGAAAAAAATATGCTGTTTGACCGCGCCGTCGACTTTATCATCGAGCTCGAAGGCAAGGAAAACAGCCGTGTGCGCGTTCAGGAGCGCTACGAGGTGCTGCGCAGCAACTATTCCGAGAACGTCTACGAATATAATACCTATTTAAAGAAAAATGTTCCTGCAAAGGATTCGCCGAAGTTTGTCAATATCGATATGATCCTGCAAACAGCAACGGCGTTGCTTTACAACAATATGCAGGCGCCTGCCGAGGTGTTCGAAACCGGCAAGCTCCTCTACGGCAACGCCAACCCCGAAAGCCCCGATTTCAACTCGCTGGCTGACTTTATGGCGGGCGACGGCTTTGTGGAAATCAAGCTGCCGTGGCAGCTGCTCAACTTCTCCGACCCGTCGCTTATGACCATCCACGACGATTACTACGAGCACTACGGCATTGAGTATATTCAGGTCAATGAGATTTGGGCAGGTCTTGCCACGCAGGACGGAACCCCCCGAAGAGCAGAGCTGAAGTCCTTCCGGCTTAAGGGCTGGAACAACCACGTGACCTATCACGAAAGACTGAAAAGCTCCTATTACGTTTTACAAAAACGCTGGAGAGATCAAGATGAAAGTTGAGATACTGGTTTATGTATATCTTGCCATCTGCACGGCGATGATCGGATTTAATGTTGTCTGTATCTTTTTGTTCAGTCACAACGACAGAGAAAGGGAAGAGAGCTGGCTTTATTATATCGACTTAATCAAGGAGCAGTTCGGCAAAGAGACGCTCGACGAACGCCACCGCCTGATGATGCTCAAGCGCCTGACGCGCGTGCGCGAGCTGACGGCGTTCGACAAGTCGCTGGAGATTCTCTATAAGGAATATCCCGATGAGGTGCATGCGTATCTGCGCAAGATGGAATTTGTTTTCATCGCGCTTGCCAACCGCTACAGCCGCCGCAACGAGCTGCAAATGGCATATTTCCCGTATGTTATCTCGCGCTACCGCCTGTTTGAGGGCGAGGACTTGCCGCAGATTAACCGCATCATGGTCGATTTGCTCGAGCGCCCGTCCGTCTATTGCCGCGAAAACGCGCTGAACGCGTTCTATTCCATGGGCATCAGCGAAAACGTGGCGGACGCGCTGAAAATTGTGGACACCTCGGGCTTTTATCATAACAAAAAACTGCTGACAGACGGACTGATGAGTTTTGTCGGCGACAAAAAAGAACTCAACGAGCTGCTGTGGGCGCGCCTGCAGGACTATTCTTCCAACATGCAGCAGGCAATCCTTGACTACATCCGCTTTTCCTCAGGTGATTTTCAGGAGAGAATGCTCGGACTGCTCCGCGAGGAGCACGACAGCGAAATCCATTTTTGTGCCATCCGCTATCTGGGCAGATATCCGTATGCGCCTGCCTATGAACAGCTGATGCAATACGCCGAGCACGAGGACGAAATGCACTGGGAATACACCTCCATCACCTGCTTTGCGCTTGCCTCCTATCCGGGAGAACGCACGGTGGAGGTGCTGAAAAAGAACCTCAGCAGCCGCAACTGGTATGTCCGCCTCAACGCTTCGCAGGCGTTGGAAAGCTTGGGGCTGGAATACGCTGACTTTATTGATATCTTCGAAGGCAACGACCGCTATGCGGGCGAGATGATGCGCTACCGCTTTGACCGCAAAAAGCTGAGAGAAAGGAGGGCGGCAACTTGAGATATTTCCTGTTTAACGATACGGCGTTTGAATTCATCAAGGTCTTTTTGATCGGCGTCGAAATCTTTTTTGTCGCCTACCTGATTGGCTATTCCACCTTTTTGTTCATCTCCGTCGTCACCGGCTCCTCCTCGCTGTTCCGCAAAAGGCAGCAGGATAAGCTCAAAAACACCATCCTCAAGGATCACTATGTGCCCATCAGCATCATCGTGCCGGCGTACAACGAGGATGTCACGATTGTAGAAAACGTGCAGTCGCTGCTGACGCTGGACTATCCGCTGTATGAAATCATCGTGGTGGACGACGGCTCCGGCGACGAAACCTCGGCAAAGCTGATTGAAGCCTTTGACATGCTGCCGATTCGCCGCCCGATACAGCGCAAAATCATGTGCCAGCCGGTGGAATTTGTCTATGAAGCGGCAACGCAAAAGGTGCCTCTGACGCTGATTCGCAAGAAAAACGGCGGCAAGGCGGATTCCCTGAACATGGGCATCAACGCCTGCAAATATCCCTACTTCATCTGCATCGACGCCGACTCGGTGCTGCAATATGACTCGCTGAGCAAAATCGTTAAGCCGGTGCTGGAAAACGAAAATGTCGTGGCGGTCGGCGGCGCCGTCCGTCCGTCCAACAGCGTGGAAATTGAAAACGGCAGGGTCATCAACTACCGCCTGCCGCGCAGCCTGCTCGCCTGTATGCAGGTGCTCGAATACGACCGCTCCTTCTTGGCGTCGCGTATTCTCTTTGACAAGTTCAACGGCTCCCTGATTATCTCGGGCGCCTTCGGCTTGTTTAAAAAAGACACCGTTGTCGCCGCGGGCGGCTATGACGCGACCACGATGGGCGAGGACATGGAGCTTGTCGTCAAGCTGCATGACTACTGCGTTTCCAATGATTTGCCCTACCTGATTCGCTACGCCACCGACGCCATCTGCTGGTCGCAGGTGCCCGAAAACCTCAAGGACCTCAGCAAGCAGCGCCGGCGCTGGCACATCGGCTTGTTCCAGTCCATGTGGAAGCACCGTGTCATGCTGGCAAACCCCAAATTCGGCTTGACCAGCTTCATTTCCTATTTTTATTTTCTGATTTACGAGCTGCTGTCGCCGTTTATCGAGATATTCGGTATCGCCACCATGATTCTCGCCTACTTGGTCGATTTGATCAACGTGCCGTTTATGCTGCTGTTTTTCGGCATCTATGCGCTGTTTGGCTCTGTCATGTCCATGACGGCGTTCTTTGCGCGGACGCAGACCATCGACCTCAAGGTCACCTTCCGCGACGTGCTCAAGGCGCTGCTGCTCTGCACCATCGAAATCTGCGTTTTGCGCTTTATTATGGCGTGGGTACGCGCGACGGCGTTCATCGGCTATAAAAAGAGAAAGCTCCAATGGGGCAGAATTAAGCGGCAAAAAATTAACTTGAAATAGGGGACGCCTATGAAATTAAAATTGACAGCCATACTCACAGCCGCCGTGCTGCTGATATGCGGCACCGCCGCGGTGCGTGCGGCGGTATATACGGTTGAAAAACCGACCAACGGAGACACCGTCTATATTGCCGGCGATCCCGATATGTACCCGATAGAATACTACGACGCCCGCGACAAGGAATACAAGGGCATTTTGCCGGAGCTCTACAAGAAAATTTCAGCCGACAGCGGCATTGACTTTTCCTACATCAATTCCGGCACCACCAACCAGCAGTACCGGCTGGCAAAGAACAAGCAGGTCGAGATGGTTTCCGCACACGCCAAGGGCGATGTGGACTATCTCGAAAGCGAGGTGCACATCCTCACCTATGACAAGTCGGGCAAGGAAATCGAGCTGTGCGTGGGCTTTACCTCCATCGCGCCCGATGACGTGGTTAACACCGTTTCCTCTGCGCTGCAATCCGCCTCCGCCGAGGAGGTTCTGCGCCTTTCGGTTGAAACGGCGGTGGCAAACTCGCCAAACGATTTTCCGTATTGGCTGCTGTTTGTCATCCTCGGTCTGGTCGTGCTGATTGCGGTTTTGACCATCCTCCTCCTCATGCGCCGCAAAAAGGAAAAGCTGGCAAAGCAAGACCGTCTGGCGGATCCCGTCACCGGCATCGGCAACAGCCTGTATTTTGAGGAATGGTACAAAAACTTTATCTCGCCGGCGTCGAGCGCGCTGTACTACATCGCCTACATCGGCATCGACGTCCAGCGCGTGCTGCAATATGCCGACGCGGCGGTTTCCGAGGAAATCCAAATCTACGCCGCCTCTGAGATTGCGGCGGAGACAGGCGAATCCGACTTCTGCGCGCGCATTTCGGACGGACGCTTTGCCCTTGCCTTCGGCGCCCCGGTGGAGGATTTGGCGAAGGAATATATCGAGCGCGTTCTCGCGCGGCTCAACCGCTTCAACGGCGACGTCATCACCAAATATCATGTCACCTTTCAGGCGGGCGTTTTTCATCTTAACGAGCCGAATATCCCCTGCGAAAAGGCGCTGTTCAACGCGCGCCAAGGTTTTTATCACGCGCGCAAAACGGGCGCACCCTATGTGTTTACGGACGCAAAGCTGTTGAAGCGCGAGGAATATGTGCGCGGCTTAAAGCAGAAGCTGCGCGAAGCGCTGGACGAAAAGGAATTTCGCCTGTATGTGCAGTACATTTTTGACGGCAAGGGCAAGGTGGCTTGCGGCGCCGAGGCGCTGTCGCGCTGGGACAGCCCCGAGGACGGCGTCATTCCGCCGACGGAATATATCCAAATGCTCGAAACCGCCGAGATGATCGACGTGCTCGACTTCTATATTCTGGAGGAGTGCTGCCGCACGCTGCAGGAGTGGCGGCAGACGCCGAAGCAAAACCTTTGGCTTTCCTGCAACATGACGCGCATCACGCTTTCCGACGCGCACTTCCCGGAGCGCTTCAGGGAGATTGTGCAAAAGTATGACTTTGACATCGGCAAGCTGGTCATCGAAATCACCGAGGACGCCCTTGCTGAAAGCGAAAAGCAGGTGATGAACAACATCGCCGTCTGCAAGCAGATGGGCTGCCGCGTGGCGCTGGACGACTTCGGCTGTGGCTATTCGTCGCTCAAGGATTTGAATGACTATCCCATCGACATCATCAAAATCGACCGTGAACTGATTATCGAATCCAACAAGGAAAAGGGCAAACAGCTTTTGCGCGGCGTCATTCAGCTGTCGCACTTTCTCGGCATACAGGCGCTGTGCGAAGGCGTTGAAACCGAGGAGGAAATGGCGGTTTCCGTCGAGGCGGGCTGCGATTATATCCAGGGCTATCTGCTCGCCCGAACCAATCCCGCGGACGAACAGTCGGTTGAACGCGGTATCACGTTCTTATAAAATACATCACTACGGAGGTTACGGACTATGGCTTTATTTCAAACAGAAGCAACGTCATCGGGCGGCATCAATTACAAAAGCATGGGCAAGGATCAGCTCATCATGCTGTTGCAATCACAAAAAAGCGACATAGACGCACTCAACCGCAAGCTCGTCGAAGCGTCCGCGGCGGTGGAGGAAAAGAACCGTCTGGCACAGATGGTGGCGTCTCTCAGCGCGGAGAATGAATTGCTCAAAACCAAGGCGGCAGATTTGGAGCTGAAGCTCTCCGCCCGCAAGCCGGAGGAGGACTACACCGAAATCGGCTCTCTTGCCGACAAGGCGGTGCACGTCAGCGGCGTGATGGAAGCCGCTCAGAAAGCGGCTGACGAATACCTGGCGGAAATCAAAAGAATGCACGACACCATGACCCGCGAGTTTAACGAATATGAGTTTGTCGCCAAGCAAAAGGCGGACGCTATTTTAAAGCAAGCCCAAGCGGAGGCGGACACGACCACGCAGAAGGCGCGCATGGAGGCAAACGAAATCTGGAGCGCGCTGCAAACGCGTCTCAACGGCTACATTGCCGACAAAAAGCAATAATACTATTCTCTGATAGAAAGTAGACAACTTTCTATCAGAGAGAAAACGCTTGGCGCGTTTTCCAATTGCGCAAAAGCGCAATTGCCGTCTTATA
>CADCAD010000048.1 GCA_902799325.1 uncultured Ruminococcus sp. | reverse complement strand
GGGCTTTTTCTGTCGAGCGCTGCAAGCGTGGCGCTGTCCAACGGCTGCTCTGTCATCTACTACGGCGCCCACAGCGACGACGCCGCCGGCAACGCCTATCCCGATTGCAGCAGCGAATTTAACGAAGCCATCAGCCGCGCCGTAGCCCTCGGCAGCGGCGGTCAATTGCAGATTATCGCGCCCTTTGTGGGCATGACAAAGGCGGACGTGGTCAGAGAAGGGTTGCGCCTGCACGTGCCCTATGCGCTGACATGGAGCTGCTATGAGGGCGGCGACAAGCCCTGCGGCGTCTGCGGCACCTGCCGCGACCGCTTGGCGGCATTTGCAGCCAACGGATGCACCGACCCGCTGATGAAAGGAGAAGCCACATGACGGGAAGAACCAAAGAAGAAACCGCCGGCGTTTCCCTGCTCGGCAACAAAAACGTGCGCTATGCCGCCGACTACGCACCGGAGCTGCTGGAAACCTTTCCCAACAAGCACCCGGGCAACGACTATTTTGTCAAGTTCAACTGCCCTGAGTTCACCTCTCTTTGTCCCATCACCGGGCAGCCCGACTTTGCCACGATATATATTTCCTACATTCCCGGTGAAAAAATGGTGGAGAGCAAGTCGCTCAAGCTCTATCTGTTCAGCTTCCGCAACCACGGCGACTTCCACGAGGACTGCGTCAACATCATCATGAAGGACTTAATCAAGCTGATGCAGCCGAAATATATTGAGGTCTGGGGCAAGTTTTTGCCGCGCGGCGGCATTTCCATTGATCCCTACTGCAACTACGGCATGCCCGGCACCAAATGGGAGCAGCTCGCGTGGGACAGACTCGCGCACCACGACCTGTATCCCGAAGCCGTCAACAACCGATAATTTCATCATTTTGCCCGGTGAGCTTCACCGGGTTTTGTTATAGTTGCTTTTTTCGGCAAAATCGAGTATAATAAAACAAAAAATCAACAAGGAGCGCAGTGAATGAAACGAGCGCATATTATCATAAAAGCAGCCGCGGCTTTGCTGCTTGCCGCTGTCATGCTGTTTGCCGCCCTTCCCGTTGCCGCTGTCAAGGGAGAGGAAAGGCTGTATAAGGGCAGCTTCCGGCTGGTTTCCTTTGAAGGCGAAACCGATGAAAGCTGGTACTACAGCGACAGCTATTTTGCTTCCTCCGGCAAGCTCAGTGACGTCCGCCTGCGCACCATGTCGGCGGTGCTGGCGTCGGCGGCGATGTTCCATCCCGAGCAGGAGCGCCCCGAGCAGCAAATCGAGGATATCCTGACCGACATCGGCTTCGGCGACTGCGAAATCGACTACAAACACATGACCTTTAACACGCCTGAAACCATCGGCAGCGTCATCGCGCACAAAACCGTGGACGGCATGCCGCTGATTTTGGTCGCCGTCCGCGGCAATCACTACCAGCAGGAGTGGGCTTCCAATTTCTGCGCAGGCGAAGAAGGCGATCCGCAGGGCTTTTCGGAGGCGGCGCAAAAGGTGCTCAGCCGCATCAAATATTATCGTGAATTTGCCGGTATCACCGGCAGGGCAAAGTACTGGATAACCGGCTACAGCCGCGCCGGCGCCGTTGCCAATTTGGTTGGCAGAGCGCTGAACGAGGACGCCGAAGCCTACGGCGCCACAGCGGATGATATGTATGTCTACACCTTTGAAGCACCCAACTGCTCGGCGAACGACACCCTCTATCAAAACATCCACAACATCGCCGACTACAACGATTTGGTGCCCTGTGTCTATCCCTCCGGCTGGGGGCTGGGGCTTAACGGCGTCAAGGAATTTATCGGCAACAAGGACGACGCTATCATGGCGAAAAGCTTTGACATCGTGGCGGAGAATTTCACGACCGACGTGTGGATGGTGAAAAAAGCGGACTTTCTAAAGCAGCTCACCGCCTTTCTCAGCGACAAAATCAGCCGCGAGATGTATGTCAATTTATTGCAGGAGCCGATGATGACGCTCAGCGCGATGCTGTTTTCCAAAACCGACGCGGAAATCGGCGCGATTATGTCCTATCTGGAGGACACGCGCCAAAGCGCCCTGTCAGACAGCGGCGCCAATTTGCTGATTGTCCGCACGCTCGCCGCGCCGGAGTCGGCGAATACCATTCAGGCGGTGACGGACTTTTTCTGCAAGCATTTGGACAAAGCCTACAGCGAGGACGTGCCGCTGACCGAAGGGGAGCTCGAAACCCTCAAGGATAACGTCAAACCGCTGGTAAACGTTCTGATGAAGCTCGTCACGCCCGAGCTTTACTACACCCAAAAGGACGACACCGGCAAAGAGCTGAACCTTCCGTTCTATCATCTGCTGACCTTTTCCAATCACTTCAACGAGCTGATTGAGCCGCACTACGGCAGCAATGTGTTTGCGCAGCTAAAGGCGGAGGACGACCACTATGCCGAGGGCTTTGCCGTTTCGCCGGGCGCGGTGTTCTTTGGCGGCGAAACCGTTTCGGCAGCACGCGCCAAGGAGCTCGGCTTCAGCGATGACGATATCAAATACCTGCAAAACGGCTATGACCTCTCCCTGACGAGCGACATTCAGCCGCTCGCGCAAAAGGACGTCGCCGAGGACGCGTGGATTGCCATTGACAAAGCGCAAAAGCGCAGCGAAAAAGCCGCCGCCTATCAAACCGTAACGTTGACTAAGCACACGGGCTTCCGCACTGCCGCGCCGGAGACGCCCTTCAAGGAAAACAACATCACCCTCAGCGTGGAGGACGACGGCAGCACAGAGCGCAGCTATGCGGTGATTGCCTTCATCGACGGCAAGGCAAGCCGCCTGACGCCCGAAACAGAACGGCGCGACGGCAGCGCGCTGCTGACGGTGGAAGCGCCGCAGTCGGGCGTGTACGCCGTGGTGTACGCCACCGCAGAAACCCAAAAAACCGCCGTGGCGGAGGTGGTGACGCAGGTGGGCTTTGCAGCCGTTTTGCTGCTGCTTGCCTTTACGGGCTTCCTGCTGTTCCGCAGACTGCGACTCCAAAAGCACCGATAAAAAATAACCTGTCAGCTCCTTTCCGAGCCGGCAGGTTTTTCCTGTTCATGCCAAAGCGTCGCTATGCGGCTGTTGCCGTCCGTCAAAAAGTAGGACATCACATAGGTCAGGCTGTAAATAAAGCACCCGAAGTACACCACATACCACACGGGGCTGTGCTGAAAATCCAAAAAGGAATACGGTATTTTCTCCTGAGGAATTAAACCGGCCGTAATCATGCTGATCACCGTCACGGCGTACAGCGTAATCAGCCACGAGCAATTAAACCGCCGCACAGGGTGCAGGTGGGGAACAGGCGTTTTGTTAATCAAAAAGGAAATCACCGTCAGCACCGGCAAAATCACGTGCATGGTAAACGACGCAAAGGTGAATATGTTGGGGCTGTCCGGCACGGCAGGCAGAAACGACATCGCAATCACCACCGCGATAATGATTTCCGTCACCGCCGAGGACAGGCGGAAATAATAGAGCCTGTCCGACACCACCGCGCGGTTCTGCTTCAGCTCGATAAAACAGACGATTAAAATAATCAGCGAAATCAGCGTGGTAAAAATCGTTCCGTTCATCGTCATGAAACGAAATTCCAAAAAGAAATCTGTCTCGTTTTTGTCAAACAAAGACAGAAAAATCGACGCCGAGCCGAACACAAAAATCAGTGAGGCGATGAAAAGATTCCATCGGGTGTTTCTGCGGCTGCGCTTGTTCAAAATCACGGGTGCGGCTGCTGTTTTCATTTGCACAATCTCCTTTTTGCAGGTGTCCTTAAATAAGATTGACAGGAATTTGCGCGATATGCACGGTTTCAAATTATTCATTTTACATCGCAGGGAAAGTATGTTATACTGTTTTATGATAAAAGCTTTTAAATAATTAACGGAGGTGAGGGCATGAAGCGAATAGCCGTCGGCATATTGGCGCATGTGGACTCGGGCAAAACCACCCTGAGCGAAGCCATGATGTACCGCTCGGGCAACATCGGCAAGCTTGGCCGCGTTGACCACAAGGACTCCTTTTTGGACACCAACGCGCTGGAGCGCGAGCGCGGCATCACCATCTTTTCCAAGCAGGCTGTGCTCAACTACGGCGACGCCGTCTTCTATCTGCTCGACACGCCCGGACACGTCGATTTTTCCGCCGAGACCGAACGCACCTTGCAGGTGCTTGACTACGCCGTGCTCGTCATCAGCGGCACCGACGGCGTGCAGAGCCACACCGCGACGCTGTGGAAGCTTCTGCGCAAGTACCGCGTGCCGTGCTTTTTGTTTGTCAACAAGATGGATTTGCCCGGCGCAGACAGGCAGTTTTTGCTCAACGAGCTGCGCGGCAAGCTCAGCGACGGCTGTGTGGACTTCACCGACGACGCCTCGGAAGCGTTTTTTGAGAACCTCGCCCTGTGCAGCGACGCGCTGTTTGCCCGCTATGAAAACGGCACCATAACGCCGCAGGCTGTTGCGGAAGCTATCGCAAAGCGACAGGTGTTTCCGTGTCTGTTCGGCTCGGCGCTCAGGCAGCAGGGCGTGGATGACTTTTTAGAAAAACTCAATCAATACACACAAATGCCGCGCTTTGGCGCTGACTTCGGCGCATTGGTCTATAAAATCGCAGAGGACGCGCAGGGCAACCGCCTGACGTTTATGAAGATTACGGGCGGCACGCTCAAGGTCAAAGCCGTGCTTCCCACTCCCCAAAACAAACAGGGGGAAAAGGTTAACCAAATCAGAATCTATTCCGGTGAAAAATTCACCTCCGCTGCGGAAGCGGCGGCAGGCACCGTTTGCGCCGTGACGGGCGTCACCTTCACGCGCCCGGGCGATGGCTTGGGCGCGGAGCCAAACGGCGCGCTGCCCGTGCTGGAGCCGGTGCTGACCTATCGCGTGGAGCTGCCAAAGGAAATTGACGCGCACACGGCGCTTGCCAAGCTGAAAATTTTGGAAGCCGAGGACCCGCAGCTCAATGTTGTCTGGGACGAGCGACTTGCCGAAATCCAGGTGCAGCTGATGGGCGAAATCCAGCTCGAGGTGCTGCGCCGCATTATCCAAGACCGCTTTGGCTTTGCGGTTGACTTCGGGCAGGGCAACATCATCTATAAAGAGACCATCGCCGCCGCAGTGGAGGGCGTCGGTCACTTTGAACCCCTGCGCCACTATGCGGAGGTGCACCTGCTGCTAAAGCCCGGCAAGCGCGACAGCGGCTTGGTGTTTGGCACCGATTGCCGCGAGGATTTGCTCGATAAGAACTGGCAGCGTCTGATTTTGACGCACCTTTATGAAAAAACGCATATCGGCGTGCTGACCGGCTCGCCGATTACGGATATGGAAATCACGCTTGTTTCCGGCAAGGCGCACGCCAAGCATACCGAGGGCGGCGATTTTCGTCAGGCAACCTACCGCGCGGTGCGGCAGGGCTTGCGCAGCGCCGAAAGCGTTTTGCTGGAGCCGGTGTATGAATTTACGCTTGAGCTGCCTGCCGAAAGCCTCGGGCGCGCCATGAACGATATTCAGCGCATGAGCGGCAGCTTTGAACCTCCGGAGCAAAACGGCGACGCCGCCGTTCTCAGCGGCACCGCGCCCGTGTCGGAAATGCGCGATTACGCAACCGAGCTGACGCGCTACACCCACGGCAAGGGCAGGCTGAGCTGCACCCTGAAGGGCTATGCGCCGTGCCACAACGCGGAGGAGGTCATCGAGCGCATCGGCTATCAGCCTGACGCTGATTTGCTCAATCCCTGCGACTCGGTCTTTTGCGCGCACGGCGCAGGCTATGTCGTCAAGTGGGACGACGTGAAAAACCACATGCACCTCTCCGCTGCTCTCAACACCCGGCAGGAAGCCGCGCCGCAAAGCAGCCGCGCCTATCTCAAAAGCCGCCAAACACAGCGCGATATTTTTGCCGCAGACAAGGAGCTGATGCGCATATTTGAAGCCACCTACGGCCCCGTAAAAAAGCGTGCGCAGCCTGCGGCAAAGCGAAAATTCACCGCGCCGCAGCCTTCCGGCAATCCCAAGCGCAAGCCGGCGCCTGCCTTTGAGGGCAAAGAATATGTGCTGGTGGACGGCTACAACGTGATTTTTGCCTCCGACACCCTCAAGGAGATGACCTTTGACGGTGCGCGCGACGCGCTGATAAACATACTCTGCAACTACCAGGGCTTCAAAAAATGCGAGGTCATCGTCGTGTTTGACGCCTACAAGGTCAAGGGCGGCGTGCGCTCGGTGGAGCGCGTCAACGACATCAGCGTCGTCTATACGCAGGAAGCCGAAACGGCGGATATGTACATTGAAAAAACCTCCCACCAGCTCGCCAAAAACAACCGCGTGCGCGTGGTGACGTCCGACGGCTTGGAGCAGCTTATTATCCTCGGCAACGGCGCCCTGCGCGTGCCCTCCGCCGCCTTTTGGGCGGAAATCCGGGAAGCCGAGGAGGAAATCCGTCAAATCATTGCCGAAGAATCGGAATAATTGCAAAATTTCATTGCAACTTGCTTTGATTTGTGATAGAATACAATCAAACAAAAACCTGATAACAAGGAGGATACTATGGGACTTTTTGACAGCATAAAGAACGCTGCCGCTTCGGCAGCCAACAAAGCGCCGGTACCCGGCGGCAACAAGACAGAAGAAGTGGTGTTTGCTGCGCTGCCCGACAATTTGGAGCAGTTTCAATCACTTCCGCAGGCGTCGCTTGCCAACCCCTTTGACACCGCCGCACTGACGGTGTTGGCGCTGTGCTTCTATCCGCAGGACAAGGACGCTTCGCTTGCCATGCTCGATTTTTTGCGCGGTCCGCGTCCGCTGAGCACCTATGACAAGCAGTTTATCCGCGACCGCTTTATGGACAAGGACTATGTGCCGCGCTCCTATTTTAACGGCGCCACGCCGCAAAACGACTACCTGCCCTCCGAGCCCTACACCGTGAAGGTCAGCGAAAATCCCTATTCCTATCAAAACGAGGGCTATGCCAAGCTGTTTGTGACCTCCGGCGGCGCCGACAGTCCGCGCGAAATCACCCTGCGGCTTGCCAAGGACGGCAAATGGTACCTGTGGGAGCAGTTCATTCTCGCCGGTATCCGTGAGCCCGAAAGCAGCAACCCCTGGGCATAAGACAGGGTGCGCTTCACCGTTTATCCCGATTGCACCGGAAAGCAGCCGCACGGCTGCTTTTCTTTTTCACTCTCTAAGCAACTTCTCCATCCCGCCGTTAATGAAAGGCATGGATAAGATGAATTTTTCCAAAGGCGGGCGAGAGCGTCCGCGACGCTTTTTCAAAATCACGAATTTTCGGACTGATTTCGCTTCTTTCTATAGTCAGTTTCAATATTGACATCAAACGAAAAAAACGTATAATTAATAGTAGACAATAAGAGGGGATAGGCGGACTTCCGCCGATTACAGGAGATTGGTATGACAAAACTCAAAAAAGGCTTTTTCAGCAATTCGCTGTTCCGACAGTGCTATATTCTATGCCTGTTTGCGTGCAACATTTCCTACCTGCATTTTGCGGCATATGTAGGGCTTGGACTGATGCTAATCTGGGGCGGCATTTTATTCGTGTACAACGAGGTGACGCGCCGCACCATGCTCAAAACACGCTACAGCTTTTGGCTGTCCGCAATTTTGATTGCATCGGTGATCACGTTTTTGATGAACATTCTCAACAACGCGCTCATCAACTTTGCATTTCTGATTCATCTGGCGATTATTTTCTTTATCTATTTTTCCGTGCACACGGAAAAGCAGCTCAATTTCCGCCGCGAGGTATACAACGTCAGCCGCATTTTGGTCTATGTTACCACCGTTTTGGGCATTGTCGGCTTGGCGCTGCTGGTGCTCGGCGTTGACTTTGAGTTCTTAAACGTCAAGTTTATCATCTACGAAAACCGCTTTACGGGCTTGTATTCCAACCCGAACTATCTCGGCTTTTCCGCTGTGGCCGCGCTGTTTTGCTGCCATATGCTCATCAAAAAGGACTTTCTGGAAAAGTCCGGCTGCCGCCGTGTCAGCCGCATTTGGCTCGGCTCCTGCGTGGCGGTCAACGGCATTTCGCTTCTGCTGTGCGACTCCAACGGCGCCACCGTTTTGCTGGTGGGCTATGCGTTCTTTTTTGTGCTCTACAAAATGTTCGGCACCGAAAGCAAATTCAGCTTCAAGCAGATTCTGTATAAATCCATGGCAACCCTGCTTGCCGGCTTGGTGATTGTGTCCTCCATCTTTTTGCTGCGCACGGTCTGCCAGCTCGGCTTTGCGGAGCTGATTAAGATTAACCAGTCCATCACCGCGCCCATCGGCGTAACGCCCGAGGAACCGGCGCCTGCCGTCACCTTTGACCACGAAAACAAAAACCTCGACTCCGGCAGACTGACGCTGTGGAGCCAAGGCATCGAGCTGTTCAAGGTCAATCCCGTTGTGGGCATCGGCAAGGGCAACATCTATACCTACGGACTGGACAAATTCGAAAACGGCGTCAAGTTCTCCGACCGCTATCACGGTCTGCAATGGGGACCGCTGGAGCTCGGACCGTTTATGACGGATTTGCACAACGGCTACCTGACCATACTCGTCAGCGCCGGTGCGCTCGGGTTTATTCTGTTTGCCATCTTCGGCATACGGTTCTTTTGCAGCACCACCAAGCATGTGCTGCGTGATGAACGCCTGCAGGAAAGCGCGTTCCCATGTATGTTCTCGTTTTTGTGCGCGTATCTGTTTTATTCGTTTATCGAGGTCACGCTGCTGTTTAACATCACCTTTACGGTCGTGTTCTTCTGGATGATTCTCGGCTACACCTCGTGCTACCTGTCGAAAAACAAGCCGGAGCATCCGCTCGGTCATTATACCATTTTCGGCAAGCCGTTCAGAAAAACGCTGTTCTGATTCATATAAACAAAAAGGTTGGCTCGTGCGAGTCAACCTTTTCTTGCGTTTTTACGTCAGCAAGTCGCTGAGGATGGTATTGGAAACCAGAAAGCCCTTCGGTGTAAAGCAGACATGGTTATCGTCCTGCGTCATAAAGCCTGCTTGCTTATATTTTCGCAGCTTTTGAAAAAACACAGGGGAGAGCGCATGCCCGAACCGCTGCTCAAACGCTGCAAAGTCAAGTCCTTCTGTCAGCCGCAGAGCGAGCATGATCGTTTCCTCCTCGCCGCCGCCCTCGCCGTCGTCAACGGCTTCGCCGCCGTAAAAGGCGTCAAAGCTGCGCGGCGTATAAAACCGCCTGCCGTGATAAAATGAGTGCGCCGCCGCGCCGATACCGATATATTCGCCGCAGCGCCAATAGAGCGTGTTGTGTCGGCTTTCAAAGCCGGAAAGCGAGAAGTTGGAGATTTCGTACTGCGCAAAGCCGTTTTGCCGCAAATAATCCACGGCAAACAGATACAGCGCCGCCTGCTCGTCCTCATCGGGGAGTTGCAATTGTTCTTTAATAGAATAAAAGCGCGTGCCCTGCTCAATTTTTAAGATGTAGGAGGAAAGATGCTTGACGCCGAGCGACAAACAGAAGTCAATGGAGCGCCGCAGGCTTTCCTGCGTTTGCAGGGGAATTCCCATCATCAGGTCGAGCGAGATATTATCAATGCCTGCCGCCTGTGCCGCCCGCACTGCCTGCGCCGCCTGCTGCGGCGTATGAATCCGTCCGAGGATTTGCAGCTCCTGCTCATCAGCCGACTGCAAGCCCATGGAAACGCGGTTAAAGCCTGTTTGGCGCAGCGCCGCAAAGTCCAGCCGCAAGCCGCTCTCGGGGTTGACCTCCAACGTGATTTCCGCGTTATCGGCAAGCGCAAAGGAAGCCTTGACCGCCGACAGCAGCCTGCAAAGGCGCTCTGTGCCCAATATGCTCGGCGTGCCGCCGCCGAAATATACGCTTGCAACCGTTTCCTTGGCGGTATCGCCCCATTTTTCAATCGCGTGCACCAGCGCCGCGGTATATTTGTCAAGCTGCTGCTCATCCGCCGCGCGGCTGAAAAAGTCGCAGTAGGCGCACTTGCTTTTGCAAAAGGGGATATGCAGATACAGTCCGATTGTGTTGCTCATACTTCA
This sequence comes from uncultured Ruminococcus sp., assembly GCA_902799325.1. Lineage (GTDB taxonomy): Bacteria > Bacillota > Clostridia > Oscillospirales > Acutalibacteraceae > Ruminococcoides. The sequence continues at coordinate 2,473 of CADCAD010000048.1, read as the reverse complement.
CCGTCTTTACCATAAATTTTTGAGGCAGAAACCGAAAAGTTTCTGCCTCAAAGTTGGAAGGTATATGAAAAGATAGGAATAATCAAATCTTTTTACAACCTTATATTACAATATTTTAACTTTTTTGTCAAGCTTTTGTATCGTAAAGATTAAAAAAATTTATTTTTACAGAAAATGACCTCCACCTGTTGACAATGTAACCGCAAAAATAGTATTATTATAAATTGAGAAGATTACAGAAAAGGACTGAATTTATGAGTTCACTACAGGAAGAAATCACCCTTGCCGGCTCCGTCAAGGGCAAGCGCACCGCCCGTCACGCTGTTTCGGACTGGATGGAAATTGAGAAGCAGAGAGGTATCTCCGTCACCTCCTCGGTTTTGCAGTTCAAATACAACGGCTATTGCATCAACATTCTGGACACCCCCGGACACGAGGACTTTTCCGAGGACACTTACCGCACGCTGATGGCGGCGGACTCCGCGGTTATGGTGATCGACGGCTCCAAGGGTGTTGAAAAGCAGACTATCAAGCTGTTCAAGGTCTGCGTCATGCGCAACATTCCGATTATCACCTTTATCAATAAAATGGACCGCGATGCGCAAAGCCCCTTTGATTTGCTGGAGGACATCGAAAACGTCCTCGGCATCGCCACCTATCCCGTCAACTGGCCGATAGGCTCGGGCAAGGAATTTAAGGGCGTGTTCGACCGCAACACTGAAAAAATCCTCGCTTTTACCGCCAACAACGGTCAAAAGGAGGTTGAAAAACAGGAGTATTCCCTCGACGACCCCGCGCTGGACGAGGTGCTCGGTCAGTACCTCAAGGCGGACTTCATGGACGAGGTGGAGCTGCTCGACGGCGCAGGCGATGAATTTAACCTCGACGCCGTGCGCAGCGGCAAGCTGACGCCGGTGTTCTTCGGCTCGGCGCTGACCAACTTCGGTGTGGAGCCGTTTTTGGAGCAGTTTTTGCAGCTCACCACTTCGCCCCTCGCGCGTGAAACCGTCAGCGAGGAGGTCAATCCCATGAGCGAGGACTTCTCCGCTTTTGTCTTTAAGATTCAGGCGAACATGAACAAGGCGCACCGCGACCGCGTGGCGTTCATGCGCATTTGCAGCGGCAAGTTTGAGAAGAACATGGAAGTGTTCCATGTGCAGGGCAACAAAAAAATGCGTCTGTCCCAGCCGCAGCAGATTATGGCGCAGGAGCGCGAAATTGTGGATGAAGCCTATGCAGGCGACATCATCGGCGTGTTCGACCCCGGCATTTTCTCCATCGGCGACACCATCTGCTCGCCGGGGCACAAGGTGCAGTTCAAGGGAATCCCGACCTTTGCGCCCGAGCATTTTGCGCGCGTTCGCCAAAAGGACACCATGAAGCGCAAGCAGTTTATCAAGGGCACCAACCAGATTGCGCAGGAGGGCGCCATTCAGATTTTCCAGGAGCTGGACGCAGGCATGGAGGAGGTCATTGTCGGCGTAGTCGGCGTGCTGCAATTCGACGTGCTGAAATACCGCCTGGAAAACGAATACAACGTGGACATCATCATGGAAAACCTGCCATATGAATACATCCGCTGGATTGTCAACGAGGACGTCGATCCCAAAACGCTCGACCTCGCGTCCGACACCAAGCGGATTCAGGATTTGAAGGGCAATTATCTCCTGCTCTTTACAAGCCTTTGGAGCATCGACTGGGCGCTTGACCACAACAAGGGGCTGGAGCTCAGGGAATTCGGTACCAACTAATGCCGTGCGATATGTATGAAAAGCTCAGGGCATACGCCCAAAGCGGCGTGTACCCCTTTCATATGCCCGGGCATAAACGACAAGGCGGCGGCAGTCTGCTGCCTTATGAAATTGATTTAACGGAGATTGATGGCTTTGACAACCTGCACCATCCCGAGGGCTGTATCCGTGACATCGAGAAAAAAGCGGAAAAGCTGTTCGGCGCCAAGCGTGCCTATTTATTGGTCAATGGCGCCACGGGCGGCATTTTAGCCGCCGTTCGCGCCATGACAAAGCCCGGCGACACAGTGATTCTCGCGCGCAACTGCCACCGCGCGGTGTATAACGCGGCGGAGCTCTGCGCCCTGAACGCGGTGTATATCTATCCCGAGCGGCTGCAAAACTACCCGTCTATCTACGGCAGTATCACTGATGGGCAGGTGGACGCGGCGCTGCAAGCGCACCCGGACGCAAAGCTGGTGGTGCTGACCTCGCCGACCTATGAAGGCGTCGGCTCCGACTTGGCGCTGATTGCCGAGAGCTGTTACCGCCACGGCGCAAAGCTGCTGGTGGACGAGGCGCACGGCGCGCACCTGTATTTTGATAGAACAACCGTCACCGCGATGGCGGCAGGCGCCGACGTCAGCGTTGTCAGCCTGCACAAAACCCTGCCGTCGCTGACGCAGACCGCGCTGCTGCTCACCAATAACGAAGCGCTCACGGGAGAACTGCAAGCAAACCTC
>CADCAD010000047.1 GCA_902799325.1 uncultured Ruminococcus sp. | reverse complement strand
ATATTTTTTCACAGCATCCACCATGGTGATGCGCTCAAAGGGCTTGCCGAAGTCGATTTCAATGCCGTTGTAGCTGATTTTGGTGGTGCCGAGCACCTCTTGGCATACGTGGCGGTACATCTTTTCGGTCAAATCCATCATGCCGTGATAGTCGGTGTACGCCTGATACAGCTCCATCAGCGTGAATTCGGGGTTATGACGGGTGTCCACGCCCTCGTTGCGGAACACTCTGCCGATTTCATACACGCGCTCCAAGCCGCCGACAATCAGGCGCTTGAGGTAAAGCTCCAGCGAAATGCGCAGCTTGAAATCCTCATCGAGCGCATTGGAATGGGTGATGAACGGGCGCGCCGCGGCGCCGCCGGCGTTGGCGACGAGCATCGGGGTTTCCACCTCGATAAAGCCCTGGGCGTCCAAAAAGCGGCGGATGCTGCTGATAATCTGCGAGCGCTTGACAAAGGTGTCGCGCACCTCGGGATTCATAATCAAATCGACATAGCGCTGACGGTAGCGCATATCGGTGTTGGTCAAGCCGTGGTATTTTTCGGGCAGCGGCTTAAGGGATTTGGAGAGCAGGCGCACCGCCTTGGCGTGCACCGACACCTCGCCCATCTGGGTTTTGAACACAAAGCCCTTGACCTCGACGATGTCGCCGATGTCCCACTTTTTGAGGAAGCCGTATTCCTCCTCGCCCAAATCGTCAAACTTGGCAAAAATCTGAATTTTGCCGGTTTTGTCGTGCAAATCGAGGAACGAAACCTTGCCCTTGCCGCGCTTGGACATAATTCTGCCCGCAACGCACACGTCCTTGTTTTCGTATGCCTCAAAGTTGTTCTTAATATCCTCTGTATAGGTATCGCGTTCACTGGTGGTGATGACAAAGGGATCTCTGCCGGCGTCCTTTAACGCCTGCAGCTTGTCATAGCGCACCTGAATGACATCGCTGGTGTTTGCCTGCTGTGGCTTGCTCATAATGTACGTCCTTCCGTTTTTTACTTACTTGCTGATTTCGAGAACCTTCAGCTCCAAAATGCCGCCGGGGGTTTCCACCTCGACGATATCGCCGACGCTTTTTTCCATCAGCGCCTTGCCGATGGGCGACTCGTCGGAGATTTTGCCCTCCTTGGGGTTGGCTTCGTTGGAGCCGGAGCCGACAATGCGGTACTGCTTCTGCGCGCCGGTTCTGATGACCTCCACCGTCACGAGTGAGGTAAGGTGAACGTGCTCGTTGGAGGTGTTTGATTCGTCGATGATAACGGCAGTTTTGAGAATTGCCTCAATGGTGGTAATTCTCGCCTCCATGATTGCCTGCTCGTTTTTGGCGTCGTCGTATTCGCTGTTCTCGGAAAGGTCGCCGTAGGAACGCGCAACCTTGATTTTTTCCGCAATTTCTTTTCGTTTGACGTTATGTAAATATTCGAGTTCTTCTTCCAGTTTTCTGAGGCCTTCCTCAGTGAGCATGGTGGGCTTTGCTGCCATTTGAATCATCCTTTCGTCGGGAATTCCCGTATTTATGATTTATGCTAACCTAATTATTATATTCTTTTTGCTTTCGCTTGTCAAGCCATTTTGCCAACTGCTCCGGCGTATATTCCGCGCGGTTTCCGCCTGCGGAAAGCGGAACGATGGAGCCCAGCGCGTACTGCGCGCCGAGGGTGTACAGCGCAGAGCAAAAATACTCCTCGCTGAGCTCGCGCGGCTTGATTTGGTCAAAGCCGTTGGGCATGCGAAAGCGGTAGCGGTAGAGCTGCACGCCGCCGGTTTCCCGGTCGGGCTTTGCCGCTGTCAGCAGCACCGCTTCATGCAGGGCAAGCGGCTCCTCCACACGCTGCGGCGCGATAATCAAATCCCTGTCCTCCAGCGCACTGCGGCTTTTTGTCACGAGCGCCGCAGCGCCCATTTCCTCCAGCGCGCGCTGTGCTTCGCAGAGATACGGTGTTGCCGCAGCGGTGACGACCGCAACGTCGTTGCAGCGCTCCAGCAGCGGGTACAGCAAATCCGCGCAAACCGCCGCCGGATCGTAAATGCCGATGCGCAGCGACGCGGCGCTTTGGCAGCGTGAGAGCGCTGCCAGCGCAAAATTCGCGCACAGCCGCGCCGAAAACGCCGTGGACGAAAACCGCCGGTAGCCGCTGGCGCGCGGAAAAATCAGCCGCTCGCTGCACAAAAGGCTGCCGCAGCCGCTGCCGACGGCGCGAAAGGTTTTTTCCAGCCGCAGCTCGCCGCTGTAGCTGGTGTACACCACATGCCGCAGCGTAACGCCGCGCGCCTCTTTTGTCTGCACCTCTACCCTGTCACCCCTCAGTCTTTGTGCCCATCCGCGCACACCGCGGCGGCGCTCGGGGATTTTGACGCTCAACGCTGTAATCATCATATCACCTCAAAAAGTCTGTTTCATATTAATATATGAACAAAATGAAGCGTTAATGAATTGATTCTTGTGAAATTTTGTGTTAGAATAGAAGCAACTAACAAAAACGGGGTGAGAAAATGAATGTATCCGCCATCAGGCACCGCTCCACCGGCAGCGACTGCTATGCGCTGGACGAGAACACCGTGGTGTTGAATCTGCACACGGGTTTTGACGTGGAGCGCGCCTATGCGGTGAGCGAGGATCCCTTTATACACGAGCTCAGACGCCAACGCGAATGGAAGGGCGAACAGCGCGAAATGACGCGCGGCTATGAGCTGGAGCACACGCAGGTGTGGACAGTGTCGCTGACGCCAGCCTACAAGCGGCTGCAATACTATTTTATTGTGGAAGCCGGCGGCGAACAATACGGCGTGTTTGAAAACAAGCTGTGTCCGCTTGCAGAGCGCAACCGCATTTCTACAGAGTATTTTAAGTTCCCGTGGATTAACCCCTCCGACGTGATTGCGCCGCCCAAGTGGGTGCGCGACACGGTATGGTACCAAATTTTTCCCGACCGCTTCTGCCGCGGCGAAGGCTTTGCAAACAGCGGAAAATTCCGTGAATGGGGCGATTTTTCGAATCCCGGGTTTAACGACCTCTACGGCGGCAATCTGCGCGGCATCACGTCCCGCCTTCCCTATCTAAAAGAAATGGGCATCAGCGGCGTGTATCTCACGCCCATCTTCCTGTCCAATTCCAACCATAAATACAACACCTTTGACTACTACACCATCGACCCGGACTTCGGAAGCGAGGCGGATTTGACAGAGCTGGTGCAGACCGCGCACAGCTTGGGCATCCGCGTCATGCTCGACGCGGTGTTCAATCACTGCGGCAGCGAATTTTTCGCGTGGAAGGACGTGTGCGCCAACAGCAAAGACTCGCCGTATTACGACTGGTTCTTCGTCAACAGCGAGGACTTTGCGCGCGAGGATTATTCCACCGCCGACGGCAGGTTTTACTCCTTCTCGTTCTGGGCAGGCATGCCCAAGCTGAACACCAACCATCCCGCGGTGCAGCAATACTTCACCGACCTCTGCCTGCACTGGGCGCGCGACTACGGCATTGACGGCATCCGCTTTGACGTGGGCGACGAAATTTCCCACAGCTTTCTGCGGCGGCTGCGCACGGCGCTGAAGAATGAAAATCCCGATTTCTTCCTGCTGGGCGAAATCTGGTTTGACTCCATCACCTGGCTGGGCGGCGACGAATATGACTCTGTGATGGACTACCCCTTCACCGGCGCGCTCAACGATTTTTGGCGCGACAAAAGCATGGACAGCCGCGCGCTGATGCGCCGTCTGAACTTCTGCCGCAGCCTGTACCCGAAGCAAATCAACGAAGTGATGTTCAACTTTCTCGACACCCACGACACGCCGCGTGTGCGTGAAACCTGCGAAAGCGACGATGTGCTGCTGCAAAAGCTGGCGCTGCTGCTGACCTTTGCGGGCTCGCCGTGTCTGTACTACGGCACCGAAATCGCCATGCGCGGCGCCCACACGCCCTACAACCGCAGCACCATGCCGTGGGCAGAAATTGACAGCGGTAAATATGACGCGTTCAGGACGAAGGTGTCGGCGCTGATTCAGCTGCGCAACCGTTTTGCGGACGTCAAAGCAGACGACTTCCGCTTTGTGTTTGACAAGGCGCGTCCGCGTCTGGTGCGCTTTACCAAGGGCATTGTGACCGTGACGCTCAACGCAGGCGACGCCGCCGCAGCGCTGCCGCCCGAGGGCGAAACCGTCTTTTCCAATTTATTCGAGGGCAATCTGCTGCAGCCCGGCGGCGTGGTGATTACTGCCGACACCGCCAAAGCGCAGGAAAGGAGAAACGCATGAAACGCAAATTGTGGATAACCGTTTTGTTTACCTTGCTTGCCGCACTGCTGATAAGCGGCTGCGGTCCCGTCGCATCCTCCTCCGCTACCGAGGAGGACAAGAGCAAAGCGATGGAGCAGATTTCGCAGCTGCAAAGCGAGCTCAACAATGAGTTTTCCTCGCTGGAAAGCGAGCTCAACAGCATGCTGCCCAATGACACGAGCAAGATTGAAATGCCGCCGGTGAACCTGACAGGCTACACCATGGCGGACGTCAGGCAGCTGAAAAACACCGAGCACTTTGCCAAAAAGACGTTGGAGCACATTTTTGACGGCACCATCAACAGCAAGGGCAACGCGACCGGCTATCACTATACGCAGGTGACCGACAGCAAGGGCGAGGTGATTCCGGGCACCGAGAGCCAAAAGGACCGCCACGGCGTATTCACCGCCAAGGTGAAGGTGAACGGCGTCAAAAAGAACGGCTTCAGCTCGTTTTATCCCGAGGACTGGACACCGCAGCAGGTGGTGGACGCGATTAACGAAGCCTATGAGGACGCACTAAAGGACAAATCCAATCCGCACGGCGAGCTGTGGATCGGCTACAGCGGCGATTTGGAAATCAATATGTACCTCGACAACAGCAAACGCATTACCACTGCATTTCCGATTTACGAAGGAGCCTGAGCATGAAATACACCTTTAAGACAACCCGCGGCAAACGACAGCTGCTCGAGGTGGTGTTTGCCGATGAAAAATATATGCTTATCGGCGAAATGCTGCTGGCGGAGCGCAGCTTTTTGCCGCAGATGGCAGAAGCGCTTGACAGCGTGCTGAAACAGGGAGAGGTCAACGGACAATTTGCCGGCAACGCCTTTTCGCTGTTCATCACCAAAGAAACCACAAAAATTACCAACGACATCAACGGCGAGGAAACAGAAGCCTCCACCAAGGAGCTCTGCAAGCTGACAAAGAGGTATCAAAAGCAATATGCCAAGCTTAAACGTTAAATTCGCCGGCGAGCTTTTTGAGGTCGCGCCGCAGACAGACTTTGCAACAGAAGCCTTTATGAATTTTGTCACAAACGAAACGGGCGGCACGCCGCTGCGCGTCACCGACAGTGAAAAGCGGCTGATTCGGCAAAAATTCCGCGAGGACGACGCACTGCGCGGACTGCCGCCGCAGCACCACGGCCCCGGCGACACGGAGCTGCGCGCCTACCACTATCTGGCGTCGCATTATCTGCTCGGGCGCGGCGTGCTGTTGGTGCACGGCTCGGCGGTGGTCACCGGCGGCAGGGCGTATTTGTTCATCGCGCCGAGCGGCACCGGCAAGTCCACCCACACGCAGCTGTGGTGCGAAGCGCTCGGCGAAAACGCCTTCGTCATCAACGACGACAAGCAATTTTTGCAGCCGACGCCAAACGGCGTGCTGACCTACGCTACCCCTTGGGGGATGGTCGGCAAGCCCCAAGCGGACAGCGCGCCACTGGAGGCGATTGTCAGTTTGACGCGCGGCAGCGAAAACCGTGTGCGCGCACTGTCCGACGCACAAATGCTGCTGCCGCTGTACAAGGCATCCCTCCACGGCGAAACGCCGCAGGAAACAAAGGCAGTGATGGAGCTGCTGCAGCGTATTCTTTCCTCGGTAAAGCTGTACGCAATGACCTGCACACCCGACATCACCGCGGCAAAGGCAGCCATTGACGCCATCGTTCCGTAATATCACCAAAGCACAGGCGCTCGCCTGTGCTTCTTTGCTTTTAATGTGATAGTATATTGCCGATTGTTGCTTTATGACAAAAAGCGCACGACAGAAGCCGCCATTTTTTCTCAAAAAAAGAGAGGAGAAACAAAAAAAAGGATTTGACCTTCTTGTAAAACGTGTTATAATAGTATAGTATGAATTATTATGTGCAAATATGCTTTGCGGCATTTTGCGGAAAGGAAACCTTATGAAACTGAATGAAAATTTCCTCACGCAGGACATAGACGACACCCAGGTGATGGTTGCCACCGGCAACACGCGATTTAACGGTATTGTCCGCAGCAACCAGACCGCTGCGGAAATAGTGAACTTCCTCAAGGAGGACACTACGCGCGATGAGGTGCTCGACAAAATGTGCGCCAAATATGACGCGCCCCGGGAAGAAATCGCCGCAGACGTGGACATGGTCATCGCCACCCTGCGCAGAATCGGCGCGCTGGACGAATGAGTCAAACCGTCAGCATGGAGGATTTGCTGCGGCGCGACGGCGTTTTGGTATACAAAACGCGCGGCGTCAGCATGCGCCCTCTGTTTAAGGAAAACCGTGACTTGGTAACCATCCGCCCGTTTGAAGGACGGCTGAAAAAATATGACGTGCCGCTTTACCGCCGCAGCGGCAAACGCTACACGCTGCACCGCATTATCGAGGTGCGCGACAACGAGTATGTGATTCGCGGCGACAACACCTTTGTAAAAGAGCACGTCCCCGACAACGCTGTTGTCGGTGTGCTGACGGACTTTCAGCGCAAGGGCAAAAACTACTCCGTTTCGTCGCGCGGCTACCGTTTTTACGCGCGGTTTTGGAACTTGATTTATCCCGTAAGATGGGTGCTGCACAAGTGCCGCCGTTTTTGCGGAAAGATAAAAAGAGCGGTAAAGGGCGGTAACAAACAATGAATTGCACCGAAACGTTCATCTATTTAACCTATTGCGGGCTGACAGGGCAAACAGCGCAGCTTGACAGCGCTCCGCTTGGCAAGCTGTACACCCTTGCCGCAGCGCACAGCATGACCGCGCTGATTGCCAAGGCGCTCTCCCCCACCAAAGCCCTTGCCGACGCCGATAAGGATATGCAAAAGAAATGGCAGGGCGCGCTCGACGGCGCGATTAAGCGCACCATGCTGTTTGCGTCCGAACAAAAAATCATCACGCGCTTTTTGGAGGAAAACCAAATATGGTATGTCCTGCTCAAGGGCGCGGTGATTTCAAAGCTGTATCCGCATTTCGGCACCAGAGAATTTGTTGACAACGATATTCTGTACGACAGCAGCAGGACGGAGGAAGTCAAGCGCTTCATGCTCGGGCGCGGCTATACCCTGCAAAAGGATTTTTTTGCCGCCGACGAGTACATCAAGCCGCCGCTGTACAACTTTGAAATGCACCCCAAGCTGTTCGAGGACGACACCGAGGACAAGTCGTGGTTTGTGTTTTACGAGCATATGCTGGCGCGGCTGCGCGGCGAGGACGGCAAATTTGCCCGGTGCATGACCGACAATGATTTTTATATTTACTTTATCATCCACGCCTATAAGCACTACGAGGGCTGCGGCACGGGCTTTCGCACCGTTGCGGACGAATACATTATTTTGAATTCGCCGCAGTTTCATTTTGATTTTGCGAACATCGACCGCGAGCTGGACGCGCTGAACATGCGCACCTTTGAGCAGCATCTGCGCGGCTTGAGCACCAAGCTGTTTGGCTCTCCCGACACGCAGGAAGCGCTGAAAGCACTGGATGCCGGCGAAAACGGCATGCTGTACTTTGTTCTGTCGTGCGGCACGTTCGGCACAAAAGAAAACCTGTTTGTCAAGGAGTTTCAGGCGATGTCGGCAGACCGTCCGCCCTCCAAGATGCGCTACTATCTGCGCCGCATTTTTCCGCCCGTTTCGCGGTTCCGCTATTCCAACCCCTTTGTATACAAGCACAAAATTGTCTATCCGTTTTTCCTGCTGTACCGCATGATTGTCAAACCGATTCAGCACCGAAAAACGCTGAAGCAGGAGCTCAAAACAATTAAAAATATTGATAATCAATAGAGAACAACATTTACAGGAGTGTCCACATGGAAAAGGAAATCGTCACCCAAAAACAAAACGAAAGCAGCGTCCGCGAGGTTGAGGTCAACATCGCTCCCCTGCTTTCCACCCTTCTGAAAAAGCTGTGGCTGATTATTCTTGCCACCGTCGTCATGGCGCTGCTCTTTCAGGGCTTTACACGCGTATTCATCAAGCCGACCTACAAATCTTCCTTCACCGCCTTTGTCAACAACCAAACCAAGATTCAGGCGCAAAAGAGCGAGGTCAACACCTCCGATTTGCAGGCTTCCCGTGAGCTGGTGCAAACCTACGCGCGTATTCTGACCAGCAACCGCGTCTTAAAGGCTGCCGCGTCATCGGAAATCATCAACTTTGAAATCACTCCCTCGGAAATCGCCAAGTGCGTGTCCACCGAAATCGAGGACAAAACGCAGATTATCAAGGTGAACATCATCACCACCGATCCGCAAAAGTCCTACAAAATCGCGCAGGCAATCGCGCTGGAGGCGCCTGCCGAAATGACCGTCATCGTCAAGGGCAGCTCGATGTCAACCGTTGACGAGCCGCAGGTGCCGAAGGTCAAGAACGGTCCCAACTACCTCACCGCCAGCCTTATCGGCGCGCTGGTCGGCTTTGTGATCGCTCTGGCGTACGTCATCATCCGCTACTTCCGTGACGACACCATCAAGGGCGAGGGCGACCTCGAGGGCAGATACAACCTTCCCGTTGTGGGCGTTATCCCGAACATGACCGAAAACAAGGGCTTTGATTATTATCAAAACTATTACTACACATCGCCGAAGAACGCGCCGTCCAATAACGGAAAGGAGAAGAAATAAGATGTTTTCTTTGAAGAAAAAGGGCAACAAGGCAAAGGTGTTCAACCCCAAAAAGATGCTGCTGACCGAAGACTCCTCCTTCTCCGTACAGGAATCCTTTAAGACGCTGCGCACCAACGTCACCTTCTCGCTGCCCGGTCAAAAGAACCGCTGCATCGGCGTGGTTTCCGCCAACCGCGGCGAGGGCAAAAGCACCGTTTCCGTCAACCTCGCTATTTCATTGGCGCAGATTGACAAAAAGGTCGTCATCGTGGACTGCGACATGCGTATTCCCACCGTTGCCGCCAAGCTCGGCATGGAAAACCGTCCCGGCCTCAGCGACTTTCTCGCGGACGAGGACGGCAACAGCCAGCTCCCCGTCATCAGCAACGAGGAATTCGGCATTGACGTGATTCCGGCAGGCACCATTCCGCCCGACCCGACCAAGCTGATTGAATCGCCGCAGATGAAGGATTTGATTCAGGCGCTCAAGGTGGTTTACGACTATGTCATCGTGGACTTTCCTCCCGTTACCGTCGTATCCGACGCCGCCATTCTTTCCACCGTCATTGACGGCTATCTGATTGTTGCCCTGCATGATTCCACGGGCACCTCGCAGATGGACGAAACCATCCGTCAGCTCAACTTTGCCAAGGCAAACGTGCTCGGCTTTGTTTACAACAGCAAGCCCGCGTCGCGCAAGGCATATAAAAAGAACTCCAAATATTACTATTACGAATACAGATAAGAGGCGGCTGTTATGGACTACAGTGTTCTGATGGCGGTCTACGCAAAGGAACAGCCGGCATATCTGCAAGCGGCAATTGACAGCATGCTCCGTCAAACCGTGCCCCCGGCGCAGTTTGTGCTGGTGTGCGACGGCGCCTTAACGCCGCAGCTCGACGCGGTCATCGCGTCCTTCGGCGATGCGCTGGATGTGGTACGGCTTCCCGAAAACCACGGTCCCGGCTACGCGCGCAGCGAAGGCTTGAAGCGGTGCCGTGCGCCGCTGGTGGCGCTGATGGACAGCGATGACCTCAGCGTGCCCGACCGCTGTGAAAAGCAGCTTGCCGCCTTTGAAGCCGACAGCAGCCTTGCGTTCCTCAGCGGCACCGTGGAGGAATTTGACGCCGATCCCGAACAGCCCTTCGCCAAGCGCGAGCTGCCTGCCTCTCACAAAGAAATTTTGCTGTTCAGCAAAAAACGGAACCCCGTCAATAACCCTGCGCTGATGTTCAAAAAAGACGTTGTGGAGAGCGTCGGCGGCTTTGACCGCAACCGCCGTCTGTTTGAGGATTACGATTTGGCAATCCGCGTGCTGCAAAGCGGCGCAAAGGCGCAGAATCTGCCTGATACGCTGGTGAAAATGCGCACGCCCGCCGCCCTGCTGAAGCGGCGCGGCGGCAAGGAATATGCCAAGCAGATGGTGCGCTTTCGCCGGAAAATGCTCAAGGACGGCTGGATTTCGCGCAGGGAATATGTTTCCAGCGCCTATCCGCACTATATCGTTTGCCGCATGCCCAACGGCATGCGCGGACGCGTTTATAAAATTCTCAGAAAATAAGGAGTATGCCATGGTAGTTGTTCACATTTGTCCGCTCGAGGACGATCCCTGCAACGGCGTACTCGTGGTTGTCCCGGCGCTGGTCAAAGCCCAGCGGCAGTACATTGACGCGGCTATATGGAACGTGGGACAGCCGTTTCACATTGACGGGCTGGAGCAGGTTTTTACGGCAAATGCGCCGGAAGA
>CADCAD010000046.1 GCA_902799325.1 uncultured Ruminococcus sp. | reverse complement strand
CATACTGTTTTTCGCTCACTGGGCAAGTAAATACTACAATAAAATGCACTTCGCCAAGTTCAGCGTGCTGCCCGGATTGATTGTGTTCGGCTCGATAGCCTTTCTGCTGTTTATGGAGCCGCACTATTCGGGCATCGTCATCATCGGCGTGCTGACGGTCATCATGCTGTACATCGGCGGCATGAAAACCAAGTATCTCGCCATCGGCGGCATCGCGCTGCTCGGCATCATCCTGCTGCTCGCCATTTCCGGCGGACTGAGCTACGCCATGGAGCGTATGGACGGCTGGGGACAGGCGCTCACGGCGCCGCGGCAGACGGAGCTGTGGGACAACACCTGGCAGACGCGCAACTCGCTGTACGCCATCGGCTCCGGCGGCTTGTGGGGACTGGGACTCGGACAGTCGCGGCAGAAGTTCCTCTATCTGCCCGAGCCGCAGAACGACTTCATCTTTGCCATCGTTGTCGAGGAGCTCGGTCTGATCGGTGCGGCGATTGTCCTGCTGATTTTTGCCCTGCTGGTGTGGCGCGGCATCACCCTTTCGCTGCGCGCCAAGGACAAATTCGGCAAGCTGCTGGGCATCGGCTTGACCTCGCAAATCGGCGTGCAGGTTGTGCTTAATATCCTCGTTATCACCGACTGGCTGCCCAACACCGGCATCAGCCTGCCGTTCTTCAGCTACGGCGGCTCGTCGCTGATTATGCTGCTGGCGCAGATGGGCATTGTGTTGTCCATTTCCCGGACGGCGAACATTGAAAAGCAATAGTTTTACGCAATCACGCAACACTTTACGAGAGGATGACACCTATGAAAATCTTATTGGCGGGCGGCGGCACCGCAGGGCATATCAATCCTGCGCTGGCGATTGCAGGCACCATCAAGGAAAAGCATCCCGACGCCGCATTTTTGTTCATCGGCAACAAGGACGGCATGGAGCAGCGGCTGGTGCCGCAGGCAGGCTACGACATCAAGTCCATCACCATCAGCGGCTTTCAGCGCAGCCTTAAGCCTCAAAGCGTGGCGGCAAACCTGAGAACGCTCCGCCGCACGGTCACCTCCTCGGTGGGTGCGAAAAAAATCATCAGGGAATTTGCTCCCGACCTCTGCATCGGCACGGGCGGCTATGTGTCCGGCCCCGTTGTGAGAGAAGCGGCGCGCATGGGAATTCCCTGCATCATTCACGAACAAAACGCCTATCCGGGCGTTACCAATAAAATGCTGGCGCACCGCGTGCAAAAGGTGATGCTCGCCGTGGAGGCGGCAAAGCCCTACTTCAAGGACGCGCCGGTGGTCGTCACGGGCAATCCCGTGCGCGGCGCCATCCTCACCGCCGACAAACAGGCGTCGCGCGAAAAGCTGGGGCTCGATCAGCGTCCGCTGATTCTGTCCTTCGGCGGCAGCCTCGGCGCGCAAAAAATCAATGAGGCGCTCGTCGGCTTAATTGCGCGCAGCGGCAAGGACGGCAGATACCAGCATATCCACGCCTACGGCAAGTACGGCGGCTGGTTCCCCGACAAAATCAAAGAGCAGGGCGTGGCGCTTGAAAAATGCAAAAACCTGGACATCCGCCCGTATATCGACAACATGCCCGAGTGCATGGCGGCGGCGGATTTGGTCATCTGCCGCGCAGGCGCCATCACCCTCAGCGAAATCCAGGCGATGGGCAAGCCTGCCATTTTGATTCCCTCTCCCAATGTGGCGGAAAATCATCAGTACCACAACGCGATGGCGCTTGTCAACGCAGGCGCGGCGGAAATCATTGAGGAAGCCGACCTCAGCGGCGAAGCGGTCATTGAAAAGGCGGACGCGATGCTGCACAGCGCGGAAACGCTGGCGAAATTCAGCGAAAATTCCAAAAAAATGGCAATAACCAACGCAAATGAGCGCATTTATGCAGTTGTCAAACAGGTGCTGCATCTGGTATAATAAATTAATACGCACAACCAAAACCACTGCACACAAGCGGCTTTTCTATCATAGAATAAACTATGATAGAAAAAGAGGGTGTTTGTGTGTCAAAACTGACGATTACGGGGCAAAAGCGGCTGAGCGGCGCAACAGAGGTGCAGGGCGCCAAAAACAGCGCGCTGCCGATTTTGGCGGCAACGGTGCTGACACGCGGCGAAAGCGTGCTCTATCACTGCCCCGATTTGACCGACGTGGAGGCGTCGCTGCAAATCCTTCGCTGGCTGGGCTGCAAAGCGCAGCGCGAGGGCAGCACGGTGCTGGTGCAGTGCGACGGCATCTCACGACACGACATTCCCGACGGGCTGATGCGGAAAAACCGCGGCTCGCTCACCTTTTTGGGCGCGGTGCTCGCCGCTGTGGGAAAGGTGCGGCTCAGCTTGCCGGGCGGCTGCGAAATCGGACTGCGGCCGATTGATTTACATCTAAAGGCGCTGCGCCGTTTGGGCGCGGTCATCAAGGAGCGGCGCGGCTGGCTGGACTGCCGTGCGCCGCACGGACTCAAGGGCGCCGCCGTTACGCTGCCGTTTCCCAGCGTGGGCGCCACCGAGGACATCATGCTTGCCGCCTGTACCGCGAGCGGCACCACCACCGTCACCAACGCGGCGCGCGAGCCGGAAATCCGCGACCTCGCCGACTATCTCAACCGCTGCGGCGCCAAAATCAGCGGCGCAGGCAGCAGCGAGCTGGTGATTGACGGCGTTCAGGCGCTGCACGGGGCGGAGCACGCTGTGATTCCCGACCGCATTGTGGCGGCAACACTGGTTACCTGTGCGGCGATGACCGGCTCGGACATCACCCTTAAGGGCGTGGTGCACAGCCATCTGCGCGCGGTGCTGCCGGTGTTTGAGGACGCCGGATGCCGCTTTGAAGCGGCAGGAAACGAGCTGCGCGTGTTTTCTCCGCAGCGCTTACATTCCATGAAAATTGTACGAACCATGCCGTATCCAGGCTTTCCCACCGACGCGCAGGCGCCCTTGCTTGCCGCCGCAACGGTAGCCGACGGAACCACGGTGTTTATGGAAAACATATTTGAAAACCGCTTTCGCCATGCCGCCGAGCTGGCGCGCATGGGAGCGGACATCAAAACCGAGGGCAAATTTGCCGTGGTGGAGGGCGTGCCGCGTTTGTACGGCGCCTCTGTAGAAGCGGTCGATTTGCGCGGCGCCGCGGCGCTGCTGTCTGCCGGTTTGTGCGCCGAGGGCGTCACAGAGCTGGACGGCGTGCGGTATTTGGAGCGCGGCTACGAACGGTTTGAACAGGTGCTCAGTGCGCTGGGCGCGGATGTGAAGAAGATTTAGATGTTGGCGCTTTGAGCGGCATGGGCGAAAGCCCTTCCGCTTGCAGCGCACAACTCTCCGAAAAAGAGGAGGAAGCCTTTTGGATTCCAAGGAAAAAAAGCAGCTTGCCCGGCAGCGAAGGGAAGCTGCCAAGCAGGCACAAAAGTTCCACAAGGAACAAAAACAAAAGAATAAATCCTCTGAAAAGGCTCGCAAAAAGGGCTCCGTCAGCAAAATCAAGGAGGCGGTCAACTCGGGCAGAGCGTCCCAATATGAGGACATCAGCCGCGAGGAAAAGTTCCGCCGCGAAAGCGAGGAAAAGCTGCGCCATTTGCAGCCGCACGATTTTGAGGACGGCTACTATATTGACGAGTACAGCGAGAAAAAGCGCGCCGAAAAGCGCGCCAAGGAAATCCGCAAGCAGGAAAAGGAGGTAATCCGCCGCAACAAAAAGCCGATGACCTCCAAGCAGGTGCGCCTGAAGCGCATTCTCATTTCGGCAGGCATCTTTGTTGCCGTGCTGATTATCGGCATTGTGCTCAGCCTGACGGTGCTGTTCAAAACCGAAAAAATCGACATTGAGGGCGACATCTACTAAGACCGCAGTCAGATTATCGGATTCAGCAACGTCGCCGAGAACCAGAACATCTTCATCGGCGCCATGAACAGCACGCCGCAGGATATTGTGGATCACCTGCCGTATGTCGAAAGCGCGACCATCGGCTTTTCGATTCCCGACACCATCACCATCAAAATTAAAAACGCCGTGCCCACCTATGCGGTGAAAGACGGCAACGGCTACTTGATTGTCAGCTCCAAGGGCAGAATTCTGGACACCGCCAACTTCAAAACCGAGGAGCTGGTCGAGCTGATTTGCGGCGATATTAAGGATAAGGCAAAGGGCAGATACATCGACTTCGGCGATGACAGCGTGCCCGAAATCCTCAACAGCGTGGCAAAAAGCTTTGCCGCCAACGGCGTTGACCGCATTATGGGCTTTGATATCACCGACCTTACGCAGATAAAAATAAACTTCGATAACCGCATTACCATCAACATCGGCTTGCCGGAGGATATTGACTATAAAATCAAGACCGCGTTTACCATCATCAACGAAAAGCTCGATCCCAACGGCACCGGCACCGTGACCGGCACGCTGGACGTTTCCACCTGCAACAAGAACAAAATTTCACACTACAAGCCCTCCGAAACCCGTCCCGGCGTCCCTGCGACAACGGCGCCTGCCACCACCGCGCCTGCCGACAACGGCAACGGCGGCACTGACAACGGCGGCACTGACAACGGCGGCACTGACAACGGCGGCACTGACAACGGCGGCACTGGCAACGGCGGCTATGACAACGGCGGCTACGATAACGGCGGCTACGATAACGGCGGTTATGATAACGGCGGTTACGATAACGGCGGTTACGACAACGGCGGTTACGACAACGGCGGCTACGACAACGGCGGCTACGATGACGGCGGTTATGACAACGACAGCTATAACTGGCAGCCGGCGGAATAGCGGAAAGAATTTCAATAAATTCCGCATAAAACCATTGCTATTTTGAAAAAAGTATGGTAGTATATAAGCAAAGTATGTAATATAAGAGTACTATGCGTTTTTACAATAGATTCTCTAAACAATCAAGGAGGAAGTTAAAAATGGCTTTTGAACTGGAACTGGAAAATGAATATATGCCGAAGATTAAGGTAATCGGCGTCGGCGGCGGCGGCGGCAACGCGGTCAACCGCATGGTTGCGATGGAAGTAAAGAATGTGGAATTTATTGCCATCAACACCGATGAACATGTGTTAAGACTCTCCAGAGCTTCTCAGAAGATTCAGATAGGCGAAAAGCTGACGCGCGGCAAGGGCGCAGGCTCTATGCCTTCCATCGGTCAGAGCGCCGCAGAGGAAAGCAGAGATGAAATTGCTGCGCTCCTCAAGGACACCGACATGGTGTTTGTCACCGCCGGTATGGGCGGCGGCACCGGCACCGGCGCTGCTCCCGTTGTGGCTAAAATTGCCAAGGACATGGGCATCCTCACCGTCGGCGTTGTCACCAAGCCCTTTGCCTTTGAGGGCAAGAGAAGAATGACGCAGGCTGAGCAGGGCATTGCCGAGCTTTCCGCTTGTGTTGACTCGCTGATTATCGTTCCCAACGAGCGTTTGAAATATGTTTCCGACACCAGCATCACCCTGCAGAATGCGTTTGCGATTGCCGACGATGTGCTGCGTCAGGGCGTTCAGAGCATTTCCGACCTGATTTTGCTGCCCGGTTTGGTCAACCTCGACTTTGCGGATGTTACCTCTGTCATGAAGGACGCCGGCTATGCGCACATGGGCATGGGCTCCGCCTCCGGCAAGGACAAGGCGACCGTTGCGGCAGACAAGGCGATTTCCAGTCCGCTGCTTGAAACCTCTATTGACGGCGCAAAGGGCCTGATTATCAACATCACTGCTTCCTCCGACGTCAGCCTCGACGATATCGACGCGGCATCCACCATGATTAAGGATAAGGTCAGCGAGGACGCGAACATCATCTGGGGTGCTGTTATCGACGACAAGATGGACGACACCATGAACGTCACCGTTATCGCCACCGGCTTCGGCACCGCGGACACCGTTCCGCTGGTTCAGCAGCAGCCGATTGACAATGTGATTGTGGACACGCCCGAGCCTGTTGCCGAGAGCAAGCCCTCCCGTGCGGTAAAGGACACCACCGACGACGAGGACGACACCTTCTATGACATCATGTCAATCTTTAATAAGTAATTCATAAAATGATAAGGAGCGTTTCCGGTGGAAGCGCTCCTTTTTGTCAGCCGCATCTGCGACGCCTACTCCATTTGCTTGCCCAAAAAAGCCGCCGCAGACTGCGCCAGCTTGATTTCTGCGGTGGAGGGCAGCTTGACGTTTTCGCCGCTGAGCATGACCACCGCACCCATCACGTCGCCGGAGGCGATGATGGGGAACACCACGGCGGCGTTATGCTCCATGCCCTCAATCGGCTGCACGTTTTCAAGCGTCTGCGCTGTGGCAGTGTAGCTGCGGCGGTTTTCCATCATGTTTTCCAGCACCGCGCTGTTGCGGCGCTCCAGAAATTCGCGCTTTGAAACGCCGGCTGCCGCAATCACATGGTCGGTGTCGCAAATCAGCGTCGGCATGGCGCTGATGCGCGCAATCACGTCGGCGTACTGCGATGCAAACGCGCTCAGCTCGCCCACCGGCGAATATTTTTTAAATATGACCTCGCCGTCCGTCGCCGTGTAAATTTCCAGCGGGTCGCCCTCGCGGATACGCAGGGTGCGCCTTATCTCCTTGGGAATAACGACGCGACCGAGGTCGTCGATTCTCCGAACAATACCCGTAGCCTTCAACTCTAAAATCTCCCTTGCTTGAAAATTCTTAGCAAAACATTTGCAAGGTTAGTGTGTGTTGCTTGTTTTCCATTATTCGCTGTTTGCGGCAGATGAAGAAATTGGAAATATTTTCGTTGCAAAAAAGACGGAAGCGAGATATAATAAAAATGACGGTTAGGAGGAAGTTATGAATCAGATTGAGAAAAAAGATTGGAAGCTGTTCCGTGAAAAGCTGCCCGAATGGCAGGAAGCGCATATGGAGCGGCTGATTAAGGAATACGCCGCACTGCTCGGCGGTGATACGTCTGCATCCGAAAAATTTTGGGCGCTTGAAAAGCGTATCCGTGCGGACAGACAGAGCATCGGCGTTCGTATTAACGAGCTAAGCCGCTCGAAATTGCAGGACATTCTGACCGGGCTGATGATGGAAAACGTCATCGCAGAGGACGATTTGCAGGGCTTCAGCGAGGAACTTCGGGACGCTACATGCCAATGGATTCAGGTTTACCGCAGAAACCTTGAGGAATAAACAGAAACAGGCTCGTTGCAACAAAATGCACCGAGCCTGTTGTCATGTAGTTTTAACACCTTGTATATCGTTCGCAAAGGTGATTTTGGAACAGAGCAGCCGCTGCCCCCGACAAATGCCGCACAGCCTCTTGCAAATCCTGCTGCGCAGGTGTAAGATAAAGGTGAAACAGTGTGACAAGGGGAGCGGAAAATGGAAAGGGAAAAATACATTCAAATGCCGGAGCAGGAGGAGAGCGTATGAAGCGCCGTGACATCGATAGCGGACAGACCTTTGACTTTGGCAGAACAGCGGAGCGCTACGGAAAATACCGCGATATTTATCCGCAGAGTTTGTATGACAGGCTGATATCCCTCGGCATCGGCAAGCCGGGACAGCTAATTCTCGATTTAGGCAGCGGTACGGCGGTACTGCCAATCAATTTAAGCCATACCGGCGCGCATTTTACCGCGACGGATATCGCCGAGAATCAGGTGCGCTGCGGCGAAGCGCTCGTGCGCGCAAAGGGGCTTGACAACATCGCCTTCAAGGTCTGTTCCGCCGAGGACACCGGTTTTGCCGAAGGCACCTTTAACGCGGTGACGGCGGTGCAGTGCTTTCAATATTTTGACGCGGAAAAAGCGGCGCGCGAAATCCGCCGCGTGTTGCGTCCCGGCGGTTTGTTCTGTAAGATTTTTATGGATTGGCTGCCCTTTGAGGACGAAAAAATTGCCGAGATGGAGCGGCTCGTGCTGCGTTACAATCCGGCGTGGAGCGGCGGAGGCTTTCGTGCGTTTTCCTATCAGTTTCCTTCTTGGGCGCAGGGACGCTTCACGTTGGAAACGGTAGAGTCCTACGACGCCGCGCTGACCTTCTCCAAGGAGGCATGGCTCGGCAGAGTGCTGACCTGCCGCGGCGTGGGCGCAAGCCTGCCTAAGGCGCAGGTCGCCGCCTTTGAGCGCGAGTACCGCGAACTGCTTGTGCAATACGCCGAGCCGCTTTCGCTGAAGCACCAAATCCATATCGAGCTATACCGCGCAGCAAAGGAGTGAGCGCATGAACAAAAAGACAGTCTTAAAGCGTGCGCTGCTGCTGGCGGTGCCGATGATGATTCAAAACGGCATCACCAACGCGGTCGGCTTGGTTGACCATATCATGGTCGGCAGTCTGGGCACCGAGGCGATGACCGCGGTGTCGATTACCGGTCAGCTTTTGTTTGTGTTTTCGCTGGCGCTGTTCGGCGGCATTTCCGGTCCCGGAATTTACACGGCGCAGTTTTACGGTCAGGGCAACACCGAGGGCGTGCGCGCTTCGGCGCGCATGAAGGCGATGATAGCCTTTGCGGTGACAGCGCTCGGCGTGTTGGTGCTGCTGACAGGCGAAAACGCGCTGCTCAATTTATATCTTCACGGCGACAGCGAGGAAATCAACGCGGCGCTTACCCTCAGCCACGCCAAGGATTATTTGCATATCATGCTGCTGGGTTTGCCGGCGATGGCGCTGACACAGGTGTATGCCGGCACCCTGCGCGAAACCGGCGACAGCGTCAAGCCGATGGCGGCAGGCGTGGTGTCGGTGGCGGCGGACGTGCTGTTCAACTGGCTGCTCATATACGGCAACCTCGGCATGCCGCAGCTCGGCGTGCGCGGCGCGGCAATTGCCACGGTGATTGCGCGCTATCTGGAAACAGCGGTGCTGATTGCATGGGCGACCATGCGCAAAAAGAAGCATCCGTTTTTGAGGGGCTTGTGGAAAACACTCCGTGTGTCCGGCGAAATATGGCGCAAAATGCTGCGGAAAACTATCCCGATTATGCTCAACGAGTTCCTCTGGGCGGCAGGTCTTGCCGCGCTGACGCAGTGCTATTCCACGCGCGGATTGGAGGTCGTGGCAGGCATCAACATCTCCAATGTGCTGTGCAATTTGCTCAACGTGGTGTTTGTGGCGCTCGGAAAAAGAATCCTTTACGCTGACGTGCTTTACCGCTCTGCTGTGCGTTGGACTGACAGCGGTTTTGACCGCTTTGTCGGGCGTGTTTCCGCTGCTGTATGAAACAACCGACGAGGTGCGCAGCATGGCGACGGGCTTCATCATCATCACGGCGGTGTTCTTCCCGGTGCAGGGCGTGCTCAACTCGCTGTATTTTACCCTGCGCTCCGGCGGCAAAACGCTGGTCACCTTTGTGTTTGACAGCGTGTTTTCATGGACAGTCACCCTGCCGCTCGCGCTCGCGCTTTGCTTTTTGACAGAGCTGCCCGTTTTGGCGGTCTATGCCATTGTACAGGCGGCGGACATCATCAAAATCGTCGTCGGTACGGTGATGATCAAAAAGGGCGTGTGGATAACCAACCTTGCGGCGGAGTTTTCGTGAGTGACATACAAAAAGGCTATAATAGTTTACGCCCTGTGCCGATGGCGGTACAGGGCGTTGTTGTCGTGATTTGTCGGCAGGTGTTATACTGTTCTCTGATAGAAAGCAGAAAGGCTACTTTTTAATGAAGATTGGTATTACAGATTACCCTCCAGCACCTTTTGAAACGCTGTGGGGAGGGGATAGCTGCTTTTGAGCTGTGCGGGACTCACCCATACAAAGCGGCGGCTCTCCTCGGCGACCGTGGCGCGATAGCCTTTCATCAGCCAGTCAATATGTGTGAAAACATGCTTGACGTCTTTGAGAAATTCTATGTGCTGCGGCATTAGCTCCCAGGCGGTCAACAGGTCGTTTAATTCGTTTTCGGAATAATATCCCTCAACGTTTGGCAGCTGGTACATGCCCGACAACAAGCCTGTGTCGGATCGCTTTTCGACGGCGATGTTGCCTTGCTCACTCACCAGCAGAAAAACGGTCAGCTCCGTTTGGCGGCGCTTCATTTTTTTGATGCGCACAGGCAGCTCAGCCGTCAAGCCCTGCGCATGCGCTTGGCACAGCGGTTGCAGCGGACAGTGCTCACACAGCGGCTCGCTGGGCAGACAGACGGTTTCGCCCAGCTCCATCAGCCCCTCGTTGAAGGCGCCTGCCTGCGGCGGCATCACCTCGCGCAGGGCGGCGGTCACCTTCTTTTTGGTTTCGGGCAGCAGCACGTTGCTGCGGTCGGCGCACAGCCGCGCCGTTACGCGCAAAACGTTGCCGTCCACGGCGGGCACCCGTTCGTTGAAGCAAATCGAGGCGATGGCTCCGGCGGTGTACTCGCCCACGCCCGGCAGCTTTATCAGCTCTGCATACTGCGTGGGAAACGAGCCGCCGAAGTCGGTCATTATCATCTGCGCAGCTTTTTTGAGGTTGCGCGCGCGGCTGTAGTAGCCCAAGCCCTCCCAGAGCTTGAGCAGTTTTTCATCGTCAACAGCGCTGAGCGCTTCCACGTCGGGCAGTGCCGCCATAAAGCGCGCGTAATAGCCCATCACCGCTTCAATGCGCGTTTGCTGCAGCATGATTTCCGAAATCCAAACGTGATAGGGCAGGGTGTCGGCGCGCCACGGCAGAGGGCGCTTGTTTTGTTCAAACCACTGCAGCAGCGGCGCTGCGGCGGCGGATAAGGTTTCTTTCATCGGCTTCTCCTTTAAGGACACCTTCATTGTATCGGTATCAGTATAGCACGGTTCGGCAATTCGCGCAACCGCGGAAAAAACATACAAAAAAGCTGACAATACCCTTGCTTTTTTGTCGGTGAATATGGTATCATGAAGTATCATGTTTGAGTGAGGGATTTTATGGGAGATTTTTTCAGCGATATTCAATATTTTTTTGAATCCGTAGACAACGTTATGTACTTTCCGATTCTGGTGATTGTCCTCGCTGCAGCCGGACTGTTTTTTACCGTCCGCACGCGCGGCGTGCAGCTTCGCCTGTTCGGCACCGCCTGCAAGCTGATTGTGGAAAAGCCTGCTTCGCAGCAAAAGGTTTCGTCCTTTCAGGCGTTGATGGTGTCCACCGCCTCGCGCGTCGGCACCGGCAACATCGTCGGCGTTTCAACGGCTATTTGTTTAGGCGGCCCCGGCGCGTGCTTCTGGATGTGGCTGATGTGCATCATCGGCGCGTCCTCGGCGTTTATCGAGAGCACGCTGGCGCAGATTTTTAAGCAGAAGGACAAGGACGGGCACAGCTTCGGCGGCCCTGCCTACTACATTGAAAAGGCGCTCAAGCTGCCCGTTGTTGCGGCGATTTTCTGCGTGTTTCTGATTGCCACCTACGCGTTCGGCTTCAACCTGCTCTGCTCGTACAATTTGCAGTCGTCGTTCCAGACCTATACCAACCTCTACGACGAAACATGGACGCCCCTGATTGTCGGCGGCGTGCTGGCGCTGGCGGTTGGCTTTTGTCTGCTGGGCGGCGGCAAGCGCATTATTCACCTGACCGAAAAGGTTGTGCCCGCGATGGGTATTGCCTATGTGCTGATTTCGCTCATCATCATTTTTGCGCATATTCCGAATATTCCGCAGACCTTTGCCGCAATTTTTGCGGACGCGTTTGATTTCCGCGCCATCTTCGGCGGCATCACCGGCTCCTGCATGGTCTACGGCATCAAACGCGGTCTATATTCCAACGAGGCAGGCGTCGGCTCTGCGCCGAATGCTTCGGCTTCCGCGGACGTTACCCATCCCGTTAAGCAGGGCTTGGTGCAGACGATCTCCGTTTATATCGACACCATGCTGCTGTGCACCGCCACCGCGCTGATGTGCCTGACCTCCGGCGTGGAGCGCAGCGAAAGTGTTTCCGGTGCGCCCTATGTGCAAAACGCGGTGTCAACCGTGTTCGGCGCGGCAGGCCCGATTTTTATCACCATAGCGATGGTGCTGTTCGCGTTCACAACGCTTATCGGCAACCTCTACTATGTTGACAACGCGCTGGCATACCTCAACAAAAAGCGGCCGCCGTCCAAGCGTTTTATGACGTTTTTCTATATCGCCTGCGTCATCGTCATCTTTGTCGGTGCGCTGATGCCGATGGATTTGGCTTGGGCGCTCGCGGACATCACCATGGGCGGCATGACGCTGATTAACATTCCGTGCTGCGTCATTCTCTCAGGCGTGGCGGTGAAGGCGCTGCGCGACTTTGAATCGCAGAAAAAGCGCAAGCTCAACCCGACCTTCCGCGCAAGGGACATCGGTCTGGACGAGAGCAAGCTTCATTTTTGGAAATAACAGCGTATATATTTTTCGACAAGCAAAACCATGTATTGATAAAAAATACATGGTTTTCATTTTTTTCTTGCTATTCTGCGCAAAATGGTATAAGATATAGGGAGAAATTACGCGAAAAGAGCCTTGTTATGAAATATTTTATTGATTTTGAAGCAACGCAGTTTTCGGGCGAAATCATCTCCATCGGCTGTGTGGATGAAACCGGCAGGGAGTTTTACACGCTGTTAAAGCCCGTAAAAATGCGCCATATTACCGATTTTATCCTTGACCTCACGCACATCAGCCGCGAGGAAATTGCCGCTGCTCCCGACGCAGACACGGCATTCACCGCTTTTTTGGATTGGCTGCGGCAGGACGAAACCGCGGACTTTTATTGCTACGGCGACAGCGACGCGGTGTTTTTGTCGCGCACGCGCCGCCATTTAAAGACCTTCCGTGCCCAGCTCGGTCTGAGCATGATTTTGGGCGGGCTCAACGACTTCTCTGTTGACGTCAAAAAGCACTTCGGGCTGAAAACCTCCATCGCGCTGAAAAAGGTGGTCGCCTACTACCGCGGCGGCGATGTGGAGCAAACGCACAATTCGCTTGCCGACGCGCTGTTTTTAAAAGAGGTCTACGAAAAATCGCGCAACGAGGAGGTGGTGGGAACGCCGTTCCCGGAATACCGCTCGGGCGCCAACCTGCCGAAAATCAAAAAGCTGATCAAGGCGGTCAAGGGCAATGTGCGCATGGAGTTTACTTCCTACGGCAAGGCGGCGGATTGGGTGATGTCCGAGCAGCTCAGCGTACGCGACACCGTCAATGACAAAACCAAGTCCAAGGTGTGCAGCCGCATTGTCAACGCTGCCGAAAAGGAAAGACCGTACTGCGGTTTTGAATGGAGCATAGAAAAGCCGCAGGACAATCTGCCTGCCGCGCAGTGACAGACCTACACAGCAAAACAGAAACCGGCTCAAGTTCTCGTTTTCGAGTTTGAGCCGGTTTTTACGTTATAGAAAATTTAGGCAACACCGCACAATTCAAGGCGCACGGCTTGCTTGAATATTATTCCGTCAGCTTGCCCAAAAAAATCTCGGCAAGGCGTCAGCCTTACCTTGATTTATTTGTACAACCTGACGAAAAATCTTGCTGCGCAATCCGCACACCTGAATTATGCGGTATTGCCTTTATTATAAATCCTCAAAATCGTCGAGGGGTTCCGCGCAGCACGGGAAAAACCTTTTGTGCCATTCGGGCGGCTCGGGCATTTCGGAGCCGGTCAGATAGGACACAATCACGCGGCGGTGGATAATCAGCCAGGCGCCGCCCAGCAAAGCGGCACATTTCAGCAGGGTTTTCATGGTAGTTCTCCTTTCTCGGTTGTTTCAGCGGTTGCTTTCTGCTTTTATCATATCACAAATTGTTTGCTTTGTCACGCAGTTTTTCGGGATTGCCGGTTATGAAATAATGCGCCGCTCGGCAACATCTTTAGTGTTAACGCCTGCGCTTAAAAAAGCACTTTAGTGCCTTACCTGTGTTTTCACAGCGCAGTATCGCTTCAGGCTCCCCACGAAACAATACTATATTGCAAAACATATATTAAATTGCTGATATAATAATGCCTATAAAGCTTGATTTCTTTCGCTATAGGTGGTATTATGTAGATGAGTATATATAAATAGCAAAATTTGCTTGTTTATATAGACGATTATTGCAAAGGGAGGCTTTGTCATGAAAAAGTTAAGCGCAAAATTCCTGTGTGTTGTTTTGTCTTTGGTTGTGCTTTTGTGCGCACTGCCCGTGACGGTGTACGCAGCAAACACATGGGATCCTGACAACGGAGTATATAATATTACCACTGAGGACGACCTTTTTGCGTTCAACGAAGCTTTTTGGACAGAAGGAATGTATTATGAAGGTATTGAAGTTAACCTTTTAGCCGACATTAATATTTCCGAAGGCAGAAACTGGGTATCTGCTCCAAGTAATGGCGATGTAGGAGCGATGTTTGCCGGAACATTCAACGGCAATAACCATACAATCAGCAACTTGAATATGGTGAGTTCTGATGATTATACTGTTTCTTTTCTTCCGTTTTTATATGATGCAACTATTAAGGATTTAACCTTAAAGGACGTTACTATAGAAAACGGGTACACATGGAACGCTGCATTTGCTTGTGTTTCATTGAGCAATGATATTATCTCCAACTGCCATTTAACGGGAAACTGCGTTATAAAACCATACGATGATATTCCTGATTCAAAATCAAATTTTAATGGCGGTATTGTAGGCTCTAAATACAGCGGAACGCTGAAAATCGAAAATTGCAGCGTAGGCGATACCGATAGCGATATAAACATTAACGTGCATGATGGAAACACTTCCAGAGGACAAAGTCATTCTGGCGGAGTTCTTGGCTTTGTGCGTAAAGGAGCCAACGTCGAAATACTCTCAACTGATAATTACGCGTATGTAAACTGTGACGCATTTGCAGGCGGAATAATAGGTACAATTAACGGATTTCCCAATGAGCTTAGTGCCGGAAAGGTTATTGATTGCCGTAATTACGGAGACATCTGTTCCGGTGAATTTAACTTATGTCGTTCGAGCTGTTGTGGAGGTATTGTCGGGTATGAGTCAATGGACTCTTTGCTTTTGATTGACCGCTGTGCTAATCACGGAAACATTACCGTGAAATGCAATTCAGCTTTAGATAGCGGCGGTATTGCCGGTTTTATCGGCTGCGGATCTGTGCTGAACTCTTATAATACCGGAAAAGTTTTGTCGAGCAAAGAAGTCCCTTGCATAGGCGGTGTGGTAGGACATTTTAGAGTCGACGATGGATTTCAGATGCCCGCTACAAGCTTCTTGGGATATTACCCCAAAAATTGTATTAACGCCATTATAAATTGCTATAATACGGGAGAAGTTGCCGGTAATATCGCAAGTGTTGGCGGAATTTGTGGCTATGTACAAGATATCTATTCATTACCAGGAAAATCCATTATTAAAAATGCATATAATTTTGCCAAAGTATCCGGAAACGCTTTGAAAGGTTCAATTTCCGGTTGCAATCAGGATACAAAACTACTGGATATATATGCACAAGATGGTGAGTATGCTATCGGCGGTATAGAAATTGACTCATATGATTCCGAAGGTATAGAAGGCAATATCAGCAAGGTTGGATATTTTGATACGCCAGATGTTATGGGCAAAATCTATCCTGCAACCGTTCGCGCTAAAGCAGTAGATCAGGGAGCGGATTTCATTGAAGAAAAATCCGATACTCCACTATCCGGTAACCTGCTATATCTGCTGAACGAAAATGTCAAAGAGTATAATACCGAGCTTGAAGCGGACGGTCAGGAATTTCGCTATCTCACTTGGAAAATGACCAACCCTGCTTCTGAGGACGGCTCCAAAGGGGTATCCGTTCACCCGATGTTCGGAATAAATGATTTCACCGTTAACTTTTACGCTAACTTTGAAGAAAGCGAAGAACCGTTCCGCACCTATACCGTTGAAAATTTAGTTGAAGGAAAAGTGCCGCTTTTCTATGATTTGCCGACACACGATGGTTATATTTTCAAAGGTTGGTATCTCGACAAAGATAATTCAGACGATGAATCTCCCATAAGCTTTGATACTGTCTATTCTGCAAGCACTGATATCTACGCACATTGGATTAAGGTTGAGGACGTTGCGAAGGATGCCGGCGATTTAAACGTTCTGCCATCAGGACAAACTAAGTACGGCGGCTTTGACCTGGCAGGCATACAGATCAGCGAGGGCATCAGGGACACCAACTTCGGTGAGCACAAAAAGCCCGGCGGCTTGCGTTTTATCACCTCGCTGAGCATGGATGTAGTCAAGCAAATCAACTCTATAAAGCCGGATAATATTGAGTACGGCTATGTCGCCGCTACCCACGAGGGCTGGATAACCTATCATAAGGGTGCGGGCAACAAGCTGCAATATGTCAGCAAAACTGCTAACGGTATTATTACCTCCGGCACCGAAGCAAAAGAAAAGGATTACTTCGACTTTGCGTCCAACATCAACTGCACTTCCAAGCAATGCAGCAGCAGCGGCGTTGTCAACAACGATCACCGCAACTTTGGCGGCTATCTGCTGTATACGCTCGTTATCACCTATGAGGACGTTGACGACGCTATGCGCGACACAAAGGTGCTCGCCCGTCCGTATATTCATTATACCGACGCCAACGGCTTAGAGCGTGTGGCATACAGCGAATACAGAGGTAATTCCAACACCATCGGCGGCTGCTACATCAGCTATAACGAAATGCAGCAATAAACGGGAGGTTATCATGAAGGAACAATACGAAAGACTCACCGTTGAAATCACACAGTTTGACGAGGAGGACGTCATCACCACCTCGGCGGTCGACAGAAACAACGCGTACTTTAACATTGATAAGTTTGATACAAAACAAATTAGATTACCCGGCACTTGGTATTAATACAAACATAATCAAAGAGGCTGCCGCCAATCAAAGACGATTGGCGGCAGCCATATTTTATTTTATAGTAACTTTTCCGTGCTGCTGCTGAGCAAAGTGTTGCCTGCGTCTTTGGCGCTATTCCACGGTGACGGATTTGGCGAGATTGCGCGGCTTGTCAACGTCGTTGCCCTTGTTGACCGAGGTGTAGTATGCCAAAAGCTGCATGGGCACGGTGGCGACCATCGGCATCAGCATTTCGCTGATTTTCGGAATGCGAATCAGGTAGTCCGCCGCCTCGCTGTCGATGTCCGCTTCCTCGTCGCAAATCACAATGGTCATCGCGCCGCGCGCCTTGACCTCCTTGATATTGGAAACAGTTTTTTCTAATAAGGAATTTTGCGTAGCGACCGCAATCACCGGCATGCCCTCGGTAATCAGTGAGATGGTGCCGTGCTTCAGCTCGCCTGCCGCATAGCTTTCGGAATGGATGTAGCTGATTTCCTTCAGCTTCAGGGAGCCCTCCATCGAGAGCGCATAGTCCAGCCCTCTGCCGATGTACAGCAGGCTGTCGGCGGCAATCAGCTTGGTGGAAACATATTGACAGAGGTCGAGCACGCTGCCGATGGCGGCTTCTATGACGTCCGGCACGCGCACCAAGGAGGCGGTCAGCCGACGGCAGGTCGCTTCGTCAATTCTGCCCTTGGCAAACGCCATCTCAAATGCCAGCAAGTACATCACGCTGAGCTGCACCATGTAGGCTTTGGTTGAAGCGACGGCGATTTCGGGGCCTGCGTGGGTGTAGATGACCATATCCGCCTCGCGCGCGATAGAGCTGCCCTTGACGTTGACAATCGCCAGCGTCTTGGCGCCGGTGCCCTTCACCAGATTCAGCACCGCCTTGGAATCGGCGGTTTCGCCCGACTGGCTGATGATAATCACCAAATCGTCCGCGCCGATCAGCGGATCGCGGTAGCGGAACTCGCTGGCGATATCCACCGTGACGGACACGCGCGCCAGCTTTTCGATGACATACTTGCCCACCATGCCGGCGTGCATGGCGGTGCCGCAGGCGACGATGAAGATGTTTTGAAATTGCCTGAGCGTTTCGGGCGTGATGCCGCACTCGCTGAGGTTCGGCAAGCCGTTTTCAATGCGCGGCGTAATGGTTGTTTTGACCGCGGTGGGCTGCTCGTGAATTTCTTTGAGCATGTAGTGCGGATAGCCGCCCTTTTCGGCGCTGCCCTCGTCCCAGTCGGCGGTGAGCAGCTCCTTTTCCAACATTCTGCCGTGCAGGGAACAGAAGGTGACGCCGCCGTTTTTCAGCACGGCAATTTCTCCGTGCTCCAGCAGATAGTAGTCCTTGGTGTATTTGATGACCGCCGGCACGTCGGACGCGATAAACACCTCGCCCTGTCCCTGCGCGACAATCAGCGGACTCTCGCAGCGAACGGCATACACCGTTTCGGGGCGGTCGGCAAAAACGATGCCCAGCGCAAACGAGCCGCGCAGCTCGTGCAGCACCTTGCGGATACAGCGGATGGGGTTGCCGTCGTAGTAGAAATCGAGCAGCTGCGCGACCACCTCGGTGTCGGTGTCAGAGAGAAATTCCGTGCGCTCGTTGTCAATCAAAAATTGCTTAAGCTGCTTGTAGTTTTCGATAATGCCGTTGTGCACAATCGTCACGCGCCGTCCCGAGTGAGGGTGCGAGTTGACGTCGGACGGCTCGCCGTGGGTTGCCCAGCGCGTGTGACCGATGCCGGCGTGTCCCCGGGGCTTGCCCTCCGTTTGCATTTTTGCTTCCAAATCGGTAAGCCTGCCTTTTGTTTTCGCCACGGCAATTTTGCCGTCTTCAAACACGGCGATGCCTGCCGAGTCATAGCCGCGGTATTCCAGCTTTTTCAGCGCCGACACCAGCACATCCGTGCAGTCGCGCGGGCCGACATATCCAACAATTCCGCACATAGTCATTCTCCTTTCATACGATAAAAGGGCGCAGGAACACAACGTTCCGGCGCCCTTGCCTGTAACACCGCTATTATAGCCTTTTTGCAGGCAGTTGTCAAGCAAAACTGCAAGCGGAGTATAAAATTCTTGCAAATTATATAAATATTACAGGTAAAACTCGCTTGTTATTGAAAGAATGATAGGGATATGTTGCAGATTATATCGAATCAAAGTTTTGCATAGCTTCCAGTCCCGTTTGTCCTGTTCTGACCTTGACAACCTCCTCCACGTCATAGACAAAGATTTTGCCGTCGCCGATGTGACCGGTGTACAGCGTTTTCTTGGCTGCCTCAATCACCTTGCCGACGGGGACTGTGCAGACAACAATGTCCACCTGCACCTTCGGCAGCAGGTTTGCTTCAATCTGCACGCCGCGGTAGTATTCGGGCTTGCCCTTCTGTGTGCCGCAGCCGAGAACGTGCGTGACGGTCATGCCGGTGATGCCGATTGCCATCATCGCGTTTTTAAGCGCTTCCAGACGGGCTTCCTTGCAGACAATTTCCACCTTGCTGATTTTCGGTCTGCCGTCGTCAAAGGCAGGCATTTTTTTGACTTCCACCGCCTCGGCAACCGGCGTGTCGCCGCTGACAAGGACGGGTGCGCTGCCCTCTTCGATGTATTCGGGAACCATCGCAAACCCTGCATAGGCAGAGGGCATGCCGTGTTCGGTTGCGTCGAGTCCGAGCATTTCCTCCTCGCGTGACACGCGCAGCCCGAAGATTTTCTTAATCAGGAAGAACACGCAGGTCATGGTGACGGCTGTCCAGCACGCGACAGCGCCGAAACCGAGCAGCTGCAAGCCCATCAGCTCAAAACCGCCGCCGTAGAAAAGTCCTGTCAGCGTTTTGCCAGCCGCGTTTGCAATAGAATAGCCGGGAGCGGAATCGGTGGCGAACAGACCAACCGCGAGCGTGCCCCAAATGCCGTTGAGCATATGAACCGCGACGGCGCCGACGGGATCGTCGATGTGAAGCTTGTAGTCGAGCAGCCATACGCCGAAGCAGACCAGCAGACCGGCAACCGCGCCGATGACGATAGCGCCGAAGGCGTCTGTGACGTCGCAGCCTGCGGTGATGGCGACCAAACCGGCAAGGGAAGCGTTAAGGCACATACTGACGTCTGGCTTGCCGTATTTCAGCCATGTAAAAATCATGCACACAACCGTTGCAATTGCGGGTGCAACAGTGGTTGTAAGAAAGATTGAACCGAGCTGCTCAACAGAGGTTGCCGCCGCGCCGTTAAACCCGTACCAGCCGAGCCACAGAATGAACACGCCCAGCGCGCCGAGCGCGATGTTGTGACCGGGAAACGCGCCGACCTTGACGCTGCCGTCCTTCTGCTTTTTGAATTTGCCGATACGCGCGCCGAGCATCTTTGCGCCGATCAAAGCGGAGATACCGCCGACCATATGGATAGCGCAGGAGCCTGCGAAGTCGTGGAAGCCGAGCTGACTCAGCCAGCCGCCGCCCCAGATCCAGTGCGCTTCGATGGGATAGATGACGGCGGAGATGATGCCGGAATACACGCAGTAGGACAAAAATTTAGTACGCTCCGCCATAGCGCCGGAAACGATCGTTGCTGTTGTGGCGCAGAAAACGAGGTTGAACACAAAGCTTGAAAAATCAAAGCTTGCATAGGATGTGAAAAGGTCAAAGCCGGGCTTTCCGATCAAGCCCAGTGCATCCTCGCCCATCAGCAAGCCGAAGCCGATGAGAATAAAGGTGACTGTGCCGATACAAAAGTCCATCAGGTTTTTCATAATGATGTTGCCGGTGTTTTTTGCGCGGGTGAAGCCTGCTTCTACCATAGCAAAGCCTGCCTGCATCCAGAATACCAGCGCCGCGCCGATCAAAAACCACACGGCGAAAAGCTGTTCGTTTGTCAGTTGAGTGACAAGTTCTCTGATTGTTTCGTTCATAATGATTACTCCAAATGATGTTGTTGTACATGACACAACGGCACGCTCCTCTTTCGGAAAACGCGCCGTTGCGTTGTCATATGTTAGCCTATCGGATGATAGCTTGATGAGAGTTGAGAGTGATTTTCTTATTCTCAACGTTTTGTTCCGCCGTTTAGGAAGGTTGCCGTTATATTGAACGCTTCAAAAGGCGGAGTGGATGCAACGTCACGTTGCCATATATTAGCCTATCGGATGATAGCTTGATGAGGGTTGAGAGTGAATTTTCTTATTCTCAACGTTTTGCGTTTGAGAAAGTGCAGGGGAACAACCGTAACATAGCCGTCCCCCTGCGCAGGTAAGGTAAGGCTGTGTTATACGCCGAACAGCAGGTCGGTGTAGCTGGGATACGGCCAGTATTCCGCCGCGGTTTCCGCTTCCATGCTGTCGCCGACGGCGCGAAGCTCCTCCATCTTGGCAAAGACGTTGTTGCGGTACGCGAATGCCTGCGCAAGCGGTTCTTCTGTTGCCGCTGCCTTTGCTGTTTCAGCTTTCAGCTCGTCGATAAGCTGCGCGAACCGCACCTGCTTTTCGGAAAGGCTTGCCGCCAAGCTTTCCTCCGCGACAGTGGGAAGTGCCTCTGACAGCGCCTTCTTTGCAAGCGCCGCGTCAACCTGCTCGCGGATATACGCCGTCACTGCCGGCATAATATCCTTTTTCGCCATATCCGCCATGGTCAGCGCTTCAATGTTGAGCTGCTTGGAATATGCCTCCAAGTCGATCTCGTAACGCGCGCGAAGCTCCGCTTCGGTGCAGATGTTGTGGTTTACAAACAGATCGATATTCTTTTGGTCAAGGAAGTGCGACAGCGCTTCGGGAAGGGACTTCAAATTTAAAAGACCGCGTCTTTCGGCTTCCGCTACCCATTCGTCGGAATAGTTGTCGCCGTTGAAGATGATCCGCTGATGTGCCGTAAGCGTGTCTTTGATCAGCGCTTTAACGGCGGCTTCTACATCATCGGCGTCTTTTATTGCCTCGTAAAACTGCGAAAGCTCCTCGGCGACCATGGTGTTCAGCATATAGTTGGGGCACGCGATATTCAGCGCGGAGCCCAGTGCGCGGAACTCAAACTTGTTGCCCGTAAAAGCAAATGGCGAGGTGCGGTTTCGGTCGGAATTATCCTTTTTGAAGTCCGCAAGCACGTCAACTCCGGTGTGCATACGCTCTTTGCCGTGGCTCTCGTAGTTGTCGCCGTTGATGATCGAATGTACCAGCGCGTCCAAATCGTCGCCGAGATACATTGAGATGATCGCGGGCGGCGCTTCGTTGGCGCCCAAACGGTGGTCGTTGCCTGCGGAAGCAACAGTGATACGGAGCAAGTCCTGATATTCGTCCACCGCCTTGACGATCGCCGCGAGGAACAGCAAAAACTGCGTGTTCGTTTCGGGGTGCTTGCCCGGAGAAAGCAGGTTTTCGCCTGTGTTGGTGGAAATCGACCAGTTGTTGTGCTTGCCGCTGCCGTTTACGCCCTTAAAGGGCTTTTCGTGCAGCAGGCAAACAAGACCGTGCCGCTCGGCGACCTTTTGCATAATTTCCATCATCAGCTCGTTGTGGTCGGTGGCGATGTTGGAGGTGGTAAAAATCGGCGCGAGCTCGTGCTGGGAGGGAGCGACCTCGTTGTGCTTTGTTTTGGCAAAGATGCCAAGCTCCCACAGCGCCTCGTCCAGATCCTTCATATATGCGGCTACGCGTGTTTTGATCGCGCCGAAGTAGTGATCCTCCAGCTCCTGACCTTTGGGCGCCATTGCGCCGAAGAGCGTGCGTCCGGTCAGCTTGAGGTCAACGCGCTGTTCGTACAGATCTTTGTCGATCAAAAAGTATTCCTGTTCGGGACCGACGGTGGTCGCAACGCGTGTGACGTCGGTTTTGCCGAGCAGACGCAATATTTTGACGGCTTCGGCGCTGAGACGCTCCATCGAGCGCAGCAGCGGCGTTTTTTTGTCGAGCACCTCGCCTGTGTAGGAACAGAACGCGGTGGGGATATACAGCGAACCGTCCTTGACAAATGCCGGGGAGGTCGGATCCCAGGTGGTGTAGCCGCGCGCTTCAAAGGTGGCGCGGATTCCGCCGGACGGGAAGGACGACGCGTCGGGCTCGCCCTTGATAAGCTCCTTGCCCGAAAACTCCATAATGACTCCGTCGCCGCAAGGCTGAATGAAGCTGTCGTGTTTTTCGGCGGTGACTCCGGTCATCGGCTGGAACCAGTGGGTAAAATGAGTGCAGCCCTGCTCGACCGCCCAATCCTTCATGGCGTTCGCCACGACGCTGGCAACTCCGCTGTCCAGCGGTTCGCCGTTTTCAATGGTCTTTTTCAGCGCTTTGTAGGTGCTGCCGGGCAATCTTTCGCGCATGACCTTGTCGTTAAACACTTTACTTCCGAAACGTTCGGGTACGTTTGTCATAACTATCTCTCCTGTCATGTCTTGACAAAGCAAAAGGCGCCGATAGCTTTTGCAAGCCATCAGCGCCGTTGCTGTGTCATTGGCGTTATTATAGCGCATTGTTAAAAGCTTGTCAATAGATTTTGCAAGAAAATTTGATAATCTTGCAAATGGCACAAAAAGAAACGACAAATGCAGTGAAAATTCGCCGAACAAATGAATATTGCCACGGAATAAATTGCAAAACCCTCTTGACAAGCGCTGCGCGATGGTTATATAATACGAATGTCATTTGTCTTTGCAAGTTTGCAATTGCTAAGTTGCAAAAATCAAAACCGACGGAAAGGATTGATTTTCATG
This sequence comes from uncultured Ruminococcus sp., assembly GCA_902799325.1. GTDB lineage: Bacteria > Bacillota > Clostridia > Oscillospirales > Acutalibacteraceae > Ruminococcoides. Next base: position 764 of record CADCAD010000046.1, on the reverse strand, counting down.
ACACCACTTGCCGAAAATCCCGAAAGCAAAGAACGCCTGATGAAAAACTCTATGTATTCTCCATCCTTTGAGCACGACAACTGCGGCATAGGAGCGGTAGTAAACATCAGGGGTTTCAAGTCGCACTCAACGGTGGAGAACGCGCTGACGATCGTAGAAACGCTTGAGCACCGCGCAGGCAAGGACGCCGAGGGAAAAACCGGCGACGGCGTTGGCGTTCTGTTGCAAATTTCGCATAAATTCTTTTCTAAAGTTGCAAAACAGCTGCAAATCCCCATTCTTTCCGAACGCGATTACGCTGTTGGAATGTTTTTCTTTCCGCAAAACGAGCTGCGGCGCAGTCAGGCGAAAAGAATGTTTGAAAACATCGCCGAAAAGGAAGGGCTTGCTGTTCTGGGCTGGCGCGAGGTACCGTCTAATCCTTCTGCTTTGGGCGCAAAGGCGCTTGAATGTATGCCGAACATCCAGCAGTGCTTCATCAACCGTCCCGAGGGCGTGCAGCGCGGCATTGATTTTGACCGCAGGCTGTATGTCGCGCGGCGCTTTTTTGAACAGAGCAACGAGGACACATATGTTGTTTCTCTTTCAAGCCGTACTATTGTATATAAGGGTATGTTTTTGGTTGGCGATCTGCGCCGCTTCTTTACCGATTTGCAGGATCGCGATTATGAATCGGCTATCGCGCTTGTTCATTCGCGCTTTTCCACCAACACCTTCCCAAGCTGGCAGAAGGCGCACCCCAACCGCATGATGGTGCACAACGG
>CADCAD010000045.1 GCA_902799325.1 uncultured Ruminococcus sp. | reverse complement strand
GCCGTTAAGCAGCTGACCTTTCCCGATTATGACAGCCCCGGCTCGGCGCTTGTCAAGATGTATCTCGGCGGCGCCTTCGGCAGCAAGCCCGAGGACGTCAACGGCTATGCCGCCTCCGCTTTTTACGCGGTAGACCGCGTCGCAAGCTTCCTCAAGGACTGGAAAACCGACTGGCAAAACGGCACGGTGCTGCTGTGTGACCGCTACTGCACCTCCAACATCATCTATCAGATGGCAAAGGTGGCGGACAGCGAGCGCGACGACTTTATCCGCTGGCAGTCCGACTTTGAATATGACAAGCTGGGCTTGCCGCGCCCCGACATGGTGATTTACCTCGATGTGGAGCCGGAGGTGTCCCAGCGCCTGATGGAAAAACGCTACAGCGGCGACAACAGCAAAAAGGATTTGCACGAAAGCAATCTGGCTTTCCTGCTCTCCTGCCGCCGAAGCGCGCTCTATGCCGCCGAACGCTGCGGCTGGACGATGATCAACTGCTGCCGCAACGGCGAAATTAAGCCGATTGATGAAATTGCGCAGGAGATAGAAAGAGTGATTGAGCCGGTTTTATGTTAGATTTTCAACCTGTTAAAAAGGAATTAATAGACACATATAAGTCTTACTACGACTATTCCGGCGCGCTGGGCTGCGAATTCAACTTTGTCAGCGCCTATTTGTGGAATGAGGAGTATTTGCTGCGCATAGCTTTTTATGACGGTGCGCTGATAAAGGCGTACTTCCGCGACGAGCAGCGCGTGTGGGGCTACTGCATGCCCTCGGGCGGCAACGTGCGCGGCGCGGTGGAAGCAATTTTCCGCGACGCCGCCGAGCGCGGTCAGCAGGTGCGAATTGCCTATATGTCGCGCCGGGAGCGCGACACGCTGGAGGCGCTGTTTCCCGGACGCTTTGCCTATACGGAGGAGCCGGAGAACCGCGACTACATCTACATCGCACACGATTTGGCGGCGCTGCCCGGCAAAAAATTCCACGCCAAGCGCAACCACATCTCCAAATTCTACCGCACCTACGCCGACGACGCACGGTTTTCCACGCTCGACCGCGACAATTTGCAGGACGCTGCGAAGGTCATGGCGCTGTGGTGCGACGAAAACGGCGTCAAGCCCGAAACGCTCGGCGAATACAAGGTCTTTGCCAAGGCGTGCGCCTGCTTTGAGGAGCTGGACATGCACGGCGCGGTGCTCTATGTGCACGAGCAGCCGGTGGCGATGACCATGGGCTGCGAGATTTCGGAGAAGTGCTTTGACGTCATGTTCGAAAAAGCCCTGCGCGCCTACGACGGCGTGTATGCGGTGATTAACAACGAGTTTTCCAAAACGCTCACCAAGTATCCCTACATCAACCGCGAGGAGGATATGGGCTTGGAGGGTTTGCGCAAGGCGAAGCTTTCCTACAACCCTGCCATCGTTTATGAGCGTTTTTCGGCGGTGCCGGTATGCTGAGCTTCCGCCAAACGGCGGCGCGGGATGTGCCGCAGCTTAGCGACCTGTGGCTTGCGTGCTTTGAGGACACGCCGCAGGCGGTGAAATTGTTCTTTGAAAGAAATAAAAGTGACTTGCACGGCTATGCCGCCACGGAGGACGGCGCTGTTATCGCGGCGGTGTACCTGATAGACTGCACGCTCAACGGCAGGCAGGCGCACTACCTTTGCGGCGCGGCAACCCTGCCGTCGCACCGCAAACGCGGCGTGATGTCGGCGCTGATTGACTTTGCGCTCGGCGACGCGGCGGCGCGCGGCGACAGCTTCTCTGTGCTGCTGCCTGCGAATGACGGGCTGTACCGCTTTTATGCGCGGCTCGGCTATCAAAAGGGCTGCACGGCGCATGCGCTGACGCTCGACTGCGCCTGCGATGAGGATGCCGCTTCCGGCAGTCCCGACGTCATGCGGCTGCAGCAGGACTGTCAGCGCCGGAGCTTTTTGCTGTGGAGCCGTGAATATTTGGCATTTGCCGAGGCGTATTACGCCTGCTACGGCGCAAAGGCGCTCACAAGCGGCGAGGTGTTTGCGCTTTATGAACAGGACGGCGATTTTGCCGAGGTCTTTTACGCCGTCTACACACGGCTTGACGCGCTCAAGGCGCTGCTGCATGCGCAGGGCGTGCGCCGTTTCCGGCTGTGGGGCAACGGAGACAATCCGCTGTTTGCCGGAACACCGCCGCAGCCATACGGAATGATACGTCCGCTCGGCGGCACCGAGGTGCCCGGCGGCGTTTATATAGGATTAACACTGAGTTGATAAAGAAAGGGCAGAAGTTATGTATTACATTTTGTTAGCGAATGGATTTGAAATTACCGAAGCGATGGCGCCGCTGGACGTCATGCGCCGCGCCGGACTGGATGTGAAAACCGTCGGCGTCACGGGCGAGTCGGTGCAGAGCTCCCACGGCGTCACCGTCAAGGCGGATGTGCTGTTTGACGGCGTTTCGTACGATGATATAGAGGGCGTCATTCTCCCCGGCGGCATGCCCGGCACCCACAACCTGCGCAGCAATCCTGCGGTGCAGGCGTGCGTCCGGCACTGCTATGACAGCGGCAAGCTGGTGGCTGCCATCTGCGCCGCGCCGTCTGTGCTGGGCAGAATGGGTATGCTCAACGGAAGAAAAGCCACCTGCTTCCCCGGCTTTGAAAAGGAGCTGGAGGGCGCCGTTTACACCGGCGCGCATGTGGAAACCGACGGCAACGTCATCACCGCCAAGGGCGCAGGCTGCGCGCTGACCTTCGGTCACGCGATTGTCAGCTATGCGGTGTCCAAGGACGAGGCGGACAAGATTTTAAGTGATATGCAATGCTTTTAGTCAATGTAAAGGAAGAAAAGCGACGGCTGCGCAGCCGCTGCAAAAAGCTGCGCGCCGCCTGTCCGGCTGACGTCAAGCGGCGGCTGGACGACGGACTGACCGCCAAGGTGCTGGGCATGGAGGAATACGCGGCTTGTGAAACGCTGTTTATCTTTATCTCCACGCCGATTGAGTGCGACACCGCGCCGATTATCCGCGACGCCTTTGCCCGCGGCAAGCGTGTGGCGGTGCCGCGGTGCGCGGACAAATCCGGCAGAATGGATTTTTATTACATCCGCTCCGCGGACGATTTGGCGCCCGGCGCGTTTGGGCTGATGGAGCCCGATCCCGCAAAATGCGAAAAGGTCACGGATTATTCGTCCGGGCTGTGCATTGTCCCGGGGCTGTGCTTTGATTTGGAGGGCTACCGCGTGGGCTTCGGCAAGGGCTACTACGACCGGTTTTTGGATGCATTCGGCGGCGTGACCGCCGGCATTTGCTATTCCAAATTCACGCTCAAGGAGCTGCCGCGCGGCGCCTATGACCGGCGTACCGACATTTTGGTAACAGAAAGGTTTATCAACCGCAACAAATAAGAAGGTGTATGAATGGAACAGTTTGACAACGAACAGCGCGATTTTGAACAGCAAAGGCGCCGCAAGGCGGAAAGCTTTCACCTGAGCATTTCGGACAACTATGACGACAACAGCGCCGACGCCCAGCCCGAGGAAATCAATTCCTACAGCGGTCAGGACGTGAAAAAGCAGATTGCCAAGGAGTCCAAAAAATCGCTGAAAAAGCGCCGCCGCGAGCAAAAGCGCGAGCTGCGCCGCCGCAACCGCCGCAACCGCCGCTATTTCCGCATCATGTGGATTGTGTCGATTTTGATTGTCGGCGTGATGGTGTCGGGCTATGTGGTGACCGGCATGAACGATTTGATGGCGATTGAGCGCACCGACGACGCCGAGGCTTCGGTGGTGATTCCGGCGAATCCCACGCTGGACGACGTCGCCGAGGAGCTGCAGAAAAAGGGCGTCATCAACGAAGCCGGCTATTTTAAGATGTATGCCAGAATGACCAAGTCCGACAAGGACTTTACGCAGGGCACCTATCAGCTGAAAAAGAACATGGACTATCAGGCGATTCTCACCAACCTCGGCGGCAAATCCAGCCGTACCGACACCGTGGAGGTCACCATCATCGAGGGTATGAGCGTGGTGGAAATTGCGGACAAGCTGGTGGAGGAAGGCGCGCTCTCCGACAAGGACACCTTCCTGGAGCTGTGCGCGTCCGACAAGTTCGACGACGACTTCGACTTCCTCAAGGCAATCAAAAACCCCGGCGAGCGCTACTACAAGCTCGAGGGCTACCTCTATCCCGATAAATACGAATTCTATCAGCACGACGATCCGCTCAGCATTATCTATAAGTTCCTCAACAACTTTGAGGCAAGGCTGTATGAGAAGCAGGCGTTCGACGGCTATGACAAGCTGTATTCCATCCACAAAATGCTGGAAAAGACCGAGTCGTCCTATGATATCGACCAAATCCTGACCATCGCGTCGATTGTGCAGGCAGAGGCGGCAAACAAGGAGGATATGTACTATGTTTCCTCCATCATCCACAACCGTCTGCGCGCAGGCGACGACATGGGCGTGGCGACGCTGAGCTTGGATTCCACCAAGTATTATCCCTACCGCAGCGCGGACAAGCTCCCTGCCACGGCAGGCAAAAACTACAAGAGCCGCTATGACACCTACACGCTGCGCGGCTTGCCGCCGGGACCGATTTGCAACCCCGGCAACGAGGCGATTAAGGCGGCGCTGCTGCCCTTTGAAACCAGCTACTACTACTTCTGCCATGACAAAAACGGCAACCCCTACTACGCCTCCACGCTCGAGGAGCACCAGGCGAATTTGGAGTATATTGAGTGATGAACAAACCTGAAATTCTCTCGCCCGCGGGAGATATGGAAGCGCTGCGCGCCGCCCTGCAATACGGTGCGGACGCGGTGTTTCTCGCGGGAAAAAGCTTTGGCATGCGCTCGGCGCCGCGCAATTTTGACGAGGCAGAGCTAAGCGAAGCCTGCCGGCTGGCGCATGAACAGGGCAAAAAAATCCATTTGACGGTCAACATCCTGCCGCGCAACAGCGAGCTGGGACAGCTGCCGGACTTTCTGTGCATGGCGCGCGACTGCGGCGTGGACGCCTTTATCATCGCCGACTTGGGCGTGTTTGAGGCGGCAAAGCGCTGTGCGCCCGAGGTGGCGCGGCACGTGTCCACCCAGGCAGGCGTCACCAACTATGCGAGCGCGCGTGTGCTCTATGACATGGGCGCGTCGCGCGTGGTGCTGGCAAGGGAAATTCCGCTGGACGAGGTCGCGGAAATCCGCGCCAAAACGCCCAAGGAGCTGGAAATCGAGTGCTTTGTGCACGGCGCGATGTGCGTGTCCTTCTCGGGCAGGTGCCTGATTTCGGAGTATCTCACCGGGCGCGACGCCAACCACGGCGACTGCGCGCAGCCCTGCCGCTGGAAATACCACCTGATGGAGGAAAAGCGCGAGGGACAGTTCTTCCCGGTGGAGGAGGAGAACGGCGCGACCTATTTGTACAATTCGCGCGATATGTGCATGATTGAGCACATTCCCGAGCTGATAAAGGCAGGCGTGTCCAGCTTCAAAATCGAGGGCAGGGCAAAAACCGCCTACTACACCGCCGTCACCACCAACGCCTACCGCAAGGCGGTTGACCAATATGCCGCCGAGGGCGATCCCTTTACGCTGCAGCCGTGGATACGCGAGGAGCTGGAAAAAATCAGCCACCGCCAATACAGCACCGGCTTTTATTTCGGCAACGCTCCCGGGCAGGTGACGGACAACGGCGGCTATATCCGCCGCTACGACAACGCCGCCTACTGCGAGCGCAGCCTTGACGGCACCACCTCCGTCGTCACCCAGCGCAACAAGTTTTGGGTGGGGGACACGCTCGACGTGCTGCCGCCCGACGGCAACCCGTTTTTAATTCGCTGCCTGAGCCTCACCAACGCGCAGGGCGAGCGCGTGGACAGCGCGCCGCACCCGATGGAGGAGCTGGTGCTGGAAGCCGACAGGGCGGTTCCCGCCGGTTCGGTACTGCGGCGAAAAAGAGAACAGTAATGCGCCGCGGACGCTTTGTCCGTGTTTTATATCACAATCATAAAAGTATTTATCTATAAAAAGGAGTAAATGAACATGCAGTGGACAGGAATGAATGAGCTTCGTGAAAAGTTCCTCTCGTTTTTTGAGTCAAAGGGGTGCCTGCGGCTTCCCAGCTTTTCGCTGATTCCCAAGGACGACAACAGCCTTTTGCTGATCAACAGCGGAATGGCGCCGATGAAAAAATACTTTACCGGCGAGGTGACGCCGCCGCGCAAGCGCGTGACCACCTGCCAAAAGTGTATCCGCACGCCCGACATCGAGCGCGTGGGCATCACGGCGCGCCACGGCACCTTCTTTGAGATGCTGGGCAACTTCTCCTTCGGCGACTACTTCAAGCGCGAGGCGACCGCGTGGGCGTGGGAGTTCTTTACCAAGGTGCTCGAAATGCCCGAGGACAAGCTCTATATTTCCGTTTATCAGGACGACGACGAGGCGTTTGACATCTGGACAAAGGAGGTCGGCGTGGATCCGTCGCACATGGTGCGTCTCGGCAAGGAGGACAACTTTTGGGAGCACGGCTCCGGTCCCTGCGGCCCCTGCTCCGAAATCTACTTTGACCGCGGTCCCGAAAAGGGCTGCGGCAAGCCCGACTGCCATGTCGGCTGCGAGTGCGACCGCTTTGTAGAGGTGTGGAACCTCGTATTTACCCAGTTTGAAAACGACGGCAACGGCAACTACACGCCGCTTGACCATCCCAATATCGACACCGGCATGGGCTTGGAGCGCCTTGCCTGCGTCATGCAGGGCGTTGACAACCTGTTTTTGGTTGACACCGTGCAGAACATCATGAAGCACATCAGCGACATCACCGGCGTCAAATACGGCGAGGACGAAAAGAAGGACATCTCCCTGCGCGTCATCACCGACCATGTGCGCTCCACCACCTTCATGATCGGCGACGGCGTCATGCCCTCCAACGAGGGCAAGGGCTATGTGCTGCGCCGCCTGCTGCGCCGCGCCGCGCGTCATGGCAGACTGCTCGGCTACAACGAGCCGTTCCTCTACAAGGTCTGCGAAACCGTCATCCGTGAAAACCTGACCGCTTATCCCGAGCTCAAAGAGAAGCAGGAATTCATCACCAAGGTCATCCGCGTCGAGGAGGAAAGCTTTGCCAAGACGATTGATCAGGGCTTCAAGCTGCTGCAAAGCCTGATGGAGCGCAGCGACATCACCACCATCAGCGGCGAGGACGCCTTTAAGCTCAACGACACCTACGGCTTCCCGATTGACCTCACCAAGGAAATCTTGCAGGAGCACGGCATGTCGATTGACCTCGACCGCTTCTATGAGTTGCTCAAGGAGCAGAAAAAGCGCTCGCGCGACGCCAGAAAGAACGCCGGCGCGGACGCGTGGATCAGCGACAGCACCGACCTGTCCGATGTGGAAAAGACCGACTTCGTCGGCTACACCGAGCTGACCACCCCTGCCAAGGTCGTTGCTCTCGTCAAGGACGGCGAGCGCATTGAGGCGGCAGGCGAGGGCGAGAACGTCATTATCGTTCTTGACAAAACGCCCTTCTACGCCGAGAGCGGCGGACAGGTGGGCGACACCGGTCTTATTTCCTCAGGAGAATTATCCGCTGAGGTGGAGGACACCGTCAAGGACGCCTCCGGCAACATCTTCCTGCACACCTGCACCGTTTTGTCGGGCGGCATCACCGTCGGCGACGAGGTTGTCGCCGCGGTGGACAGAGAGCGCCGCGACGATATCAAGCGCAACCACACCGCCGCGCACCTGCTGCAGGCGGCGCTGCGCGAGGTGCTCGGCAACCACGTCCAGCAGGCAGGTCAGCTTGTCAGCGACAAAGTCCTGCGCTTTGACTTCACCCATTTTGAAGCGATGACCGCCAAGGAGCTGCTCGACGTGGAGCAGCTTGTCAACGATAAAATCTTCGAGGCAATCGACGTGCAGACGCGCGAAATGCCGATTGAGGAAGCAAAAAAGATGGGCGCAATGGCGCTGTTCGGCGAAAAATACGGCGACGTGGTGCGCGTTGTCAGCGCAGGCGATTTCTCCGTTGAGTTCTGCGGCGGCACCCACGCCGAAAACACGGCGCGTCTGGGACTGTTCAAAATCCGCCAGGAGGGCTCGGTTGCCGCGGGCGTCAGACGTATTGAAGCCGTCACCGGCAGAGGCGTACTGAACTATATGAACAAGGCGCAGTCGCTGATTGGCAGAGCAGCTGCGGCATTGAAGCTGTCCAGCCCCAAGGCGCTTGTTGAGGGCGTGCAGAAGGCGATGGAGCAGATCAAGGACAAGCAGAAGGAAATTGACAAGCTCAACAACCGCATTGCCACCAGCCAGATGACCAGCCTGATGGCGGAATCCGAGGAGTACAACGGCTTCCTGTTTATCAAGGGTCTGACCAAGGGACTCAGCGTGGATGTGCTGCGCGAGATGTGCGAGGAAGCCATCGAGGAATATCCCAACATCATCGGCATTGTGGCGACCATCAACGACGGCAAAATCAACATCGCGGCGTATTGCGGCAAGGATTCCGTTGCGCACGGCGCGCATGCCGGCAAGCTTGCCAAAATTGCGGCGCAGGCGGCAGGCGGCAACGGCGGCGGCAAGCCTACCCTTGCCATGGCAGGCGCCAAGGACGAGAGCAAGCTGGAGGACGCCATCCTCCTCGCGGTGCAGGCTGCCAAGGATATGCTGCACTGATTTGGCGCTGCTGATATGGAATTCTATGGGAAAAACGGCAATTCTATGGGAATGTGTTGTAAAATTGATACAAAATCAACTATTTTTCTTGTGAATTCCGACAGATAAAAAATTAAAAAAAGTATTGCAGTTTTGCAATCTTTATTGTATAATAATTTTACTGAGATATTATGTTCTCGGACTATGAACGATTTTTAGGAGGAGTTTAAAATGTTCAAGAAAATTGCAAGCATTGCACTTGCCGCAGCGCTCGTTGGAAGCACTGCCGTAATCGCTGCAAGCGCTGCCGAGACTGACGAAGCAGTTGCTGCCGCGGCTGATGATTCCGCAGTTGCCGCTGCAGATGATTCCGCAGTAGGCGCTGACGACGGCTCCGAAGCTACCGGCGCATCCACCAAGATCTTCTTCGATGCTACTACCGCTCCCTGGGGCGACGCAGCCAGCTTAAAGAATGTAACCTTCTATCTGTATGACCACGCTGACGGCGAAATCATCACTTGGGGTTCCAAGAAGGGCAAAATGACCCACGAGGGCAACGGTGTGTTCTCCTATGACCTCGCCGCAAAGGGCATCACCCTCGATTCCAGCCACGCTTACGGCTGTATCTTCACCAGCGACTGGTCTGCGCAGACCTGCGACCTGGCGCTCGGCGCTGACAGCCTCGGCGACACCGCATACTGCACCGATCAGAAGATTGAAAACAACGTTGACTCCAACAAGAAGAGCCAGCAGGTTCTCTGGAAGAGCGGCAAGTACGGCAACCCCAGATGCATTACCTCCATCGGTAACGTCATCGGTTCCTACTACTGGCCCGGCGAAGATGCTTACAGCATGTTTGTTAAGTTCCTCAGCTCCACCGGTGCTGACGGTCTCCAGAACGCTCTGAAGTTCAACGGCAAGGACGAGCAGACCACTGTTGACGATGTTGCTAAAGAGCTTGGCCTCGGTCAGGACGACATCGAGAAGGCTGTTGCCGAAGCAAAGGCTGCAGGCGTAACCGTTAACTGGAAAAAGGCTGAGTCCAAGGCTGACGCAGGCTCCAAGACTCCTGAAGGCAGCAACGACAACACCACCACCACCAACAACACCACCACCAACAACACCACCGGCGGCGGCTCCGATTCCGGCTCCGGCAGCGGTTCCAGCAGCGGTTCCACTTCCGTTACTTCCGGTGAGGGCACTACCCTGTACTTTGTTATCGGCGGCGTTATGCTGGCAGCAATCGGCGTGTTCTTCCTCGCAAGAAAGAAAAGAGAGTATTAATTCTTAGCTCATAAGAGGTGTGCGAAAGCGCACCTCTTTTTCTTTTGCCGCCGGAAGGACAGCGCTCGCGCATAGAAAAAGCGGACTGCCTTGACAGTCCGCTTTGTGTTTGTCTGTTATGATAATTCGCCGTTCAGCTTCTTCAGCGCCGCAAAGGTTTCCGGGCTGATGATGTGCTCCATGCGGCAGGCGTCGGCAACGGCGCGCTCCTCGCTGACGCCCAGCTTGATAAACAGCGCGCTGAGCACCGTGTGCCGCTCATAGGTGCGCTCGGCAACCTCCATGCCGGCTTCCGTCAAATGCAGTCCGCCGTCCTTGGCGACGGTCAAATAGCCGCCGTCGCGCAGCAAGCCGACCGCGCGGCTGACGCTCGGCTTGGAATAACCCATTTCCTCGCACACGTCAATCGAGCGCACAAAGCCCTTGCGCTGGTTAAGCACGTAAATTGTTTCAAGGTACATTTCGCCGGATTCTTTCAGCTGCACCTGCATCACTCCCAAAGATTATTATAACAAATATACCATAAAATTGCGCGATAATCAACTGTTTTTTTACACCTTTTTACACCTTTTTCCGACGGCGGAACAAGCACTTGATTTCTTGCAATAATTGGTATAAAATAAGGGAGTATGATTTTAACAAAGAAGGGTTTACAATGCTTACACTTGACAAAATCTATCATGCCTCCTATGTCCTCAAGGACGTCATCCGTCCTACCCATCTGGTCAAGGCGGCAGGTATTACTGAGTTTTGCGACGTATATCTCAAGCCGGAAAATTTGCAGATTACCGGCTCGTTTAAGGTCAGGGGTTCTGGCTACAAGATTTCCCAGCTCTCCGACGAAGAAAAGGAGCGCGGTGTTATCGCGTGCTCCGCAGGCAACCACGCGCAGGGCGTGGCGCTTGCGGCGACGAAGTACGGCATCAAATCGTTGATTTGTCTGCCCGACGGTGCACCGATTTCCAAGGTGGAAGCCACCAAAGGCTACGGCGCCGAGGTCTGCATGGTGCCGGGCGTGTACGACGACGCCTACAACGAGGCGCTCCGCCTGCGCGACGAAAAGAACTACACCTTCATCCACCCCTTTGACGACGAAAACGTCAT
>CADCAD010000044.1 GCA_902799325.1 uncultured Ruminococcus sp. | reverse complement strand
TCCAATTGCGCAAAAGCGCAATTGCCGTCTTATACAATCTTGACGCGCCTACGGCGCTATTAAAAAGTAGAAAATCTACTTTTTAATGAAGATTGGTATAATACCGAAAAAATAAGGAGCTGACTCTTACGAGCCGGCTCCTTTTGCTTTGCCCCGATGTTCTTTCGGATCGACATATACTGTTTTGTTTTTGACATAAATCACCATGCCGGGCTTCGCGCCTGCCGGCTTGCTGACGTGCTTGACGAGGGTGTAGTCCACCGGCACGTTGCTGCTCTCGCGCGCCTTGCTGTGATAGGCGGCAAGCTGCGCCGCCTCCAGCAGGGCGGTTTCGCTGACCGGCTGCCCGTCACAGCGGATAATCACGTGCGATCCGTGAATATCCTTGGTGTGCAGCCAAAGGTCGGTTTTGGCTGCGGTTTTCAGCGTCAGTGTGTCGTTTTGACGGTTGTTCCTGCCGACGAGAATGGTAAAGCCGTCGGAGGATCGGTATTTCTTGGGCGCGAGCTTTGCCTGCTTTTGCACCTTCCCCTTGGGGCGGCGCAGATAGCCCTGCTCGGTCAGCTCCTCGCGGATTTGCGACAAATCGCGCTCGCTTTCCGCGCGGCTGAGGGCGTCGAGCACCGACTCTAAATAATCCAGCTCGCGCTCGCCCTTTTCAATTTGTTCGGCAAGCACGGTTTCGGCGGTCTTTGCCTTCTGGTAATCCTTGTAATATTTCTGCGCGTTGGCGGCAGGGGAAACGGCAGGGTTCAGCTTGATGCGCACCGTGCCGCCGTTTTCGTCGTAAAAGTTTTCCACGTCCGCATACGCCGCGCCGCGTTCGATGCGATAGAGATTGGCGTGCAGCAAATCGCCGTAAATGCGCAGCTGTTCGCGGTTGCCGCACTGCGCCAGCTCCGCGCGCTGCTTGTTGATTTTTCGCGCGGTGCGGTCAACGGCATTTGTCAGCAGCTTTTGCAGGCTGTGGCTTTTGACGCGCATGCGCTCGCGCGCGTCGCGTTCCTCATAAAACTCATCCACCGTTGCCGAAAAGCCGTCCGTCGCCTTGGTTTGTGCAAAATCGCCGTACTGCAAGATGGGGAAAAAGGAAAAATCCATCGGCCTGCCGTCCTCGCGGTAGACAATGCAGGGCGTTTCACCGCAGCCCTCCGCGACGGCTTTGAAGTCGCCCAGCACGGCAAGCAGCTTGTCGCGCAGCGCGCCCTGCACGCGGTTGGTGGCGCCCTCCGCCACACGGAATTCCAGCTCGCGCGCCACAATGGGGGAGATGCCCTCCACCACCTGCATCAGCGCCTTGGACAGCACTGTTTCGCTTGGCAGCGCCTGCGCCGCGTCGGCGATTTCACCGGGGCTGTGCTCTAAAATATTCAGCTTGTTTTGCCGCTCGGGCAGCTCATAGGGGATGTTGGGCAGCACAAAGCGGCGGCTGCTGACGGTCAAATCCACGCGCTTGAGCGCGTCGATAATCACGCCGGTGTCGCGGTTGATCACGATCAGGTTGCTGTACATGCCCATGATCTCGCAGACGATGCTCAGCCCCTCCGTGTTGCCCAGCTCGTTGATACAATCAAAGTCGAGAAACAGCACGCGGTCGCAGCCGAGCTGCCGCACGCCCACCAGCTTGCCGCCGCCCAGCCGCTTGCGCAGCAGCATGCAGAACATCGGCGGTTGGGCGGGGTTTTCGGGTGTGCTGACGCAAAAATTCACGCGCGGCGAATTGGCGCGCGAGGAAAGCAACAGCTTTTTTTGCTTTGTGGGAAGCTTCTCCATTCCGCCGTTGACGGCAGTGTTGTTGAGATGGTTGTTTTCAAAAGGCGGGCAAGCGCGCTCCCCGGCGCTTTTTTGCCCTGCAAACGTGCGCAAAATCAGTACGAGCTCGTCGCGGTTGGGCTGATAGATTTGATTCACGCGCGCGCCCAGCGCCTCCTGCTCAATTTCTTTTTTGATATGCCGTAAAAAAATGCCGTCCAGTGCCATAAAAACCTCTGTTCGTTCACTTGTGATATTTTCCGTTGTTCGCAATCTCAAACGCGCGGTAAATCTGCTCGCTCAAAATCACGCGCGCCAGCTGGTGCGGAAAGGTCATGCGGCTCATGCTCAGCCGCAAATCCGCGCGGCGCTTGACCTCATCGCTCAGCCCGTAGCTGCCGCCGATGATGAAATCCACGGTGCTCTTGCCAATGACGGCGACGTTCTCCAAGGTCTGTGCCAGCTCCTCGCTGGACAGCAGCCTGCCCTCAATGCACATCGCCGCCACATAGTCCTGCGGTGCGATTTTTTGCAGCATCCGCTTGCCCTCGGCGGCGAGTACCTCGTCAATCTGCGACCGGTTCGGCGTGTTGCTCTTAATCCGTTCCTCGGCAAGCTCGACGATTTCAAAGCGGCAAAACGCGCCCAGCCGCTTGGCGTACTCGGCAATCGCGTCTGTAAAATATTTTTCCTTGATTTTGCCGATGCAAATAATGTTGATCCGCAGCATTAAAAAATCACGCTCTTTGCACACGTCACCGCCGGCGCAATGTCCAGCGTGAAGTCGTTTTTAAATTTCATGCCCGCGCGTTCCAGCTCGCACACCGAGGTGCGCAACGCCACGTCGGGCGTATTGTTTTGCTCGCTGAGGTGCCCCAGCATCAGCCGCAGGGTGCCGCCTTTGACAAGCTCCACCAGCTCGGCGGCGCAGGCGTCGTTGGACAGGTGCCCTTTGTCGGACAAAATGCGGCGCTTCAGCGGATAGGGATAGGGACCGGTTTTCAGCATTTCGATGTCGTGGTTGCTCTCCAGCACCACAAAGTCGCTTTTTGCTGCCGCCTGCCGCACGCCGTCGGTCATCACGCCCATGTCGGTGGCAATCAGCGCCGCCTTGCCGTCGGGCGCCGTCACGCGGTAGCAGCAGCTTTCCGCCGCGTCGTGCGGTGTGTCAATGCGCTGGATCAGCATATCGCCGAGGGCGATCTCGCTTTGAATGACAAAGGCGTCGGTCGCCGGGTCAAGCTTGCCGCTCATCGCCAGCGCGCGCAGGGTGCCTGCGCTGGCAAACACGGGCAGGCGGTATTTTTTCGCCAGCACGCGCAGCGCGGCGCAGTGGTCGGTGTGCTCGTGGGTGATGAAAATCGCGCGGACGCAGCGGATGTTGACGCCGTTGAGTGCGAGCGCCTGTTCAATTTGCTTGCAGTTTTTGCCTGCGTCAATCAGCACGCCTTCCTTGGCCGAACCGATGAAATAACTGTTTCCCTTGCTGCCGCTGAACAGCGGTACTGCCTTTGCCATAATCATATCCCTTTCCGTTTTTTCCGCTACCAGTATACCACATTCCGGCTGCTGTTTTCAAGTCCCC
This sequence comes from uncultured Ruminococcus sp., assembly GCA_902799325.1. Classification (GTDB taxonomy): domain Bacteria; phylum Bacillota; class Clostridia; order Oscillospirales; family Acutalibacteraceae; genus Ruminococcoides. Next base: position 7,918 of record CADCAD010000044.1, on the reverse strand, counting down.
GGGGCGTTTGCGCCCGGGTGCGGCTTTGCGTTTGGCGCGCTTTTTGCCGCCGCGTGCATATTTTTGGTTACTTTTTATAAAAAATAGACGAAATATTCGTTTGGAAATTTTTCAATTTGCTTGAAATTCACAGAAATTTTTGGTATGATATATAGTAGAAAGCTATATTATAGGATAATTGCGAAAATTTTTCCATACGGCGCAGGGAGGCAGCAGGAATGAATTATAACCTTCATGATGAACGCAGCGAAATAATGCGCTTTTGCGAGGGCGACAGCGTCCGCGCCTACGATTATTTCGGCGCGCATTTTGAGGAGCGCGACGGCAAACCGGGCGTGATGTTCCGCGTCTGGGCGCCCAACGCCGAAAATGTTGCGGTCAAGGGCGAGGCTGCCGGCGACAATCCGAGCGGCATTATGATGAAAAAATGTGAAGGCGGCGTGTGGGAGCAGTTTGTCGAAGGCGCCGCGGAAGGGCAGAGCTATACGTTCGGCATCGTGACGCCTGCCTTTGAGCAGATTGAGAAATCCGATCCCTTTGCCTTTTTTGCGCAGCTGCGCCCCGGCACCGCCTCGGTTTTGTATAACCTTGAGGGCTACGCATGGAACGACGGCGCATGGCTGGAGCACCGCCGCACGGTTGATACGCTGAAAAGCCCGATGAATATCTACGAGGTGCACCTCGGCTCGTGGAAGCGCAATCCCGACGGCAGCTTTTACAACTACCGCCAGTTCGCCGACGAGCTGACCGCCTATGTCACCGATATGAACTACACGCACGTGCAGCTGATGCCCGTGATGGAATTTCCCTTTGACGGCAGCTGGGGCTACCAGACCACCGGCTACTTTGCCGCCACCGCGCGCTACGGTGAGCCGAAGGACTTGATGTATCTTGTTGACCGCCTTCACCAAGCCGGCGTGGGCGTTATTGTGGACTGGGTGCCGTCCAACTTCCCCAAGGACGCGTTTGCGCTTGCCAAATTTGACGGCACGGCGCTGTTTGAGGACGAAAACCCCAAGCGCGGCGAGCGTCCGTCGTGGGACACCTGCCTGTTTGACTTTGCCAAGCCCGAGGTGCTCAGCTTTTTGGTATCCTGCGCCTGCTTCTGGTTTGATAAGTACCACATGGACGGCATGCGCGTCGGCTCGGTTTCGTCTATGCTCTACCTCGACTACGGCAAGGAGGAGGGCGAGTGGGAGCCGAACAAATTCGGCGGCAAGGAAAACTTGGAGGCGATTGAATTCATCAAGCGCCTGAACACCGCCGTCCACCTGTTCTTTCCGGATGTGCTGATGTTTGCAGAGGAAAACACCTCCTGGTCGAAAATCACGCACAAAATTGAGGAAGGCGGCATGGGCTTCGACTACAAGTGGAACCGCGGCTGGATGAATGACATGCTCAACTACATGACGCTCGATTCTCAGTGGCGGCCGTTCAACCATGACAATTTGACCTACAGCTTTTTCTACGCGTTTTCCGAGCATTTTCTGCTGCCGCTCTCGCATGACGAGGTGTCCACCGGCAAGGGCACGCTGCTTTCGCGCATGCCCGGCAACAGCATGGACAAATTCGCGGATTTGCGCGCGTTTATCACCTATATGTACGCCCATCCCGGCAAAAAGCTGCTGTTCATGGGCACCGAATCGGGACAGATTATCGAGTGGGACTATCGCGTCCCCATCTTCTGGAATCTGCTCGACGAGGAAAAGCACCGCCAGCTCCAAGCCTTTTTCCGTTCGCTCAACCGCTTCTATCTGGACAACCGTCCGTTCTATGAGCGCGACGCAAGCTGGAAGGGCTTCGACTGGATTCATCACGACGACTACACCAACTCGGTCATCGCCTTTAAGCGCACCGACGAGGACGACAATGAAATCATCGCCGTGTGCAACTTCCGTCCGATTCTGCACCAAAAGTATTTCATCGGCGTGTCCAAAAACGCCGTCTATGCCGAGGTGTTCAACTCCGACTGCGCCGAGTTCGGCGGCTCGGGCGTTGTCAACGGAAGCGAAATCCGCCCTGTGCCGATGAAAATCCACGGCTGCAACCAGGGGCTTTCCCTGACGCTGCCGCCGATGAGCGTTATCTATTTAAAGTGCGTGGAGGCGTAAAGCCTTTGCCGCGCCATTGAAACCGACAGCTGAGCTGTCGCTTTAGGAAGCCAACAATATTGGAAACAATGAATCTATAAATAAGAAAACGGAGGTTTTTACATGCAAATGTTCCCAAAACAGGAAGTAGTAGCGATGCTGCTTGCAGGCGGACAGGGCTCCAGACTGGGCGTGCTGACAAAAAAGCTTGCCAAGCCTGCTGTGCCGTTTGGCGGAAAGTATCGCATCATTGACTTCCCGCTGTCAAACTGCGTTAATTCGGGCATCGAGGCTGTGGGTATCCTTACCCAGTACCAGCCGCTGATTCTCAATGAGTACATCGGCAACGGCCAGCCGTGGGATCTCGACGGTATGCATTCCGGCGTCAACTGCCTCAGCCCCTATCAGGCAATCAAGGGTGCCGACTGGTATTCCGGCACCGCCAACGCAATCTATCAGAATATCAACTACATCGAGCGCTACGATCCCGACTATGTGGTCATCCTTTCCGGCGACCATATCTATAAGATGGACTACAACAAAATGCTCGAGTATCACAAGGAGAAGAACGCCGCCTGCACCATCGCCGTCATCGACGTGCCGCTGGAGGAGGCTTCGCGCTTCGGTATCCTCAACACCTATGAGGACGGCGCTATCTACGAGTTCGACGAGAAGCCCGCGCATCCCAAGAGCACCAACGCCTCCATGGGCATCTATATCTTCAGCTGGAAAGAGCTGCGCAAATACCTCACCGAGGACGAGGCAAAGGAAGGCTCCAGCCACGACTTCGGCAAGGACGTGCTCCCGGCGATGCTCAACGCCGGCGAGAGAATGTTTGCCTATCCCTTTGAGGGCTACTGGAAGGACGTCGGTACCATCGACAGCCTGTGGGAAGCCAACATGGATTTGCTCGATCCCAAGGTGACGCTCGACCTCAAGGACATCTATTCGCGCAACCCGATGATGCCGCCGCACTATGTATCTCCCGAAGCCAATATCCAGAACTCTCTGGTGGCGGACGGCTGTGAGGTGGAGGGCAATTTGGAATTCTCCATCCTGTTCTCCGGCGTGACCGTCGGCAAGGGCGCTACCGTCAACTCCTCCATCATCATGCCCGGCGCGGTGATTGAGGACGGCGCGACCGTTCAGTTTGCCATCGTGGCGGAAAACACCGTCATCGGCAAAAACGCCAAGGTCGGACAAAGACCGGAGGAGGTCGAGAACCGCGACAACTGGGGCATTGCCGTCATCGGCGAAAACACCCGCATCGCGGACGGCGCGTTTATTAAGGCAAAGGAAATGATTGACAGTGAAACGGAGGTGTCGGGTAAATGAGAAGTAACGACGTATTAGGCTTTATTTTCGCGGGTACGCTGGACGAAAAAATTCCCGAGCTTGCCGCTTCCCGCACAACGGCGAGTATTCCCGTCGGCGGCAAGTACAGAGTGATTGACTTTGTGCTGTCCAGCATGTCCAACGCGGGCATCAACAACGTGGGCATCGTTGCCAAAAGCAACTTTCTCTCCCTGACCGACCATGTCGGCTCCGGCTCCGCCTACGACCTGTCCAAGAGAAGAAGCAGCCTCACCCTGCTGACGCCTTACGGCGGAAAGTCCTTCTCCAGCTATGTGGAGACCATTTACAACATGCACGGCTATCTCGAAAACTGCCGTGAGGACTATGTCATGATTGCCCCCGGCAACGTGATCACCAATTTTGACTACACCGATCTGTTCGACTTCCATTCCAAGAGAAACGCGGACATCACTCTGGTGTACAAAAACACCGTTGCGCCCTCCGGCTATGAGCGCCCGTTGACCGTTGACGTGGACGCCGACGGCAAGGTGGTGCAGCTCTTTGTCAAGCCCAGCGCTACCGACGAGGTGGTCAACCAGGTGTTCGGTTCTATCCTGATTAAGAAGGAGTTGCTGATGGAGGAAATCCGCAAGGCGCTCAGCCTGAACCAGCTCGACTTCAAGCGGCTGCTGCAGGATATGACCGGCAGATACAACGTCTATGCCTTTGAAAACAAGGGCTACACCGCTGCCATCAGCTCCATCAACGATTATTTCAACTTCAACATGGATTTGATGAAGAAGGAAGTCCGCGACGAGCTGTTCAATCCCAAGCGCCCCATCTACACCAAGGTGCGCGACGACGCTCCCTCCAAGTACGGCTTGCAGAGCAGCGTCAAAAACTCCATCATCGCGCAGGGCTGCGTGATTGACGGCGAGGTGGAAAACTGCGTTATCTCCAAGGGCGTCTACGTCGGCGAGGGCGCAAAGCTGAGCAACTGCATCGTGATGCAGGACACCAAAATCGGCAAGAACACCAACCTCAACTATGTTATCATCGACAAGGACGTCACCATCAAGGACGAGCGTTCGCTGATGGGCTTCGAGTCCTACCCGATTTATATTGCCAAGAAGTCAGTGGTTTAATGACCGGCGCGCCGGCGCTTTCACGGCGCCGAAAGCTGTTCATGACTCACGATTTACTATACTATAGGAGGAAACACCAATGAGAATTTTATACTGTGCATCTGAGGCGAATCCCTTCTGCGGCAGCGGCGGTCTTGCCGATGTTGCCGGCAGCCTTCCGCATACCCTTTGCAGAAAAGGTCAGGATTGCCGTATCGTTGTGCCGCTCTACGGCACCATTCCGCAGGATTTGAAGAACCAGATGAACTTCATCACCAACTTCACCGTACCCGTAGCGTGGAGACACCAGTACTGCGGCCTGTTCTGGGCGCGCTGGAACGACTGCACTTACTACTTCATCGACAACGAATACTACTTCAAGCGCGGCACCCTCTATGGCCACTATGACGACGCGGAGCGCTTTGCGTTCTTCTCACGCGCCATCCTCGAGATGCTGCCCTACATCGATTTCCATCCCGATATCATCCATGCCAACGACTGGCAGACCGCGCTCGTTCCCGTGTACTACTATCTGTTCTATTCTCACAGACCTTGGTACTACAACATCAAGAGCCTGTTCACCATCCATAACATCCAGTACCAGGGTGAGTATGGCTGGGAGGTTAACACCGAGTGCGTCGGTATTCCGGCGAGCGAGTGCAAAATCCTCGAAATGAACGGCAAGCTCAACATGATGAAGGGCGCCATCGAAACCTCCACCCGCGTCTCCACCGTTTCTCCGAGCTATGCGGCTGAAATTAAGGATCCGTGGTACAGCTGGGGTCTGCATGACGAGCTCAACCTCCGTCACTACAAGCTCTGCGGCATCAAGAACGGCATCGACCTCGCCAGCTATGATCCCGCGACCGACTACCAGATTTACTGCAACTACACCAAGGAGGATATGAGCGGCAAGGGTGAAAACAAGCGCCGTCTGCAGGAGCGTCTTACCCTCGAGGTCAACTGGAGCATTCCGCTGGTTGCCATGGTCACCCGTCTGGTTTCCCACAAGGGCTTGGATTTGGTGCGCATGGGCTTGGAAGAGCTGATGAACACCGAGAACATGCAGTTCGTTATCCTCGGCTCGGGCGACAAGGAATACGAGGACTTCTTCAACCACATGCAGGCAAAATATCCCGGCAGACTCATTTTCTGCCACGGCTTTGTGCCTGAGCTGGCGCGCAAGATTTACGCCGGCGCCGATATCTTCCTCATGCCCTCCGCGCAGGAGCCCTGCGGTCTGTCGCAGATGATTGCGCTGCGCTACGGCACCATCCCGGTAGTGCGCGAGGTTGGCGGCTTGAAGGACTCTGTATTCGATTCTGCCGACAACTACGGCAACGGCTTCACCTTCAAAAACTACTACACCGCCGATATGCAGCATGCTGTCCGCCGTGCACTCTGGGGCATCCAGGACGACCAGGGCTGGCATCAGCTGATGTGGCGCGCGATGATGAGCGACAACAGCTGGGATCGTTCCGCTCAGGACTACATCAACGTCTACAGCGACACCCTCAACTGGGCTTAAGAATTTACATAGGGCGCATATTTCGCGTATGCGCCCTGGTTTTTTTTGAAAGGGATAATCTTATGAAAAAAGTATTCAAAGCATTGGCAATCATTTCCGTTTTGGCGCTTGCGCTCGCTTCGCTTGCCGCCTGCGGCGGCAGCAAGGAATCCGCAGCCGAAAAAAGCAGCGCTGCGGCTTCGGAAAAAGCAGCGGACACAGAGGCAGTTACCGAAGCGCCCACCGAAGCGGCGGTGGACTTTGACAAGGCGGACGTCACCATTGCAGAGGGCGACTACGACGGCATGAAAGCCTTTGTCAATGACATGCAGGCAGGCAAATACGACGGCAAGGTTGTCAAGGTGACTGGCATCAGCACCCGTTCCGGCATGAGCGTCAAGGGCTCCATTATGGAAAGCGACGGCGCAAGCAGCAAATTCGGCTGTACCTATATCATCAAGGACGCCGAAACCATCGACGCGTACCCTGCCGAGGACGCAAGGGTAGAGCTTGTCGGCGTTGTCAAAACCGGCGAATATGACGTGCGCTACCTGGAGGTACCGCAGGACAGGCTGACCGTGTTGTAAGCCAAATATTGAAAAGAGCCGCCGCAAGCCGCAGCGGCTTATTTTTTTGAAAAAATTGAATTTATTTTAAATTTTTTTAAAAAACGCTGCTTTTTGTCGTAATGTTGTTGTAGTCGGTCTGCTAGAATATAGTCACAGTCAAGGAAACAAACCAAACTGCAATAAATCAAACAAAAAGGAGTAATCAATCATGAAAAAGAACAACATCAAAACAAAGGCAATCGGAACCGTTATGGCAGCACTCTGTGTTATCTCGGCAGGCACGGCAATCTCGGCGGTCAGCGCTTCGGCGGCAACCGCGCAGGCGCCGGCGGCGGTACAGGCGGTCAAGGGAAAGGCGTGTCAGTTTGTTATGAAGGGCAGCAACTGGAACTACTCGGCGGACAGCTTGTGCGCGAAAATCACCTGCAACTTCAACTACAACACCAAGACCTGCCGCTTCATCGCACGCGGCACGGAAGCCGGCATCACCAACGCCATACTCAAGGCAAAGAGAGCCGACGGCAAGTGGGACAACACCCCCGTCCGCTTCACCGTGGACAGCGCGTTGAACGTGACCGGCAAGCAGACCGGCAAAGTCTTTATCACCAACAATTAGTCAACACAAACCGTAAATATAGAAAGGGAGATTCATCATGAAAAAAATCAGCGTTTTGGCACTGGCTATGGCGGCAATCGCCACTGCGGCGACATTCACCATCACGGGCTGCGGCTCAAAAACTTCGTCGGGTTCAACCGCATCCAAGGCGACGACAACCACCATCGCCACCACCGCGCCGGCTTCGACAAAAGCAGCGGAGGAATTCAACACCGTCGCGCCCTATGAGGAGAACAGCAGCAAAGCCGAAACCGTCACCGCAGCGCAGAGCCCGGAAAGCGGCGGCAACGAGGAGTTCAACACCGTGGCGCCCTATGAGGGCGGCAGCGAGGTACAGCCGGCCACCGAGGCGCCGCAGCAGGAGCAGCAGCAACAGCAACAGCAAGCTCCCCAAAATGATGAAGAATTCAATACAGTAGCACCGTTTGAAGGTTAAAATAAACAGCACCCCTGCGCCCTTTAAGGCGCAGGGGTGTTTTTGCGTTTGTCCAAAAAATTTTGCAGAATAATCGTAGCGGCGACCTCGTCCACCACGTTTTTGCGCTTTTTGCCGCGCGTGTTGGTGTCGTTGAGGAAGCTGTGCGCGGTGATGGTGGTGCCTCGCTCGTCCTGCATGACCGTTTCAACCTCGGTCAGCCCGGCGAGCTGTGCCGCAAAGGCGCGTGCGTTTTGGGCGCTCTCGCCCTCGGAGCCGTCCATGTTTTTCGGCAGTCCCA
>CADCAD010000043.1:13463-24724 GCA_902799325.1 uncultured Ruminococcus sp. | reverse complement strand
ACCTGATGATATCCTGACGGGTGACGATGCCGATGAAGGTGCCCAAATCGTCGGTGACGGGAACAAAGTTCTGCACCAGCGCACGGTTGAGCAGCTCCTCCATGCTGACGTCGATTTTGACCGCCGGGTTAAAGCCGGGGCGGAGAATGTCGCTGACGCGGTGCTTCTCCTTTTCGGTGATGGCGCTGTTGCGCAGGTCGATGATGTAATACAAAAAGTCGCCCTCGCTGACGGTGCCGACATACTTGCCGTCCTCGGAAATCACGGGAATAGCCGTGTAGCGGTGGACGCGCATTTTCTCCAAGCCCTGCCGCAGGGTGTTGGAGTCATAGATATACTTGACGGTTTCTTTGGGTTTTAATAGCATTAATACGTTCATTTGCGCTCCGTAAGCTGCTGAAATGCAGTGTGAATCAAATACAGTTCGGCGATGAGATACACAAAGCCGAAGGTGAACAGCAGGGTGCTGACCTGCAAAATGCCGCTGAATATGAGAATCACGGCGGCGGTGATGACGGCGGCGCGCAGCAAGCCCTTGCGCTCCCTGCGGAAGAACAGCGCCCACAGCGCCCAATAGAGCACCAGCATAGCGGCGGTGGCTATCCACCAAAAGCGCTCCATGGTTTCCTTGGGGTTGGTAAAGCCCTGCTCCAAAATGCCGAAGTGGAACGCCATCAGCAGCAGGCTGCCAATCCGCGCAATGCGGCAAAGCAACAGCATAGCCTTGTTGGGACAGCGCTCGCCCTCGCCGGGATACCGCTTAAAGAAGAAGATGTACGGCGCCAGCAGCGCCGCGGCAAACAGCATGCCTGCCGGGTTAAAAACAGACAGCAGGCGGCTCATAAGTCCACATCCAGTTCCACGGGGCAGTGGTCGGAGCCGAACACGTCTGTGTGAATCTTCGCGCCGCGCAGCTTTTTCTCCAGCGACTGTGAGGCGATGAAGTAGTCAATGCGCCATCCGGCGTTCTTTTCGCGCGCGCGGAAGCGGTATGACCACCACGAATACACGCCCTCGGTGTCGGGATAAAAATAGCGGTAGGTGTCAATGAAGCCGCTTTGCAGCAGCGCGGTCATCTTGCCGCGCTCCTCGTCGGTGAAGCCTGCGTTTTTGCGGTTGGTCTTGGGGTTTTTGAGGTCGATTTCCTCATGCGCCACGTTCAAGTCGCCGCAGAGAATGACGGGCTTTTGCGCGTCCAGCGCCTTTAGGTACGCCAAAAAAGCGTCCTCCCATGTCATGCGGTAGTCGAGCCTGCGCAGCTCGTTCTGCGAATTGGGCGTATAGCAGGTCACGGCGTAAAAGCTGTCGAACTCGGCGGTAATCACCCTGCCCTCATGGTCGTGCTCCTCGACGCCGATGCCGTAGGTCACGCGCAGCGGCTCCTGCCTGCAGAACATAGCGGTGCCGGAATAGCCCTTTTTCTCCGCATAATTCCAATACTGAAAATAGCCGTCGAGGTCGAGGTCAATCTGCCCCTCCTGCAGCTTGCTTTCCTGTATGCAGAAAATATCCGCGCCGCTCTCCCGGAAGAAATCCAAAAAGCCCTTCGTCACACAGGCGCGCAGCCCGTTGACGTTCCAAGATACCAGTTTCATTGTATTCTCACATTCCTTTGCTTAGCACTGTTATCAGTATATATGAAATTTGCATTTTTCGCAAGCCCTTTACATAAAATCTCTCGGAGGGGTTTTATGTTTGAGTTTCTCAGCTTCATCGGTCAGTACGTCTGCTTTTTCATCCTGCATGTCTGCGGCGGCGGCGCGTTTCCGAAGCCGCTGTCCGAAAAGCAGGAGCGCGAGGCGCTTGAAAAATGCCGTCAGGGCGACACAAAAGCGCGGCAGCTGCTGATTGAGCACAATCTGCGGCTGGTCGCGCATATCATCAAAAAGTATTACGGCAAGCAAAACGAGCAGGACGATTTGGTGTCGGTGGGCACCATCGGGCTGATTAAGGCGGTGGACACCTTTCAGCCCGACCGCAACATCCGCCTGAGCTCCTATGCGAGCCGCTGCATTGAAAACGAAATCCTGATGTACTTCCGCGCCGCCAAAAAGCGCGCGCAGGACGTGTCGCTCAACGAAACCATTGACACCGACAAGGACGGCAATCCGCTGACGCTGATGGACATCATGGCGGTGGACGACAACATTCTTGACAACCTCGCCGTCAAGCTCAACACGCAAAAGCTCGGCAAATACATCAACGAAGCGCTGTCCGGGCGCGAAAAGCTGATTATCGTGCTGCGCTACGGTCTGAACGGCAAAAAGCCGCAGACGCAAAAGGAGATTGCCGACCGCCTCGGCATCAGCCGCTCCTATGTCAGCCGGCTGGAAACCAAGGCGCTGAAACAGCTGCGGAAGAAATATGAGGGGAATCCGCAAGGATTCAATTCGTAATGTTAAGAAAAGGTTGCTGTGATAGAGCAAAGGCTCCCAAGCCGGGAGCCTTTATCCTTACGCATTACCGCATTACAAATCAAAAAATCAAATAATCCTGCCGTTGACAAGCGGGTTAGCCAGCAGGTTTTTGACTTCCTTTTCGGTCAGGTCGCGCCAGTCGCCCTGCTTGAGCATGCCCATCTTGACGCCGCCGATTTGGGTGCGGCGGAGCCTTGCGACCTCCAAGCCGAGCGCCTCGCACATGCGGCGGATTTCGCGGTTCTTGCCCTCGTGCAAAATCATTTCGAGCACCACCCTGCCCGGCTCCTTGTGCACCACATGGACGATGGCAGGCGCGGTTTTGACGCCGTCCAGCTCCACGCCGGTTTCGAGCTTGACAAGCTGCTCCTCGGTGATGTCGGGGCGCACGGTGACGCGATAGAATTTATAGACGCTGTTGCGCGGGTGCATGACCTTGTTGGCAAAGTCGCCGTCGTTGGTGAACACCAGCATGCCCTCGCTGTCCTTGTCGAGTCTGCCGATGGGATACACCCTCTCGCCGACGTTTTGCACCAGCTCTGCCACGCACTTTCTGCCGCGCTCATCATTCATGGTGGTGATGAAGCCGCGCGGCTTGTTGAGCATGATGTAGCGGTACTTCGTCTTGGGCAGCAGCACGCGCTTGCCGCTGACATACACCTTGTCGGCAGGCAGCACCTTGTCGCCCAGCACCGCTGTTTTTCCGTTGATTTTTACCTTGCCCTGCACAATCAGCTCCTCTGCCCCTCTGCGCGACGCTATGCCGCACTGCGAGAGGAACTTTTGCAGTCTGAGAGGTTCTTTTTTATCCATACGTAAAGAGTTCCTTTATTCTTTTCCACAGCCCGTGCTTTGCCCTTTTGCGCGTGACATCCTCCGCCGCAATCAGCGGCACGCTTTTCAGCAGCTTGCCGTCCAGCGAGTAGTCAATATGCCCCGGCGCGTCGCCCTTCTTGACGGGGGCGTACACAAAGCTGTCTATATATATTTTGCGCACCACATCCGCTTCCCTGCCGCCCGGGACAATCAGCGAAGCGTCGCTTTCTCCCATGACAGCCACGCTGTCCTTTTCGCCGCCCACGCAGGGAATGTCCAGACACAGCGAGCCGTCGCCGCTTTGATAGGCGCTGCGGTGGGCAAAGCCGTAGTCAAACAGCGCGATGTGGTCGTTCCAGTCGTTTCGATCGTTGAGGGTGACGCACACAAGCGTCACGCCGCCGCGCCTTGCCGCGGACACCAAGCACCTGCCTGCCGCCGTGGTGTAGCCGGTTTTGCCGCCGATACAGTCGTCATATAACCGCAGCAGGCGGTTGTGATTGCTGTAGGTAATTTGCTTGCCCTGCGGCTCGGCAAATGCCACACCGACGCTTTTTTGAAAGGTCAGCGCCGCAAAGTCTTTGTTTTGCAGTCCCTCTGTCATCAGCAGCGCCATGTCGTGCGCGGTGGTATAGTGACGGTCGTCGTCCAGACCGCTGGGCGTGACAAAATGCGTATTTGCCATGCCGATTTGCGCCGCGCGCCGGTTCATGCGCTCCGCAAAGCGCGCCATGCTGCCGTCCAAGGCAATTGCTGCCGCGTTTGCCGCGTCGTTGCCCGAGACCATCATCATGCCTGCCGCCAAGTCGCTGAGCCGCACCCGTTCGCCGAGCTTTAAATACATGGAGCTGCCCTCCGCCGTCATCTCCCGGGTGAAGGTCACAAGGCGGTCGTTTGTAGCAGCTTCCTCCAGTGTGAGCAGCACCGTCATCAGCTTGGTGGTGCTGGCAGGCTTCATGGGTTTATTTTCGTTCTTTGAAAGAATTATTTCTCCGCTCTCGACGCAGTACAGCACAAACGCTTCCGCGCTGACGGAGGGCGTATCCTCCGCACGCACCGGCACGGGAAACGCAAACAGCAGAACAAGCGATAAGCAAAACGCAAGCCATTTTTTCACAACATCACCCCGATAGAGTATATGCCGCAAAGCGTGGCGCTATGCCAAATCAGAGGTCTACGTCGTCCACTGTAATCTCGGAGAAGTCGTCGGTGACGTCGATTTCGGTGGTCTTGTCCTTCTTAAAGAAGCCCTTGACCTTATCAACCACATCGGGCACCATGCCCATAAGCTTGTCAATGCCGTCGCCGCCGCCGATGGAAATCAGGCGCACGTTGCCCTTGTACACCGTCAAAAAGGCAACCGGCTGAATGGTGACGCCGGCGCCGCTGCCGCCGCCGAACAAATCCTTGTTCTCGTTCTTGGTCGGCAGGTCGGAGCCGCCCGACGCAAAGCCGTAGCTGACCTTGGAAACAGGGATAATCAGGGTGCCGTCAGCCGCCGTGATGGGGTTGCCGACGATGGTGTTGACGTCCACCATCTCTTTGATTTTGTCCATGGTGATGTTCATAAGGTTTCCGATGGGATGTTCCATAGCAGACTCTCCTTCTCTATCTGTAAATTCTTGAATAACCTGTGTTTTTTCTTCCTTTGTTTTGGCGCGCCGCAGGCTGAGCAGCAGCTTGATGACGCGGAAGCCGTAGCGGAACACAAGCGCCACAATCCAAACCACGCGGATGTAGGCGTAAATATCCGCCGCATAGCGCGACTGCGAGCCCTCGTTGAAGTCCGGCGCGATGTCCACGCCGTAGCGCCTGCACTTGGACGCCTTCACCAGTATGCTGACGGCAGGATACACCGCCAAGCAAAAGTAGCCGTACTTGACCGCCGTATCATCGGCGTCCTCGCCGTGATAGCTGATACTGATGTTCAGCCGCTTGACAACAAGGTGCTTAAAAAAGCTTTTCAGCGCGCCCAGCGCCAGCTGCGCCGCCTGCCCGATGGTGTCAATCAGCCATTGCAAGCCCTTTTCCTGCAGCAGGCTCGGCTTTTTTTCCTTGGGCTTTTCTTCCTTCTTTTCCTCCTGCGGCTTTTCGTCCTTGGGCTTTTTCTTTTTTTCCTTTTTCGGCTTCGGCGGATACAGCTGAATGGGCACAAAGCCGATTTTGAGCACCGCCCTCAGCTCGCCCTGAAAGCCTGCCTGAAACCCGATGGGAATCAGCAACAGCAGGACAATCAGCAGAATGATTCCGAGCAGAATATACAGCCACGTCAAAATCATTCCTCCTCGCTATGTTGGTTTAATCAGCCGTTTGCTCTCCGCCGTCCGTCTCGCCGGAGGCTTCTCCGTCGCCTTCGGGAAGCGGCGGCAGCTCCTCCAGAGAGGACACATTAAAGCAGCGCAAAAAGTTTTCGGTGGTGCCGTACAACAACGGACGTCCCGGAAGCTCCAGCCTGCCCTTTTCCTCAATCAAGTCCTTGGCGGTCAGGCTGCCGATGACGCCGCTGCAGTCCACGCCGCGCACCTGCTCCACAAACGCCTTGGTAACGGGCTGATTGTACGCGACAACCGCCAGCACCTCCAAAGCCGCCTGCGAAAGCGGCGTGTTGCGGCGCAAGTCCATGACGGTGCGCACCTGCGGCGCGTATTCCTTGCGCGCCACCATTTGGTAGCTGTTTTTCAGCCTGATAATAGTTATGCCCCGCTGCGCCTGATTGTAACCGTCCACCAGCGCGGCAATTTGCGCGTCCACCTCGTTCTCGGTTATCTCCAGCGCCTGCGCCAGCCGCGCACGGTCAACCGAAGCGCCGTTGGAAAAGAGAATCGCCTCTATCGCGGCGGCGATATTCAGTTCTGCCTGCTCACTCATGCGGCTCCTCCTCTCCTCTTTCCAGCATGCGGACAACGGCGTTTTCGCCCTCGCCCTCAATGCGGATTCGCTTGCCCTTGACAAGCTCCAGCGTGGCGAGGAAGGTGGCGACCAAATCGCTTTTGCCCTCGCACACTTCAAATATTTCATGGTATTCCAGCCGCTTGCCGTGCCACAGACGGCGCATGAGCTGAATGATTTTGCTGTTGACCGACACAATTTTATGTGCCACAATGCCCGAGAACGCCTGCTCCGGGGGCGGCAGCCGCCGCTTTCCCCTGCCGACGGCGCTGATATACGCCTTGGCGATATCCTCCGGCGGATGGCTGCGGTTGTAGGTCAAATCAAACTCCACGGGCGACGCCTCGCGGAAGAAGGTGTCAAAGTCATACATCACGCCGAGCTTGGCGGCAATTTCGCGGCAGACGGCATATTCGAGCAGCTGACCGGACAGCTCCTTTTTCAGCTCCTCGGCTTCCTCCTCGTACTTCGGCAGCAGCATGACCGACTTGATATACACCAGCCGCGATGCCATCGTCAAAAACTCGGAGGCGATGTCCATTTGATTTTCCTGCATGCGGCTGATTTGCTCCATATACTGGTCGAGCAAATCGGCAATCTGAATGTCGTAGATGTCGATTTTATTCTTGGCAATCAGGCTGAGCAGCAAATCGAGCGGTCCCTCAAAGACGGGCAGCTTATATTGCAGTTGCGTTTCCATAGGCGCCCCTTACACAAACGGTCTGAACGGCAAAAACGCCAGCCATCTCAGCCCCTCGGAAATCCAGCCGGTGCAGTAGGACATGACGCCGCTGAGCGCGCCGCGCCACATCAGCACGAACAGAATCACAAAGAAAATCTGCTGATAGCGATAGAAAAACGCCACCGCCTTGTCCGGCAAAAACAGAAACAGCACCTTGGAGCCGTCGAGCGGCGGAATGGGGATCAGGTTGAACACCGCCAGGCTGATGTTCACGTTGATGTAAAAGCTGAGAAAATACAGCAAAACAGAGGGATCGCCGTAGTAATACAGGCTGCCTTCACGCAAAATGATCTCGGTGGCAAGCAGGTGCGGATTGAGCACCGCGACAAGATTGAGCGCCAACAGCCCGACCAGCGCCGCAACCAAGTTGGCAACAGGTCCCATTACGGCGGTGATTGCCATGCCGAGCTTGGGGTGCTTGAAATAACGCGCGTCCACCGGCACGGGCTTTGCCCAGCCGAAGCCGACAAGCAGCAGCATCAGCGCGCCGACGGGATCCACATGGCTGAGCGGATTCAGCGAAAGCCTGCCGCGCGCCTTGATTCCCTTGTCGCCCAGGCACGACGCCGTAAACGCGTGCGCCCACTCGTGAAAGGGCAAAACGAGAAACACAACCACCAGCACCGCCAAAATCTGCGCGATAACCTGCTGCATGGAAACGTGTCCCGAAAATAATGTCAGAAGCATAGCAATCCCCTTTTACATAGATACTTAATATTTATTATATAACAAACAGGTAAAAAATACAAGGAAAAAAACAAAGTTAAGAAATTTTCAAAAAACACTTGCTTTTTCTCACAATTTCTGATACAATAACAAAGTTAGAAAAAGTATTTGACTTGGTTAAGGAGGTGCAGACGCATGGCAAAATGTGAATTCTGCGGTAAGGATGTAAAATTCGGCATCAAGGTATCTCACTCTCACAGACGTTCCAACAGAACTTGGAAGCCCAACGTACAGCGCGTTAAGGCAATCGTTGACGGCTCACCGAAGCGTGTATATGCTTGCACCCGCTGCTTGCGTTCAGGTAAGGTTACCAGAGCCAACTAATTTGTTTACATCTGAAAGGGCTGAATTGTCAGCCCTTTATTTTTTTGATAAGCACCGAAAGCCAACTGCTTCCTTCCCGTTTACCGACAAAGGCCGACTCACACTCCCTTTCGAGTTGAGTCGGCCTTTTTTAATCGTTATAAATATCTCGTTTGCGCAGGACAAACAGCACGGTGGAGCAGACAAGCAGCACCACCAAAATCAGCAGCGCGATGTACCATTTGCCGGTATCAATCAGCTCAAAGCCCTCCTTGGGCGCCTTTTTGGCGGGCGCTGTCGGTGGAGGCTGTGTGGCGACCGTCGGCGCGACAGTGGTCGGCGGCGCAGTTGTCACCGCTTGGTCTGCCGTAGACGGCAAATCGGACTCATAATAGGTAGACGGCGTGAGGTGGGTGGATTTGGTGACCAATGATTTATCCATTGTTTTCTCCATCACCTTGCCGGCTGTCACCAGCGAGGTCACCTTATCGCTGAGCGAAAGTCCGTCCACCGGGTTCGGCTCGGACACCGACAGCTCGTTGACGGTCAAATCCACCTTGGTGATTTCCGCGTCGCTGGGCGACAAATCCACCACGTCAAACACAATTCTGGCAAAAACGGACTGTCTGCCCGTGAAATCAAACAGCTTCAGATTGGAAGCGGAAAAAAGAATCCTATCGTGCTCCGTGTCGTTTTCCGCCAGACAGCTGCTCTGCATCAAGGGGCAAATGGATGCCGCAGGGTTTTTTGCGGCGTCAAAATGCAGAATCGAACTGTCGTATTGCAGCTCCCACTGGGTATTGAGCAGCCGCTTTGTCGCCTTGAGGTTATAGGTGACGGTGACCTCCTTGGTGTACTCGTCATAGTAGGCGTCGGTACGCCCAAAGAAGTTGGAAATGGCAATCACAGTCAAAACCGGGTGGTTCGCCTTGGAAACCGGGCGTGTTTCAAGCGGTTCTTCTTCCCTAGCCAAATCGCTGACAGGCTCCGACGCAGGCAACGCGGTTTCGGGAACGGTCACGTCCTCGGCACGGGCGGTGAACAGTGCACAAAATAAGATGGAGGTTGTGATGATAACGGTCAAAGCAAGGCTCAAAGCTCTTTTTGACATAGCTCATTCCCCCAATAGTCTACAAAAACTTTACATTCTATTATACACCGCCATCCCCGCAAAGTCAAGCAGCGTCGGGCGTCAGGGACGCTTTCTCCGCCTTTGGAGCAGTTTCTCTTGATTCAGAACTCCATCAACGGCGGGGCAAGCGTTTATTTGGGCAATGCTTTGCTCACTCTCAAAAGCGTAAGCGCTTACGCCGATTAACAATTACCATTTACTTTTTCCGCTTTTCCCAAAGGGACATAATTACCGTGGAGGAATCGTTTTGGATTAGTCGCAAGGTTGGGTGTATCCGCAACGTCTTGACATTTAATACTATTCTCTGCAAAACAAAACTGCCCTGTTTCCTAAGAAACAGGGCAGCTAAAGTCAAGTTAGATTATTTCTGTACCTTTCTGCGGGTAAAGAAGATAATGCCAGCGCCGGCAATCAGAACAACCAGAACGATTGCGATCATGGAAGCCTGACCGGTAGCGATAGCGCCGTTGGAGTTGTTGCCGCCGTTAGCGCCGTCGGAGGTAGAAGAAGCCGCATCGGTAGCTGCGGTCGGAACAGTGCCGTCCTTCTTGCCGTCTTTATTACCGTCTTCTTCTTGAGAACCGCCCTCTTCGGGATGTTCTTTTTTGTAATCCTCAACCTTCTTCATCAACTCATCATATGTCATATTTGCATAATCGCCGGTGGTGAAGTTGCCGGAAACAACATACTTCTCGCCGAGCTCAGTCTTCATCTGCTCGTTGAGCGCCTTGGTAGGCCAGGAACCGTACTCGCCGTTGCCATAGTAGAAATAAAACTCACCGTCAAAGCCTGGCTTTTTACTTACAGGATTCTCCTTAATCTTGGCCGGGTCAAAATCAACTACATAAACCATATTGTTGAAGTGAAAAGACATGCCATAACCTAAACTTTCTTCTTTCGGGTAAATTTCATCACCAACGAGGTCTTCGTTGAAGAAGTTAGCAGCGTATTTCTCGCCAACAATCTCCGACATATCATATTCCAATTCATCAAGAACATTATCTACCTGGAAGGACTTCTCATCCTCGGTAAGACCATCCCAAGTTTCACCCTTGTGAGCTGCGGCAAGCTTGTTCATATCTTCCCAGAAGCTGTCGGACTTCAGGTCAATAGCATCGGCGCCGTTAACGCCTTCCTTAACAAAGAGCGTCTTGTAGATGTATCTGAAAAGGATATCATATGTGTGTTCCGGATAAGCATGTTCCATTCTGTCATAGTACTGACCTGCTTCGTCAATAGTCTGCAGAGAAGCAGCATAGAAGGGGTTCTTCACAGGATCTGGCTCCATACCGCCGTCGAGGTAGTTGTTCCAGATAACCTGGGTAGCGTTACCCTTTTCGCCGTTGCCGTAGGTGGGAACATCGATACCCCAGAGGTTATCAATGCCCTCTTCGCTGGTTTCCTTGACAGCCTTGTATCCAGGCCAGCCGTGACCGGCTTTTGCGTCAGGAGTGTCATAGCCCGACCACCAGTAAATACCGGCTGCACCGCCGCACTTTACATTCTTGGTGGTATCATTCTGCCAAGCATTAGGCATAGCAAACATCAAATGGTTGGTCTGAACACCGGCAGTGGGTGTATACTCACCCAACGAGCCGTAATCGCCGAGGGAAAGCTCCTCAGCAGAAACAGCCATAGCGCTGACAGCAACCATAGAAGCAGCCATAGTACCGGCAAGAGCGATACTTAAAAACTTTTTCATATCAAATTCCTCCATTATATTCCGAATTTCGGTTATTAACATTATATAACAAACAAACGCAAAAATCAAGCAGAATATGAAAGATTGTTTTGGAAATTATGACAAATATTTAACTGTTTATTTGTCAGATTGTAGCAATTAACCTTCTTTTTTTCCTTTTTTCACTGCAATAGCCACCGCAACAGCCACTGCCGCAACCGCCAAGCCGATGCCGATAAACAGAATCCATCGGTTGCGCTGAAACCATCCGGCGCCGTCCGCCGTGGCGGCAGGCGTTGCTACCTCTCGCACCGAAGACCTTACATATGGCACTAAAGAGCCGTTCTCCTCCACAAGCACCTCATGCTGCTCGCTGCGGTTGCCACTGACATAGTTATCGCCCATGCCGTCGTCATAGTTGGGAAAGTCGCCGGAGTAGCGGTCAACCACCTCGGCGCTTTGGTTCACAGGCGGATTTTTGCCGTGCACCAGGTTTTTGTCGCCGGAGAGCAAATCATAGTAGAAGGTAAACGTGCTTAAAAAGCTCATGTTTAC
>CADCAD010000043.1:0-13420 GCA_902799325.1 uncultured Ruminococcus sp. | reverse complement strand
CGGTGAAATAGTAGGTAATATCCGTAGCGCCGGGCTTGAGCACCTTAAAGCTGGCGGAAACAAACTGTGCCTTCTTGGAGAAATCGGAAGGATTATTAAACTGCGAGCAGTTCATCGGGATCTTTCCGGGGATGCCCTCGTTGTAAATGACAACATCAAATTTGTCAAAATGCAGGCTGCCCTGCTGGTATTCGAGCATATCGCTATCATAGAAAAGCCGGAGCTCAAAGCCGACGACCGGGTCGGAAGCTTCCGCCAGATAGAGCGTATAGGTCACGACCTCGCCGATGTTGGCAGAGGCGTCGCCGTTGATTGTCAGCTCGGTGGAGTTGCCCGCGCCCTGCTCCTCGTCGGCAAAAGCCGTCACCGCAGACAGCGTCAGCAGGGTTATCGCAAAGCACAGCGACGTGATTCTTGTTAAAAAGATCCTCATAATGTCATTCCTTTTCGGTCATATATTCTTATTATATATGATTATCTGAAAAATTTCAACGGGGCTGTGTGATGATTTCTTGAATATAAGATTACAGATAAGTAACCTTTTGCGGCAAAAGAAAACCCCTCCGGAAGCCCGGAGGGGAAAACAAGTTGTTTATTGATTTAGGAAATTATTTTACCTTTTTACGGGCGAAGTAAATTCCTGCGGTTGCAGATACGAGAACCAGGAGGATAATAAGCGCCATGGAAGCGTTACCGGTCTGTACTGCGCCGCTGTTGCTGCCGCCGTCGGGAGTGCTGCCGCTATCAGAGGTAGAACCGCCGGGCGTTGTAGCGGAGGTAGCATCGGGAGAAGCGGTAGCGGGCGGCTCCTCGCCGGTGAAGGTAAGAGTAATGGTGTTGTTGACAAAATCATAGGTTGCAACTGCGTTACCCTTGCCGGTAGCATCGTAAGAAGCGTTGTCCAAAACATCGGTGGTAGTGTTGTCATCGTTCTTCTGAACGACCTTGAACTCTACCTTGCCGTCCTCAAAGCGATCCTCGGGAATAATTGTCTTGAAGGTACCGTCATCACTTCTCTCGAGATCAATAGTGGTGCCGTCCGGGAATACGATAGCATAGCCGATTACGCCCTCGGGAGTGGTAGCAGGTGCTTCGGTTGCAGGTGCCTCAGTAGCAGGAGCTTCGGTTGCGGGTGCTTCCGTTGCGGGAGCATCCGTTGCAGGTGCCTCAGTAGCAGGAGCGTCGGTTGCGGGAGCATCCGTTGCAGGTGCGTCGGTTGCGGGAGCGTCGGTTGCAGGTGCATCCGTTGCAGGTGCGTCAGTTGCAGGAGCATCCGTTGCAGGTACGGTAGCAGGTGCATCCGTTGCAGGTGCATCGGTAGCAGGAGCATCCGTTGCAGGTGCGTCGGTTGCGGGAGCATCCGTTGCAGGTGCGTCGGTTGCGGGAGCATCCGTTGCGGGAGCATCCGTTGCAGGCTCGGTGCCGGGCTCTTCGCCGCCGCGCTTGTCAACTTCGTTTTCAAAAGCAATTTCGTCGCCGTTGTCCGTTCTGTAGGTCAAATCAATGACGCGGAAATCAACGGTGGTTTCGCCGTCAGCCTTCGCAGTGAAGGTGAAGGTCACGAAATCATCATCCTGTGATACGCTGTAGGGAGTAGTGATGTTGGAAACACTGCCCATTACAGTGTAGGATTCGGGGTTGTTATTAACAAGCATATCCTCTGTGAAGGAGCTGACAGAGGTGAGCTCCAGCTTGTCGGTATCAAAGATGGCGCCCCACTGAACATCAACAATGTTCGCGTCTTCGGGAGCCTTGAAGGTTACGGTTACCGTCTCGCCTGTCTTGACAGTCTGTGAAGCAACGTTAGGACTGTAGTTGGAAATGCCGTCTACAGTGAGATCTCCGGCAGGAGCCTCAGTTGCGGGAGCTTCGGTTGCAGGTGCTTCCGTTGCAGGTGCGTCGGTTGCAGGTGCTTCCGTTGCAGGAGCATCGGTTGCAGGCTCGGTTGCGGGCTCGGTTACGGGCTCTTCGCCGCGCACGTCAACTTCATTGACGAATGCTTCCTTGTCCTCGTCGTCTTCTCTGTAGGTCATGTCGATGACACGGAAGTCAACGGTAGTTTCACCGTTAGCCTTCGCGGTGAAGGTGAAGGTTACGAAATCGTCGTCCGCCCATACGCTGTAGGGAGTATCAATGTTGGAAACGCTGCCCATTGCGTTGAAGGAGGTAGCATCGGTGTTAACCAGCATGTCGGGAGTAAAGCTGCTGACAGAGGTCAACTCGAGCTTATCGGTATCGTAGTTCATGCCCCACTGGATGTTGATAATGTCAGCATCCTCGGGAGCCTTAAAGGTAACAGTTACAGTATCGCCTGCCTTAACAGTCTGCGCAGCAACCGCCGGGCTGTAGTTGGAAGTACCGTCTACAGTGAGGTTAGCACCAGGAGCGTCGGTAGCAGGAGCATCCGTTGCAGGAGCATCCGTTGCAGGTGCGTCGGTAGCAGGAGCGTCTGTTGCAGGAGCGTCTGTTGCAGGAGCGTCTGTTGTGGGAGCATCCGTTGCAGGTGCGTCGGTAGCAGGAGCGTCGGTGGGCTCTTCATCATAAGTGATGGTGATGGTGAACTTCGCACCTTCCTTGGTGGTGAAGTCAAAGTTGGTCAGGTCGAGCTGTGCCTTAACGGTGCAGGTGTCGTCGGTGTCGAAGGTGATGTTGTCGCCGTTGTAAACCGCGTCGGTTGCAACGCCGCTCTCCTCAAACGCACCGCCGAAGTTGTGCGTCCATGCGCCGTCGATGCAGAACTTAATCTGACGCTCGAAGCCGTCGGGAACGTCGGTGAACTCGATTTCCCAAATGTCGTCAGCTACTTCGGTCATCTCGTTAGCTACATAAGCAGCATCCCAAGATGCGCCGTTGAGCCATGTGCCTTCGCCGTTACCGGCTGCATATACGGTGTCATAGGTGAAATCAGTGATGAATTCAACGATGTCACCATGTACGGAGGTGATATTCGCCTCGGGATCATAAACAACAGTAAAGGTACCCGGACCGGTCAAGTTGAAGGTAACATTGTTGCCGGTCTCGTCACCGATCCACTCAGCGCCGTTCTTGACGGACTTGAGCTGTACTGCGGTGTAAGCCTTGTCAACAGTGTATTCTCTGGTGTAGGTGCCGTCATCCTGTTTGGTCATCAGGTTGGTTTCGTTGGTGCCGTCCCAAGCGGTGCCGAAGATTTCAGCCTCGGAGCCTGCTACAACAAGGGTATCCTCTACAACGGGTTCCTCAGTTGCGGGTTCGGTTGTGGGAGCATCCGTCGCGGGTGCGTCGGTAGCAGGAGCGTCCGTTGCAGGAGCGTCCGTTGCAGGAGCATCGGTAGCGGGAGCATCCGTTGTGGGCACTTCGGGCTCTTCAGTCATGATAGCCGTGCCGCTGCCTATTACTTTGGCGAGTTCATCGTCAACCACACCGCCGTTAAGCAGTGAATAGTTAGCGCTGGGCTGTGTTGCGGTGTCATCATCCAGAGAAATGGTGTCAACATAGCAGTTGACTACGGTTTCGCCGGCGGTTCTGTCAAGAACCTTAAATACGGCTTTTACTACCGTGATATCATCATATGCCTTAGCAGCAGGTGAGATATTGGTGTAGTTTGCTCTGATTCTGCCGTTGTTGGAATCGTCAAAGGTATTTACCATACCTGCGCCCATTCCCTGCTCAACAGCAAACGGGAAGAAGTTCAACATGCCGTTGGACTGGTTGTAAGCTTCCTTGTATTCAAGAACGTTCTTGTCCCAAGTAAGGGCTACGTCAGCATTGATCAAGCTCTTGCCGGGCGCATCCAGTGAATACTCAACAGCAATGAATACATTGCCGTTTTCGTCCTCGTAAGTGGAAAGATCCTCAAACTCAAGAACGCTTTCGGGGAAGAAGTTGGAAGTACCCTTCACGGTGAACTTGTCAGCAGGAGCGTCTGTTGCAGGAGCATCCGTCGCAGGAGCATCCGTCGCAGGAGCATCCGTTGCAGGAGCATCCGTTGCAGGAGCCTCAGTAGCAGGTGCTTCGGTAGCAGGAGCTTCCGTTGCAGGTGCCTCAGTAGCAGGTGCCTCAGTAGCAGGTGCTTCGGTGGGCTCTTCATCATAAGTGATGGTGATGGTGAACTTCGCGCCTTCCTTGGTGGTGAAGTCAAAGTTGGTCAAATCGAGCTGCGCCTTAACGGTGCAAGTGTCGTCGGTGTCGAAGGTGATGTTGTCGCCGTTGTAAACCGCGTCGGTTGCAACGCCGCTCTCCTCAAACGCACCGCCGAAGTTGTGCGTCCACGCGCCGTCGATGCAGAACTTAATCTGACGCTCGAAGCCGTCGGGAACGTTGGTGAACTCGATTTCCCAAACACCCTCGGCTACTTCGGTCATTTCGTTAGCTACATAAGCGGGATCCCATGCAGCGCCGTTGAGCCACATGCCTTCGCCGTTACCGGCTGCATAGACGGTTTCATAGGTGAAATCGGTGATGAATTCAACAATGTCGCCCTGTACGGAGGTAACATTTGTTGCGGGATCATAAACAACAGTGAAGGTACCTGCGCCGGTCAGGTTGAAGGTAACATTGTTGCCGGTCTCGTCGCCGATCCACTCAGCGCCGTTCTTGACGGACTTGAGCTGTACTGCGGTGTAAGCCTTGTCAACAGTGTATTCTCTGGTGTAGGTGCCGTCATCCTGCTTGGTCATCAGGTTGGCTTCGTTGGTGCCGTCCCAACCGGTGCCGAAGATTTCAGCCTCGGAGCCTGCTACAATAAGGGTATCCTCTACAACGGGTTCCTCAGTTGCGGGTTCGGTTGCAGGAGCATCCGTTGCAGGAGCTTCGGTAGCGGGAGCATCCGTTGCGGGAGCTTCGGTAGCGGGAGCTTCTGTGGGAGCCTCGGTGGGAGCAACGTAATCATCATCATAGGGACCTGCGTACACTTCCGACTGGGCAGTGTAATCAGTAACCTCGCTGTTCAGAACGCTGTCGTTAACGAGCTGTGTTTCTTGCTTTGCGTCGTCAACAACCAGCATGTCGGAAACATTCAGATTAACCGTGGTGTCTCCGGTACCGATTACCGTAAAGGTAACGGTTACGAAAGCGGTTCTGTCGCCGCTTTCATCTTCGAGATCATAAGCATTCAAGCTTGTGCAGTTGCCCTTGATGCCATATTCCTCAGACTTCGGATGAAAGTTGATAAACGCGCCGTTAGCACGAGGCATAACGTTGGGGTTATCCGCTTCATCGCACTTCAGAACTGTACCATCATAGGTCAGCTTCCAATCAGCGTTAATCATATCCAGCTTGGACTGAATAAAGTAAGTGACGGTTACTTTATTGTTTTGCGCGTCCAGCTGATCCTGGGTAAAGGAAGCTTCGCTCTCAGGAAATACATTCGAGGTAGCGGTTACCTTGACGACAGAAGCATTGCCGTCCTCACCTGCTGCCGCAACTGTTACCAGAGCCACAGAAAGTGATGTAACGATAAGCATTAACGCAAGCAGAAGGCTTAGTGCTTTCTTGTACATTTCTTCTGTTTCCTCCTTTAAAGATAATGCTTCTATAAGCAATACTATTATAATACAAACGGCGTCCAAAAGTCAATAAGAATTCTGAAATGGAAATCACTTTTTGCAATAATTTTATGATTTCGTTTATTTCACCAATGACTTGGTGCGCAATTTGTCACAATTCACAATTAGTGAATCAAACAATAGTATTATTTATACCCGTTGATGTTATGTGACTGCCAATTCCATGAATCGTAGCACATATCCTCCAGATTCTTTTCCGCTTTCCAGCCCAAAACGCGCGCGGCTTTTTCGGCGTTGGCATAACACTCGGCGATGTCGCCGGGGCGGCGCGGCTTGATGACATACGGGATTTTGAGGTTGTTGACCTTTTCAAACGCCTTGACGATGTCCAGAACGCTGTAGCCGGTGCCGGTGCCGAGGTTAACGATTTCAACGCCCTTGTGCTCGCCGGAATAATCAATCGCCTTGACGTGTCCCTTTGCCAAATCGACCACATGGATGTAGTCGCGCACGCCGGTGCCGTCGTGGGTGGGATAGTCGTCGCCGAACACGCCGAGCTGCTGCAGTCTGCCTGCCGCCACCTGCGTGATGTAGGGCATCAGGTTGTTGGGAATGCCGTTGGGATCCTCGCCGATTCTGCCGCTTTCGTGGGCGCCGATGGGATTGAAGTAGCGCAGAATGACAATCGACATAGCAGGATTTGCCGCCGCCGTGTCGGTGAGAATTTGCTCCATCATCAGCTTTGTCCAGCCGTAGGGATTGGTGGGACTGCCTGTGGGCATAGTTTCCACCAGCGGCTCCAGCAGCGTGAGGGTGGAGTCGATGTTGTTGCGGTAGTAGAGCAGGGGCTTTTCCACGCTCTCACCCACCGCCTTGAGTCCTGCGAAGTGAATCACGGCGTCGATTTTGTTTTCGCTGAAAATCTTTTCCACCGCTTCCCTGTCGCAGACGTCCGCCTCGTAAAGCGGAATGGAGGTGCCGGTGATTTCCTCAACGCGTCTGACTGCCTCGGGGCAGGAGTTGGCAAAGTTGTCGGCGATGACAACCGAGTGTCCTGCCTCAATCAGCTCGACGCAGGTGTGGCTGCCGATGTAGCCGGCGCCGCCTGCCAGTAATACGTTCATAAGCTGTCCTTTCCGCGCGATTGCGCTGTCAATTTAGTATCTCAAAAATTCACTATATAAATAGTATACGGATTTTATGCCTTTTCAGGCGCGGGATAGGTCTCGCCGAAGGTTTCCACGGTCATTTTTTTGATGACCTGCGGATCAAGCGGCTTGTCGGCAAAGTCGGTGTCGCACTCGGCGATGGCGTTGACGACGTCCATGCCCTCAATCACCTTGCCGAAGGCGGCGTACTGACCGTCGAGGTGCGGCGAGGTTTTGTGCATGATGAAGAACTGCGAACCGGCGGAGTCGGGCATCATGGAACGCGCCATAGACAGCACACCCTCGGTGTGGCGCAAATCGTTTTTGAAGCCGTTCATGGCAAACTCGCCCTTGATGTGGTAGCCGGGGCCGCCCATGCCGGTTCCGTCGGGGCAGCCGCCCTGGATCATGAAGCCGTAGATGACGCGGTGAAAGGTCAGCCCGTCATAGAAGCCGCTGCCGGCAAGGCTTAGGAAGTTTGCCACCGTGTTGGGCGCGATTTCGGGATACAGCTCCGCCTTCATCACGCCGCCGTTTTCCATTTCGATGGTTACAATCGGATTTTTCATTTGATTCATTCCTTTATTTAAATTATATTTTTAGGACATAAGTTTAAACAGCGCCGACGCGCCGGAGATGACCGCCGTCACAATCAGACAAATGACGGTGACCAGGAGCATGAACAGACACGCCGCGATGCCGATGATGCCGAACAGCCTGCCCACGGAGCCCTTGATGACTGCCGCGACGCCGAAGCCGATGCCGACCAGGCAGAGCAGGATATTCAGCCACAAAAGCAAATGGAAAAACATCCCCACAAACACAAGAATCAGCGCCAACACCGCCGCGGCGATGGAAATGACGCCGCACAGCTCGGGCGACAAGCCGCTGCGCGCCGGGCGCATCGGTCTGCCCGTGGCGTCGAGCACCTCGGGCGTGACGGGCGATTTTCCCCTTTGCTTTTGCTTTTTGGCGTAGCCTTGGCGATAGAGGTCATCAAAGCGCGCGCCGTGTTCGCTGCTCGGCTTTTGAAATCGGCTTTGCTGTGACTGCGCAAAGAGCGCGTCGTAATCAGGCTTGTTTTCCATTCAACCTTCCCCTTTCTCCGCTGTCAAACTATCATGCGGAGGATTAAAAACTCAACAGCGCAGCCGGCCGCCGCTATGCCGCTCAGCACACAGGCGACAACCGACAATTTGCGTTTGCCGCTGTTGCGGATGACGGCAATAGCCGAAAGAACCGCCGCCGTGCCGGTTTCAACAAGCTGCACCACAAAAAGCATGACGGTTAACATCACGGAAAATACCGACAGGTAGCCTGTGTTGAAGGCGTGCCTGACTTCATCCGGCGACGCCATGTTCGGCGCGCCGCCGCTTTTTAGATGAAAAAGCAGCATCATCAGCAAAGCAATTATCAGCCCTATCGCCAGCGCCGTTGCGGCAAATATCAGAGCGACCGCCGGCAGCACATTTCGCCGTTCGCTGTTTTGGATATCTTGATGCTTCATATAAATCCCTATCTCAGCCTGCCGCCCAAAAGGATATACCGCGCAGCCAAAAGGGCAACAGCGCTCAAAATTGCAGCGATTGACACCGCCAAAACGGCGGCAAACGCCTTGGTTTTGCCTGCTTCTTTCAGGCGGACAGCGTTTACAATACCGGCAATACCGCAACCGACAGCGACAAACGCCACCGTAACCGCATAAATCTGCGTAAATTGATAGCACTCCCTGTCGCTCAGCTTAACGCCAAAATCCTCCACATAACTGAGCCCGGCCGGATCCTCTTCATAATAACGCTTTAGCGCAGCGGCTTCCGCAATCCATCTGATGCACGAAGCCGACAGGCTCAAACCGGCAGCGCCGCAGGTGACGCCCCCGAGCGGCGTCGGTCTTTTGTTCAGTGTGGCAATGTACATCATCAGGCAAACACACAGCAGCACCATTGACAAAAACGGTCGTATGTAATGCACAAGGGACATAAAGATTGTAACACCCATATAGGCGTACACCGTTATTACCGCGCGCGGCAGCCGGCGCGCAAGCGCAATCATTGAAAGGATATACCCTGCAAATCCTGCGATATAGGGCGAAAACTCCAGCGGATATAACACCACCGGGGAAAGCTTGCATATGCTTTCGGCAAAGGCGAACAGAAAAAACGTTGATAAACAATAATACAGCAGACAGCCGACAGCGATGAACGGCAAGGCTGCGGATGATTTTTTCATATAAAAGCTCCTCTCAGAACAGAGGCTCGTTTTCCTCGATGCTCATCGTAGCATAGGCGTTGAGGTCGGCGCCGGCGCGTCTGCCGCTGAGAAATTCATAGTAGCCCTGTGCGCCGACCATGGCGGCATTGTCGCCGCAAAGCGATTTTTCGGGCATATAGAACTGCCAGTCGCGTTGTTGGCATGCGTCCGCCAGCGTTCTGCGCAGCAGCGCATTGGCGGAAACACCGCCTGCAATCACGAGCTTTTGCACGCCCAAGTCCTCCGCCGCCTTGATGAAATTGGTCGTCAGGCAGTTGACCACCGCATAGCGGAAGGACGCGCAGACGTCCGCCTTGTTCAGCTCCTCGCCCTTTTGCGCGGCATTGTGCAGCAGGTTGATGACGGCGGTTTTCAGCCCCGAAAAGCTGAAATCATACGGTGCGTCATGCACCACGGGGCGCGGCAGGGTGAAGGCGTGCGGATTGCCGTCCTCGGCAACCTTGTCGAGTGCGATGCCGCCCGGATAGGGCATGCCCATGGTGCGCGCCGCCTTGTCAAAGGCTTCGCCTGCGGCGTCGTCGCGCGTTCTGCCGATGATTTTCATGGTGGTATAGTCCTCCACCATCACAATGTGGCTGTGTCCGCCGGACACCACCAGACAGAGAAACGGCGGTTTTAGTTCTTGATTAGAAATATAATTGGACGCGATATGCGACCGCAAATGGTGCACCGGCACCAGCGGCAAGCCCGTGGACAGCGACAAGCCCTTGGCAAAGTTGACGCCCACCAGCAGCGCGCCGATTAAGCCCGGCGCGTAGGTCACCGCCAGCGCGTCGATGCCGTCGAGCGTCACGTGCGCCTGCTCCAGCGCCTGCGACACCACCGGCACAATGGCTTCCGCGTGGCGGCGCGAAGCGATTTCCGGCACCACGCCGCCGTAGAGGCGGTGCTCCTCCACCTGGGAGGCGATGACCGAGGAGAGCACGGTTCTGCCGTCCTCCACAACCGCCGCTGCGGTTTCGTCACAAGATGATTCGATTGCGAGTATCTTCATGTTTTAGTTCTCCGTTAGAAATATAGCGTCATTAAGACGGCGTTTTCAGTGGGCTCGGTATAGTAGTTTTTCCTCTCGCCCACCTTGACAAAGCCGAAGGCTTCATACAGTGAACGCGCGGCGGCGTTGCTCTGCCGCACCTCCAGTGTTAAAAACGCAAAGTTTTCCTTTTTGCACCACGTCACCAGCGTGCGGATCAGCGCACTGCCGACGCCCCTGCGGCGGTAATGCGGCGCGACCGCCACGTTGTAGAGATAGCCCTCGTCGAGGACATAGCTCATGCCGATGTAGCCGATGACTTCGCCGTTTTCCGTTGCCGCAAAAAAGAGTGCGTTGTCATTTTCCAGCGATTCCTGCAGGCTTTGGCGCGACCACGGGTGCGCAAAGCACGCGTTTTCCAGCGCGCACACGCCGTCGAGCTGTGCCGCTGTCATGCGTTCAACCTTCATAGCTTCTCAAAATTTCGTCCACGCAGGTGATGATGATATCGCGGCACATGCGATAGATTTCCACGCCGCCTCCGTAGGGATCGGCGACGTTGAGCACCTCGACCTGCTCGAGCGGCACGCCGATGCTCTGGCTGAGAATCATCGCGTGCTCCTGCGACATGCAGTAGATTTTATCGAATTCGCTGAGCTGGAAGTCATAGATAAAGTGCGAGCGGTGGGCGCTGATGTCCACACCGATTTCGCGGCAGACCTCCACGGCGTTTGGAGAGGGCGGCATACCTGCCACCGCCGCCATGCCAAAGCTGACCGCGCGGACGTTCAAGCCCTTTTCCTCCGCTTTTTGATTAAAAATGCCCTCCGCCATCGGGCTGCGGCAGGTGTTGCCTGTGCAGACAAAGGCGATTAGCTTGTTATCCTTTTGCATCATACCAAGTCCTTCCGATTGCAGCGTCAGCCGTCAGCGGCACCTCCCACTGCACGGCGTTTTCCATTTCTTCCTGTAACAGGGCGGCGACGCGCGCGCTTTCGTCCTGCGGCGCTTCCACGATTAATTCATCGTGCACCTGCAAAATCAGCCGCGCCTGCAAGCCCTCGCGCCGGAGCCGCTCGTCCACACGCACCATGGCAATTTTGATGATGTCCGCCGCGGTGCCCTGAATGGGCATGTTCCGCGCCACGCGCTCGCCGAAGGCGCGCAGAATATGCTTGCCCGAGCTGAGCTCCGGCAGATAACGCCGCCTGCCGAACAGCGTTTCCACATAGCCGTCGCGCTTTGCTTTTTCGACGACGTCCTGCATATATTGATCGACGCCGCTGTAGTGCGCCAGATAGCTTTGGATATAGCGTGAAGCCTCTTTGGTGGTGACGCCGATGTCCTTGCCCAGCGAAAATGCGCCGATGCCGTAGACGATGCCGAAGTTGACCGCCTTGGCGCTGCTGCGCATGGCAGGCGTGACCATGTCGAGCGGCATGTTGAACACCTGCGAGGCGGTGATGGCATGGATATCGTCGCCGTTTTTGAAGGCTTCTATCATGTTTTTATCGTTGGCGATGTGCGCCAGCACGCGCAGCTCAATCTGCGAGTAGTCGGCGTCC
This sequence comes from uncultured Ruminococcus sp., assembly GCA_902799325.1. Classification (GTDB taxonomy): domain Bacteria; phylum Bacillota; class Clostridia; order Oscillospirales; family Acutalibacteraceae; genus Ruminococcoides. The sequence goes on along the minus strand of CADCAD010000043.1, from coordinate 1,977 downwards.
ACCAGCACCCAGCCCTCGCGCGCGCAGAAAAACTTGCGCATTTCCCTGCCCAGCTCGGTGCGGACGGGAATGTTTTGCAGATTCGGCTCGGTGGAGCTGATTCTGCCGGTGCGCGTTTCGGTTTGGTTGAAATTGGAATGGATTCTGCCGTCGTCCGCAATCACCTTGAGCAAGCCCTCGCAGTAGGTGGAATTGAGCTTGGCAAGCGTGCGGTACTGCAGCACCATATCCACCACGGGGTGCTCATAGCGCAAGCCCTCGAGCACCTCGGCGTTGGTGCTGTAGCCGCTTTTGGTCTTTTTCTTGACGGGCAGTCCCAAGTCCTCAAACAGCACCTTGCCGAGCTGCTTGGGCGAATTGATGTTGAATTTGCTGCCGGCGCTTTGATAGATTTCCGCTTCAAGACTGCTGATTTGCGCGGACAGCACAGCGCCGTAGTCGGCGATGCCCTGTCTGTCAACCGCAAAGCCGATGTTTTCCATTTTGGCAAGCACCTTGGCAAGCGGTATTTCAATTTTCGAAAGCAGCTTTTCCTGCTCGTTTGCCCTGATTTCGTTTTGGAGCTTGTCGCACAGGCGGTCATACACCGCCAGCGCGCGGTAGGGCTTGTCCTCCTCGGCGCAGGCAGGCAGGTCGATACGGTTTGCCGCGCAGAGGTTTTCGTCGGTGTAGTCCTTGGAGGACGGCTCCAAAAGATACGCCGCCAGCTCCACGTCAAACAGCGCGCCGCCGATCTCGATGCCCTTTCGGTCGGCATAGGCAAACAGCGCCTTGCTGCCGCGCAGGTAGAGCGCGACGGACGCGTCGGCGAGGAGCTTGTCAAACGCTTCGCCGTCGCCGGACACATACACCGTGCCGTCCGCCATAACGGAGAAGAATTTTAATTCGTTATCAGAAATTTCAAAGTGCAAATAGGCTTTTCCGATGGATTTAATTTTCTCAAAAGGAATATTGTCGCGGACAATCGCCAACTGCGCTGTTGCCGCAGCCGCCGTTTCAGGCGCAGGCGCCGCCGCGTCCAAGTCGTATTTTTCGATTAAAGAAAATAATTCGAGCCGTGCCATATAGCGCGCGCACGCCGCTCTGTCCTCGCAGTGCACGACATAGTGCGCGATATCGGTGTCCACCGGCGCGTCCCTGACGATTCTGCCGAGCATCAGGCTTAAAAACGCGTTGTCCTTGGAGGCGAGCAGCTTTTTGCGCACGCCGTCCTTGACGTCGAGCGTTTCGAGGTTGTCATAGATATACTGCACGCTGCCGAAGCGCTGAATCAAATCGCCGGCGCCCTTGGGACCGATGCCTGCCACGCCGGGGATATTGTCGGAGCTGTCGCCCTGAATCGCCTTGATTTCAATCAGCCCGGCAGGCGCGACGCCGTAGTCCTCGCGGATTTTTTCGGGCGTATAGAGGATATCGTCGCGGTTGGTGCAGAGGTGGACAAAGGTTTTGTCGCTCACCAGCTGCAGGCTGTCGCGGTCGCCGGTGGCGAGCACGCACTCGTTGCCGCTTTGCTCGCATGCGGCGGCAAGCGTGCCGAGAATATCGTCTGCCTCATAGCCCTCGCAGGTCACCAAGCGGTAGCCCAACAGCCCCAGCAGCTCCTTGAGCGGCGGCATTTGGCTTGCCAGCTCCGGCGGCATGCCCTTTCGGGTTGCCTTGTAGCCGTCATACGCCTTGTGGCGGAAGGTGGGCGCCTTTACATCAAAGGCGATTGCCACCGCGTCAGGCGCTTCTTCCTTTTCCAGCTTGCGCAGACGGTCTTCCGTCGTCTGTTTGGTTTCCGGCGTGCTGGCTACATCTACACCAGACTGCTGCAGAAGCATCAGCGCCGTAACCGGCACCAGCCCGCCGCCACGAATATCCAGATTCAACGTGCCAGCCGGCTGGGCATCCGGCACCTTGTAAGGAATAATCAGCGTTTCCTGTGCCTTGCGGTACGGTTTGATGGTCGTCGTAAATTTCACCGTGTCACCGGGC
>CADCAD010000042.1:11569-21086 GCA_902799325.1 uncultured Ruminococcus sp. | reverse complement strand
CGGCGCCGCTCTGTGCGCCGAGGAGGCCATTGACTACGATACGGTGATTGAAAAAGTCAAAAACTACCGCGGCTCCGGCAACTTTGCCTTCAACAAGCCGCTGTTTGAAAACGAAGCGGAATACGACGCCTTTGTCACACGCCACAACCGCGCCACCGTCAATCAAAAGGAGCTGCGCGGCTACACCGGCAAGGCATATATCGGCATGGACGCCGGCTCCACCACCGTCAAGGGCGTGGTGCTCAACGACGCCGGCGAGCTGCTGTATTCCAAATATCTTCCGTCCAAGGGCAACCCGGTTGAAATCATCAAGGGCTTTTTGGAGGAGGTTTACGCCGTCAACCCCGACCTCAACGTGGTTTCCTCCGCGGTGACGGGCTACGGCGAGGACATCATCAAAAACGCGTTTGACGTGGATTACGGCATTGTGGAAACAATTGCCCACTTCACCGCCGCCAAGTATTTTATGCCCGACGTGGAGTTCATCATCGACATCGGCGGACAGGACATCAAATGCTTCAAAATCCACAACGGCGCCATCGACAACATCTTCCTCAACGAGGCGTGCTCCTCGGGCTGCGGCAGCTTTTTGCAGACCTTTGCCAACGCGCTCGGCTACGAAATCGAGGAGTTTTCCAAGCTGGGGCTCTTTGCCAAGCGCCCGGTTGACCTCGGCTCGCGGTGTACGGTATTTATGAATTCCAGCGTCAAGCAGGCGCAAAAGGACGGCGCCACCATCGAGGATATCTCAGCCGGTTTGTCGCTCAGCGTCGTCAAAAACGCGCTGTATAAGGTTATCCGCGCGTCAAGCCCCGACGAGCTGGGCAAGCGCATTGTCGTGCAGGGCGGCACCTTCCTCAACGACGCGGTGCTGCGCGCCTTCGAGATGGAAATGGGCACCCAGGTGGTGCGCCCGAACATCGCCGGACTGATGGGCGCTTACGGCGCAGCGCTGTACGCCCGAAAAAAATCCAAGGGCGAGGGCAAAAGCAAGCTTGCCGACGCCAAGGCGCTGCAAGGCTTCATCCACGAAATCAAAGTCACCAACTGCGGACTGTGCAACAACAATTGCCGCCTGACCATCAATTCCTTCGGCGGCGGCAGACGCTTCATTGCGGGCAACCGCTGCGAGCGCCCGATTACCAAAAAAGCACCGTCCTCGGATTTGAATATGTACGAATACAAGCTCGGGCTGATCAACGCCTACAAGCCCGTGGAGGGACTGCGCGGCAAGCTGGGCATCCCGATGGGACTCAATATGTATGAGCTGTATCCGTTCTGGTACCGCTTCTTCACCGAGCTGAAGTTTGAGGTGCACCATTCGCCGGCGTCGTCGCGCAAGCTCTACCAGCGCGGTCAGCAGACGATTCCCAGCGACACCGTCTGCTTCCCGGCAAAGCTGATGCACGGTCATGTGCAGGCGCTGATTGACAGCGGCATTGAAAATATCTTCTATCCCTGCCTGTCCTACAACTTCGACGAGCACCTCGGCGACAACCACTACAACTGCCCGGTTGTGGCGTACTATCCCGAGGTCATCAAGAACAACATGAAGGACGTGCGCAAGGTCAACTTTATCAAGGAATATTTCGGTATTCACCGCCCCAAGGACTTCCCGAAGAAGGCGTATGAGCGCCTGTCGTTCTATTTCCCCGACCTCACGCTCAACGAGGTGCGTGTGGCGGCGCGCAAGGCGTATGAGGAATACGACCTCTATATGCAAAAGGTGCGTCAAAAGGGCGACGAAATCATCGCGCGCGCCGAAAAGGAAGGCAAAAAGATTTTTGTGCTGGCAGGCAGACCGTATCACATCGATCCGGAAATCAACCACGGCATCGACAAGCTGATTGCCGGCTTTGATGTGGCGATTGTCAGCGAGGACGTGGTTTCGCCGCGCGTTGACGCGTTTAACACCCACGTTCTCAACCAGTGGACATACCATTCGCGCCTGTATGCGGCGGCGAAGTACGTCACCACGCGCAGCGACATGGAGCTGGTGCAGCTGGTGTCCTTCGGCTGCGGCGTCGACGCGATTACCACCGACGAGGTGCGCGAAATTCTGGAGAGCAAAAACAAGATTTACACCCAGATAAAAATTGACGAAATCACTAATCTCGGCGCGGTGAAAATCAGAATCAGAAGCCTGCTGGCGGCAATCGACAACGACTGACCGCAGGGCTGTAAAGGAATAGAATTATGGCTGAATTAAAATATGACAAAAAAACAGGGCGTCTGATGTTCACCAAGCAGATGAAGCGCGAGGGCTACAAGGTTTTGATGCCCAACATGGCGCCGATTCAATTTCGCATACTCGCCAATGTGTTCCGCAGCTTCGGCTACAACTGCGAGCTGCTCGAAACCACCGGCCCCGAAATTGCGCAGACCGGCTTGAAATATGTGCACAACGACACCTGCTATCCGGCGCTGTTGGTTATCGGACAGTTTATCCACGCGCTGCAAAGCGGTAAGTATGACGTGCACAAAACCGCGCTGATGATGACGCAGACGGGCGGCGGCTGCCGCGCCTCCAACTATATCCATTTGCTGCGAAAGGCGCTGAAAAAGGCGGGCTTTGCGTTTGTTCCCGTCATTTCGCTGTCCTTCGGCATGGAGAAAAACAGCGGCTTTTCGCTGACGCTGCCCCTGATTCGCCGCTTTGCCGGCGGTATGGTGTACGGCGACCAGCTGATGCTGCTCTCCAACCAAACCAAGCCCTATGAGGTCAACAAGGGCGAAACTATGGCGCTGGTGGAAAGCTGGAGCGACCGCATTTCCAAAATGCTGATTGACGGCAAGGGCTATTCGATGGAGGAGGTTGACGAAACGCTGCACAAGCTGACCAAGGACTTCTCCAAAATCAAGCTCAACCGCGTGCCCAAGGTCAAGGTCGGCGTCGTCGGCGAAATCTATGTCAAATACTCCAAGATGGCAAACAACGGTCTGGAGGATTTCCTGGCGGAGCAAGACTGCGAGGTCTGCCTGCCCGGACTCATGGGCTTTGCCTGCTTCAAGGTGGACAACCGCATTGAGGACTACAAAATGTTCGGCGGCAACCGCATTAAATATGAATTCTGCAAGCGCCTGCTCGATTACCTCACGGGACTCGAAAAGGTGATGATTGAGGCGGCGGAGCGCTTCCACTTTGTGCCGCCGCACCGCTATGCCCACACCAAGGAGCTGGTCAAGGGCGTCATCGGCTACGGCAGCAAAATGGGCGAGGGCTGGCTGCTCACGGCGGAAATGCTGGAGCTTGCCGAAAACGGCTACGAAAACATCGTCTGCACACAGCCGTTTGGCTGTCTGCCCAACCATATCAACGGCAAGGGCGCCATCCGCAGAATTAAAGAGGTCATGCCCAACGCTAATATCGTCACCATCGACTACGATCCCGGCGCGCCGAAGGTCAACCAGGAAAACCGTATCAAGCTGATGCTGGCGGTCGGCAAGGAAGAGTTGAAAAAGCAGCAGGAAGCCGAACAGACAAAAACCGAGGAAGATACATAAAAAGAGCGGTTCAGCAACCGCTCTTTCATTTTTGCGTCGGCAATTGCATATATTTATACATCAATCAGGCTAAAATCCGTTTGTTAAGCTTTTGCTTGAGATGGAAAACGAGGGGTAAAATGAAAAGAGAAAAATTAAAGCGTTTGTTGGATATCGAGGAGATGAAGCGCCACAAGGTCAAAACAGCGGTCTATTTTGTGCTGCGCGCGCTGACCGCGGGCGTGATGGTCGTCAGCATTTTGGAGGGCAACTGGGAAAACACCATGACCTGCGTGCTCACGTTGGCGCTCATGCTGATTCCCGTGTTTGTCGAGCGGCGGCTGCGCGTTTCGCTGCCCACCGTGATGGAGTGCATTGTCATCCTGTTTATGTTCGCCGCCAATATTTTGGGTGAGATTCATTCGTTCTACGGCAAAATCCCGATGTGGGACACCCTTCTCCACACGCTCAACGGCTTCATTTGCGCAGGCGTGGGTTTTGGGCTGATTGATATTCTCAACCGCCACAAGCGCGTCAAAATGCACCTGTCGCCGGTGTTCGTGGTGCTGTTTTCGTTTTGCTTTTCCATGACGGTCGGCACGGTGTGGGAATTTTTCGAATTTGCCATGGACTTCTTTTTTGCCAACGACATGCAAAAGGACACCGTCGTCAACGCCATTCATTCCTATACGCTGCTGCAGCCGCTGGGAACGATGACCGTGGAAAACATCAAAGAAACCGCCGTCAACGGACAGAGCCTCGGGCTCAACGGCTACCTCGACATCGGGCTGTACGACACGATGAAGGATTTGTTTGTCAACTTCATCGGCGCGGTTGTGTTTAATATCGCCGGCTATTTTTACCTAATCGGGCGCAAAAAGCACACGGAGTTCATCGAGAATTTTATTCCCACGGCAAAGACAAATTAATACCAATCTTCATTAAAAAGTAGACTTTCTACTTTTTAATAGCTATAAGACGGCAATTGCGCTTTTGCGCAATTGGAAAACGCGCCAAGCGTTTTCTCTCTGATAGAAAGTTGTCTACTTTCTATCAGAGAATAGTATTAAAAAAGCCGGCTCGACGCCGGCTTTTTCCGAAATCTATTCGTCCTTTTCAAAATGCAGGGTGACGCCGCCTGCCTCGGCAACCATACCGTTTTTGCCGTCGGGCTTTAAAATCGTCGTCTGCGACTTGGAAAAGTCGGAGGGCAGCGACTCTTCCTTGATCACCTTGCCGGAGGCGGTGTCGGTTTGCTTTTGCTGCTCCACATGCAGCGCCAGACAGTTGCTGCCGATGCTTTCGGTGGTGCCGCTGAAAACAAGGGTGGTTTTGTCGCCCTTCAGGGTATAGGTGAAGTCTTCGCCGTGTATGTCCATGCGTGCCGTGTGATAAGTCTTTTTCAGCTGGTCGGATAGCGCGGTGCATTTCCAAACGCCGTTGAGAAACCGCACCTTGACCTGGCTGCTCTCGGCGTTGCCGCCGCTGCCGCAGGCACAGCATACCAGCGCCACGGCAACCACCAAAAGAAAAGAAAACACTTTTTTCATGTTCAACATCCTTTACTTGCGTTTTGTCGCTCTTATTATACCCTGTCCGGCGGCTTTCGTCAACCACTAATCGACCGCGGCGCGCAGTTCCCTGATGTGCTGATATTTTTCCTTTGTCGCCATACCGCCGCGCAGATGGCGCTCGCTTTTGTTCAGCTCCAAAACCGCGCGCACCTGCTGCCACAGCGCCGGGTTTATCCGCCGCAGCCTGTCCGTCACGTCCTTGTGCACCGTGCTTTTGCTGATGGCGAATTTTTGCGCCGCTTGGCGCACAGTGGCGTTTTCCTCGACGATATAGCTGCCCAGCGTGCAGGCGCGTGCTTCAACCGGATCCATATGCCTCGTCCTTTCCGTGAAGTGGATTTGTCTATCTATATGTCCGCGCGCCGCCACTTATGCCGAATCCACAAAAGCCGGGCGGAAAAATTGTTGGAATCTTCCATTGAAGCGCCGCGGCGCATATGCTACAATAAATTTAACCCACCCAAAGGAGGAGTTGTATGACAAAGAAGTTATGTAAAGCGGCGGCGCTGCTGCTGACGCTGACACTGCTGTTCGGCGCGTTCGCCCTTCCGGCGCAGGCGGCAACGCTCGGCGAGGATATGACCTTCGGAAAAATTTCCGAATACAAGGATTTTTATGAACAGCACCGACATGCGGCGGACACCGTGGCAAAGGGCATCTACGATTTGGAAACGCAAATCAACATCGCCGATGACCGCATTGCTCCCGAGGATTTGCCCATGCTGTACACCGTTGTCACGCACACGCACCCGGAGCTTTTTTATACGAGCATGCTGTACAGCTATTCCTATTACACGGAGAACAGCACCTCCTATGTCTATGCGCTGCATGTGCATTGGGCAAAGACAATCTACGACGAAAACGGCAATTATATCATTGAAAACGGACTGCCGAAGGAGGAAACCTTTACCGACGAACAGGTGCTTGCCATGCGCGGCGAATTCCGCGCGCGTGCGCAGTGGTACCTCGATTTGGTGGACGACAGCATGTCCGATTTTGACAAGGCGTTGGTGCTGCACGACGCGCTGATACTCAATTCTCACTATCTTTTGCAGGGAGAAACCTATGACCTGCTGGTCAACGGCAGGGGAAAATGCTACGGCTATTCCGAGGCGTATGCCTATCTGCTGGCGCAGGTCGGCGTCAACAGCGAAATTGTGGAATCGGAGGAAATGTTCCACCAGTGGAACAAGGTGGAAATCGACGGCGTGTATTACAACGTTGACGTTACCCACGACGATCCGCTGCCCGATAAGCCGGGCATGGCGGAACACACTTACTTTCTGCTCAGCGACGCAGCGATTCAGGCGGACGAAGCCAGTCCGCATGTCGGCTATGTCAGCGACTTTCCGTCCGATGACACCCGTTATGACAACAAAAGCTACCACCGCCTCAACACACAGCTGATTCCTGCCGGCGGCAGGTATTACGCGGTGGACAACACCCAGGCGGGCAGGGAGCTGCTGCTGTATGACGTTCAAACGGACGAAACAGAATCCGTCTACAGCTTTGCGGACGCATATTGGAATGTTAAGGGGTCTCCGGGCTATGTTTACCCCGACATGTACATGGCGCTGCAGGAGCAGGACGGCTACCTGTATATGAACACCGCCGACAAGGTGCTGGCGTATGACATCGTGAACGGTGAAATGCTGGACTTTGCATCAAACACCTTTGGCAAAAGCTTCTACGGCTTGCGCATTACAGACGGCAGCGTTTATGCGGCGCTTGCCGACAGCCCCAACGAAACGGGCACTTTGGCATTGGTCGGCGCCTGCCTGCCGCGCGTTTCGCCTGTGCGCGTAAACGGCGACCTCAACAATGACGGCAGCCTGTCCGTTGACGATGTGACGCTGCTGCAGCGGCACCTCGCGGAGTTTGAAGCCCTGACAGAGGCGCAGCTGGCGTATGCCGACGTTGACGGCGACGGCAAAATCAACGTCCACGACGTCACCCAATTGCAAAGAATTCTTGCGGAAATGGCATAAGCGCGCTGCTTATCGGGAGTTTTCGGGATAAGAAAAACATGGGATTGGCTCAAAAGTGAGTCAATCCCATTTTTTTGTTGTATTTTTTTGCAAAAGGTGGTATAATCAAAAACATATAAATTTAGTAGTTTATAGACAGTGAGATGATACCATGAAGATAAATTCTCTATTTCAGCGCGACCGCGCGGTGTTTTCGTTTGAGGTGTTTCCGCCGAAAAAGGATTCGCCGATTGAGTCCGTTTATGACAAGCTCGAGGAAATCTGCGCCCTCAAGCCCGATTTTATCAGCGTCACCTACGGCGCAGGCGGCACCGGCGGACACAGCCGCACGGTGGACATCGCCTCCAAAATCAAGCATGATTTTCATGTGGAATCGGTGGCGCACTTGACCTGCGTCAACAGCACCAAGGCGATGATTGACGAAACGCTCGCGGATTTTACAGCGAACGGCATTGAAAACATTCTCGCCCTGCGCGGCGACTATGTGGACGGCGTGGAGCCGCAGAAGGATTTCCGCTATGCCTCCGAGCTGTGTGCCTACATCCGTGAAAAGGGCGACTTTGACATCAGCGGCGCGTGCTATCCCGAAACGCACGTGGACGCCGCCGACGAGGTGGAGGATGTGCTCAACCTCAAAAAGAAGGTCGACGCCGGTGCGCAGCACTTAATCAGCCAGCTCTTTTTTGATAACGCGCTGTTCTACCGCTTTTTGGAGCGCGCCAAAATCGCCGGTATCCGCGTGCCGATTGAAGCAGGCATCATGCCCGTCACCAACAAGCGCCAAATCGAGCGCATGGTGTCGCTGTGCGGCGCCAGCCTGCCGCCCAAGTTTGCCAAGATGATGCAGCGCTACGAAAGCAAGCCCGAAGCCCTGCGCGACGCCGGCATCGCCTACGCGGTGGAGCAGATTGTCGATTTGCTGGCAAACGGCGTGGACGGCATCCATCTTTACACCATGAACAATCCCTACGTTGCGGAAAAAATTACGCGCGCGGTGGAAAACCTGTTATGATATCGCTGCAGCCCCTGAACCGCCGCGAGGTCGTCCGCTATCTGGGCGGCGCCGGTGCGGCGATGAATGCGGACATGGAGCGCCTGATGGACAGCTGCGAGCGGCAGCTGCTGGACTGCGCCCGTCCGAAATATCTCTATCAAATCCTGTCTCTGCCGCAGGACGCGCTGACGGTAGGGCAGGATATTCAGCGCCATTTGGAGGGCTGTGACAAAGCCGCCGTGATGTGCGCCACGCTGGGCGCGGAGGTTGACCGCCTGATTCGCGTAGCGCAGGTGCGCGATATGGCGCAGGCGGTGGTGCTGGACGCGATGGCAAGCACCGCCATCGAGCAGGTCTGCACGCAGGTGGATGAAATCATCGCGGCGCAGAACCCCGAACGCTTTATGACCTTCCGTTTCAGCCCCGGCTACGGCGACTATCCCATCTCCCTGCAAAGGGATTTTTTGCGCCTGCTCGACGCGCCGCGCAAAATCGGACTGAGCCTGAGTGAAAGCTGCCTGCTGGTTCCGGCAAAATCCGTAACCGCCGTCGCAGGGCTGTCCGCTTCGCCCGTTCCGCGCCGAAAGCGCGGCTGCGCGGTATGCAATTTAAAAATGACCTGTCAATACAGAAGGAACGGTGAACACTGTGGATTTTAAAACACTTTTGCAACAAAAGGAATTCATTCTGCTGGACGGCGCCATGGGCACCATGATTCAGCAAAGCGGCGCGGGCTACCGCCATTGCCCCGAAACGCTGAACCTCACCCGTCCCGAGCTGATTACCTCCTTTCACCGCGCCTACATTGAGGCGGGCGCGGACATTGTCTACACCAACACCTTCGGCGCCAACGCCTACAAGCTCGAGGGCAGCGGCTGTTCGGTGGAGCGCGTTGTCAGGGCAGGCGTGCAAAACGCCAAGGCTGCGTGCCAAGGCACCGCGGCGCTGACAGCGCTGGACATCGGTCCCATCGGCATGCTGCTTGAGCCTGCCGGTGCGCTGCGCTTTGAGGAGGCGTATGACTACTTTAAGGAGCAAATCCTCGCCGGATCCGACGCGGACTTAATCGTGTTTGAAACCATGACCGACCTTTACGAGCTCAAGGCGGCGGTGCTGGCGGCGCGCGAAAACAGCGACCTGCCCATTATCGCCACCATGACCTTTGAGCGCAGCGGACGCACCTTCACGGGCGTGTCGCCTGCCGCCATGGCGGTCACCCTCAGCGGCTTGGGCGTGGCGGCAATCGGCGTCAACTGCTCGCTCGGACCCGACGAGCTGGAGCCGGTGGTGGCGGAAATGACGCGCTATACCGACCTGCCGCTGATTGTCAAGGCAAACGCCGGTCTGCCCGATCCCAACAGCAATACCTATGACATACTTCCCGACCGTTTCGCACAGTGCGTCAAGGCGCTGCTGCCCTACGGCGTCAAAATCACGGGCGGCTGCTGCGGCACCACGCCCGACTATATCCGCGCGCT
>CADCAD010000042.1:0-11539 GCA_902799325.1 uncultured Ruminococcus sp. | reverse complement strand
CAGACGAGCGCTGGCAGCCCTGCCCAAAAACCGCGGACACCACGGTTTGCAGCGCCAACACCGCGGTGGAAATCAACATGCCGCGCATCATCGGCGAGCGCATTAACCCCACGGGCAAAAAGCTGTTTAAGCAGGCGCTGGTTGACAACAACATCGACTACATTCTCACGCAGGCGCTTTCTCAGGTCAGCGGCGGCGCCGAAATTCTGGACGTCAACGTCGGCCACCCCGAAATTGACGAAAAAAAGATGATGGTGCGCGTGCTCAAGGCGATTCAAAGCGTGTGCGACGCGCCCCTGCAAATCGATTCCACCAAGCCCGACGTGCTCGAGGCAGGTCTGCGCTGCTACAACGGCAAGCCGATTGTCAACTCCGTCAACGGCGAGGAAAAAAGCCTGGCAAGCGTGCTGCCGCTCGTCAAAAAATACGGCGCGTCCGTGGTGGGACTGACGCTGGACGAAAACGGTATTCCCAAGACCGCCGAGGGCAGATTTCAAATTGCCAAGCGGATTGTGGAGCGCGCCGAGGCGCTCGGCATCGACCGCCGCGACGTCTACATCGACTGCCTGACGCTCACGGTTTCCGCCGAGCAGGCGGCGTGCGGCGAAACGCTGCGCGCGCTGCACCGCGTCAAAACCGAGCTGGGCTGCAAAACCTGTTTGGGCGTGTCCAACATCTCCTTCGGCTTGCCCAACCGCGAGCTGGTCAACAGCACCTTTTTGACGATGGCGCTGGAGGAAGGACTGGATTTGCCGATTATCAATCCCAACGTTGCCGCCATGACCGGCGCGGTGCGCGCCTACCGGGTGCTTGCCAATCTCGATCAAAATTCGCTGGATTTCATCGCCGCCTACAACGACGCGCCTGCCGCGCCGAAGCCGCAGGCGCAGACAGACGTCAGCCTTGCCGACGCGGTGTACAGCGGCTTGAAGGCGGAGGCTGCCGCCGTAACGGAGCGGCTGCTCGAAAGCCGCGACGCCATGCAGCTCGTCAACGAAATGCTGATTCCGGCGCTGGACAGGGTAGGCGAGGACTTTGAAAAGAACAAAATTTTCCTGCCGCAGCTGATTCAAAGCGCCAACACCGCGCAGGCATGCTTTGACGTGATCAAGCGGCATCTGAGCCAATCCGGCGGCGCAAGCGTCAGCAAGGGAAAAATCATCGTTGCCACCGTCAAGGGCGACATTCACGACATCGGCAAAAACATCGTCAAGGTGCTGCTCGACAACTACGGCTACACCGTGGTTGACCTCGGCAAGGACGTCGATCCCCAGACGGTGGTGGACGCTGCCGTGGAGCAGAATATCCGCATGATCGGTCTTTCCGCGCTGATGACCACCACCCTGAAAAGCATGGAGGACACCATCGCGCTGATTCGCCGTACGCCGGCGCTGCAAAACCCCGACGGAAGCAGTCAGTGCAAGGTATTTGTCGGCGGCGCGGTGCTGACGAAGGACTACGCCATGAAAATCGGCGCGGATTTCTATTGCCGCGACGCCAAGGAAAGCGTTGACGCGGCAAAGAAAGTGCTGGGATAACAGCATGTTTTAAAGCTTTTCTTAATTTTTTTAAGCTTTTCCTAAAAAAACAGCAAAAATCTCAAATTTGTAATGGTTTTGTTAGGGTTTTTATGATATAATGTGTTCGTCAAAAAACAGTTTTTGCCAATTTCAGGCATCCATCATCAACAGAAAAGAGGAGAGAGCATGGACTATATTTTAACCTCGGACAAACTAACCAAGACCTATGGTCAAAAGAACGCGGCTAAGGACGTCAGCCTGCACATCCGTCAGGGCGATATCTACGGCTTAATCGGACGCAACGGCGCCGGCAAAACCACCGTCATGCGTGTCATCAGCGGTTTGTCCAAGCCCTCAAGCGGCAGTTATCAGCTCCACGGCGACAACAAAATCGGCGTGGGTGTGCTGATTGAAAGCCCCGGCATTTACCCGAACATGTCCGCCGAGGAAAACCTGCGGCTGAAATGTATCGCGCTCGGCTGCTACAGCAAGGAGTATGTCAAGCGCCTGCTGGAAATTGTCGGTCTGGAAAACACCGGCAAGAAAAACGCCGGCTCGTTTTCGCTGGGTATGCGCCAGCGCCTCGGCATCGGCTTGGCACTGGTGGGCGATCCCAAGCTGATTGTGCTCGACGAACCGATTAACGGTCTGGATCCGCAGGGTATTGTGGAGGTCAGAAAAACACTGGAGCGCCTGAGAGATGAAAAGGGCATCACCATTATGATTTCCAGCCATATTCTCGACGAGCTCAGCAAGCTTGCCACCGCCTACGGCATCATCCACGAGGGCAGGCTGCTGGATGAATTCACCACCGAGGAGCTTGCCGAACGCTGCGGTCAATATGTGAACATCCGCACGGATAACAACGACCGCGCCGTGGCGCTGCTCAGGCAAATGAACTGCGGCAGTGTTTCGGTTGACCACGAAAACTGCATCCGCGTGGAGGGCGCCATCGACAACACGGTTGCCATCAACAAGGCGCTTGTCGATGCCGGTGTCGGCGTGAAGGAAATCTTCATTAAAAATATTTCGCTGGAGGATTACTATCTCAGCGTGACGGGAGGAAATCACAATGGGTAATCTCGTAAGAATGGATATGCGGCTTTTGACACGTTCCAAAATGTTTGTGGTTTCGCTGGCAGTTGCCGCTGCGTTGAATTTTATCATTCAATTCGTTATTCCTTTGCTTTCCCGCGTGTTTTCGCCGGGTAAGGCTCTTCCGAATGTTCGGTTGTCAGATCTGATCGTTTCGCCGTTTTCTTTTCCGTGGCTGCTTATTTTGATGCTGGCGTCGGTCGTTACCTTCTCCTACGCCGACATTGCCAACGGCTACATCAAGAATCTTGCCGGTCAGCTTCCCCGCAAAAGCGACACCATCGTTTCCAAGTACATCGTAGTCGGCATTCACAACTGCATCTTTATGCTCTCGTGCGTTGCCACAAATATTCTGGGTGTGTTTATCGCGTCCAAGGTGTTCGGATTCAGCCTGGAGGCTGACAGTCAAATCGCGCAGAGCTTTGTTATTCTGCTGATCAAGTGGCTCCTGTTTATGGGCCTTTGCTCGATCCTTATGTTTGTCACGACCGGCTTGAAGGTCAAAACCCTCGCAAGCGTTGTCGGCGTGCTGCTCGGCACCGGTTCTCTGGCGCTGGTTTATCTCGGCTTGGATCAGGCGATCAAAAATGTTTTCAACGTGAACAGCTTCACCATTGCAGACTATATGCCCGACACGCTCGCTGAAAACATCAACGTTACTTCCAGCGTTTCAACCATCCTTACCGCAGTTATCGTTGCGGTGATTTGTATCGTTTTATTCATGGTGCTCACCGTCAAGGTGTTTAACAGCCGTGATGTAAAATAAAATTTTTTAGGAGGTTATTTGTTATGCAAAAGAATGTAAAAGGCTTTATTGCTCTCTTCGCTGCTTTGGCAGCCATCATCCTGACCGTTGTCGGCTGCATGCCGATGGCAAAGGTCGCTGATTTCCCGATGTGGTCAGGCGTCAACCAGATTCTGGGCTATATCGCGCTGGCTCTCTGCTTGGTAGCGATTGTATTCGCCATCCTTTCCTTCAGAGACAAGGACAAGAAGGGCCCCCGCAAAACCGGCATGATTCTGGGCATTCTCTGCCTGCTGGTTGTTTGGGTTCCCATGGTTCTCGGCTGGGCAGGCGGTCTGGTTACCGGCTATGTCAACGGCGACAATAACGTGATTGCCCAAGAGATGGACAAATACGAAAAGGGCGACAAGGACAGCTTTATTTCTCAGATGCTTGACAGCACCAAGGACGACAAGTCAAAGAACGAGATCATCAAGCTCCTCGATTCCCTTAAAGCAGAGCGCGACAAAAACGCAAAATAATTTAAACGACAAAATCCCGCGGAACCTCCGCGGGATTTTTGTATGGGAAGAAACGGCGCTTTTTTGAAAATTTTGCTTGTATTTCCCGCCCGTCTTATGTATAATAAAGATGTATGCAAAGAAGCGGCCTGACGGCTGTGTGGGGGAATGAGTATGAAATCATTGGTGAAAAGACTGGGTGCGGCGGCGCTGTGCGTTTTGCTGTGCGTCTTAAGCGTGGCGGCGGTTGCCGCGGCAAACAACGAAGTCGTGATTATGGAATGTGACGGCATGAAGCTGCAGCTGCCCGACAACATGACGGCGGTCACGCGCGCCACGGACAAAAACGATCCGTATTTTGCGCGCGAGGGCAACGATTACAACACCGTTATGCGCGATTTTGAGGAAAAGAATATCTATATGCGCGCCACCGACAACATCGCGGTGATTTTGACGCTGACAAGCAACACCACGCCGCAGTCGAAGGAAATGGACAACTACAACAAGTATTCCTTTGCGCAGCTGGAGGAAATCAAGAACAATACGCTCAGCGCGTCCGGCGGCGCGGCGGTGTATACCTCCGGCACCCCCGACGAGGCAGGCAAGGATGTGGTGTGGATTTACTACGACCTCAATGCCGAGGGACACTCCCAGTACCGCGCGGAAACCATCTACGGCGGCAAGATTATCACTATGACGCTGTTCCGCAACGGAGGCAATGTGGAGCCGCAGGACTATCAAATTCTCAGCAGCGTAGCGTCAAGCGTGAGGTTTGCGCCGAAATCGGACGCCGACAACAAAAAACAGATGCTGATTTACATAGCCATCGGCGCGGGCGTTGTGGCGCTGATTCTGCTGATTGTGCTGATTGTGGTCATCAGCAAGGTGAAGAACCGCAGAAAAAAGACGGATAACGATAAAATTTTGCAGGAGCTTGCCGGCAAGTATCAAAGCAATACGCCGGTAAGACAGGCGCCGGAGGAGCCTGCCATGACGGGCGAAGCGCCCGTGCAGACGGCTGTGACGGCGCCCAAGCAGGAGCCTGCGCCGCAGCCGGCGGAGGAAGCGTCCGGCGCGCTCGTCGATCCCGATATGTTTGACGATGAGGAATACACCGGCAGAAAGTATTCCGACGCGGACATCGCGCGGCTGCTCGGCGACGTGGAGGACGACGAAAATTTTATTGAGGCACTGTCCGCAGAGGAAGCCGCCCCCGACGACACGGAGGACATGGACAGTGTGACCGATACGGCTGATGATACTATTTCCGAGTTTTTTGAGGATGTGCCCGAAGCGTCGGAGAAGGAACCGACGGAAGAAGCGATTCCCGATGCGGCGGAAGCGGCGCCCGAAGCGGAGGAAGTGACCGAGGTTGCCGAGGCGGTGTTTGCGACGGCAGGAACGGTTATCAAAGCGGAGGAAGCTGACGAAGCGGTTGAAGAAGCCGCAGCGGCAGAGGATGTTTCTGCAGCGGCGGAAGAAATCTTTGAAGAAACCGCCGAAGAAACTGATGATGAAACGGCGGAAGAAATATCCGAAGAACCCAAGGCGGAAACGCCGGAGGAAGCTGCTGAGGAAGCGGCAGAAGCAGCTGCGGAAGTCTCGGCGGAAGAAGCGGCTGCAGAAGAAGCTGCGGAGGAATCCGCTGAGGAGTCCGTCGAAGAAGATGAGGATTTTGACGAGTTCGTCAGCGACGAGGTGCTGGCGCGCGAGGAAAATAAACAGGAAAAATTTAAAGAAAGCAGCGATTTCTTTGAGGAGTCGCCCAAAAAAGTGATGGGCGTCATCAGCAGCAAAGAAATCGAGGAGGCAGAGGAATACGACGTCATCGGCGAAGTGGAGCAGCGCGCCGGCGAGCTGGAGCAGGAGCCCCGGCAAAAGGGCGAGGGCTTTGGCGGCGTGCTGAAAAAAATCGGCGGCGGCATCAAGTATTTCTTTGTCCACTGCGGTTATTTCGCCACCAATGTGCACCGCGCCTTCAAGCGCAGACGCGCGATGAAAAAGCGCAAAAAAGCGGAGGAGGAGCGCCGTGCGCGCCAAGCGGAGCGCCGCCGTCAGGAACGCGCTTCCGACCTGCGTCCGCGTGATAAAAACGGCTTGGTGCAGGTGCACCGCCGCGATGACCGCAGACCGCCCAACAGGAGGTAATAATGGAGTTATTGATTCAAAACGTCCGCGTGCTGTCGCCTGCCGACGGCATAGATAGGACAGGCGATATATTGCTGCGCGACGGCAAAATCGCCGCGATAGGCGAAGGGCTTTCCACCGACGGCAAGGTGATTGCCGCCGACGGGCTGTGCGCCGTGCCGGGCTTTGTGGATATGCACGTCCACCTGCGCGATCCCGGACAGACGCAAAAGGAGGACATCCTCACCGGCTGCACCGCTGCGGCGGCAGGCGGCGTGACCTCGCTGCTGTGTATGCCCAACACCGTTCCCACCGTGGACAGTGCGGAAACCGTACGCTATATTTTGGACAAGGCAAAGGGCGCCAAAGCAAAGGTATATGTGGCGGCGAGCATTACAAAGGGGCTCAAAAGCGAGGAGCCGACCGATTTGGAGGCGCTGCGCAAGGCAGGCGCCATCGGACTCAGCGACGACGGCAGACCTGTGGAAAACACGCGCTTTCTCAGCGACGCCATGAAAAAAGCGCCGCAGCTCGGCATGACCGTGGTGGCGCACTGCGAGGACTTGTTCCTTGCCGACGGCGGCAAAATCAACGAGGGCGCGGTCAGCCGGCAGCTCGGCGTCAAGGGAATCCCCGCCGCTGCGGAGGACTGCGGCACCGCGCGCGAAATCGCGCTGGCAGCCGCGGAAAACGTGCCCATCCACATCTGCCACGTCAGCACCGCCACCAGCGTGGCGCTGGTGCGCGACGCCAAGCGCCGCGGCGTCAAGGTCACGGCGGAAACCGCGCCGCATTATGTGTCGCTGACCGAGCAGGCGCTGCTCGGGCGTGACGCCGATTTTCGCATGAATCCGCCGCTGCGCACGGATAAGGACGTGCAGGCGGTCATCGAGGGCTTGTGCGACGGCACGCTCGACTGCATCGCCACCGACCATGCGCCGCACACCGTGGAGGAAAAAGCGGATTTTGAAAAGGCGCCCAACGGATCCATCGGCATGGAAACCTCGTTTGCAGTCGCCTACACCTATCTGGTGAAGCCCGGCTTGCTGACGCTTGCGCAGCTTGTAGAGAAAATGGCGGTCAATCCTGCCAACATTCTCGGCATCAACGCCGGCACGCTGGCGGTCGGCGCGCCTGCCGATATCGCCCTGCTCGACCTCAACGAGCAGTGGACGGTGGATGTCAACCGGCTGCACGGCAAAAGCAAAAACACGCCGTTTAAGGGCATGACGCTCAGCGGCAGGGTGAAAAAGACGTTTTTGGACGGTCAATTGGTTTTCGAAGCGTAGGGGTACGCTAATATATTGGAATAGAAGGTAATTTTATGGCACAAAAGGGTAATCTCCTGTCCGTCAGACAGGACATACGCGTTGTGGACGCGACCATCCGCGACGGCGGTCTTTGCAACGACTTCCGTTTTTCCGACGAATTCGTGCAGGATTTGTACAAGGCAAATCTGAAAGCAGGCGTCGATTACATGGAGTTCGGCTACAAGGCGAGCCGCGAAATTTTTGACGAGGACGACTTCGGCAAGTGGAAGTTCTGCAAGGACGACGACATCCGCGCCATCGTCGGCGACAACAACACCAAAATGAAAATCGCTGTGATGGCGGACGTGGGCAGAACCGATTTTGAGGAGGACATCATTCCCAAAAGCGAAAGCCCGATTGATTTGGTGCGCATCGCCACCTATATCAACACCATTCCCGCCGCGGTGGAAATGATTGAATACTGCGCCAAGCAGGGCTACGAAACCACCATTAACATCATGGCGATTTCCAAGGCGCGCACCGAGGATTTGAAAACCGCGCTGGAAATTTTGGGACAAACCCCGGTTTCCTGCTTCTATATTGTGGACAGCTACGGCTCGCTCTATCCGGAGGAGGCAAGACGCTATGCCGAGATGTACGGCGAAATCGCCGAAAAGTACGGCAAGCTGACGGGTATTCACGCGCACAACAACCAGCAGCTCGCGTTTGCCAACACGATTGAAGCCATGGCATACGGCGCCAGCTATCTGGACGCCACCGTGGATGGTATGGGACGCGGCGCAGGCAATTGCGCGCTGGAGCTGCTGCTCGGCTTTTTGAAAAACCCGAAATATAAGGTCAATCCCATCATTAAAATGATGCAGAACCACATGACAAAGCTCCAGGACGAGGGCGTCAAGTGGGGCTACGACATTCCCTATATGCTCACAGGTCAGTACAACACCCATCCGCGTCCTGCCATTCAGTTTATCCAGGACGGCAGAAAGGACTACTACAAGTTTGCCAACGACCTGTATGACATCATTAATTCGTAATCGTGACGAAAGAATCCTTTCTCACTTCAATTGAAACCCGGAGGTTTTTATGGCATTTGACAGACTGATTGAAAACATCATTGAAAAGCAGAATCCCACCGTTGCCGGGCTGGACCCCAAGCTCGACTATGTGCCTGCGTCCGTCAAGGACGCCTGCTTTGCGCAGTACGGCAAGACCTTGGAGGGTGCGGCGGCGGCGCTGCTTGCGTTCAACAAGGCGATTATCGACCAAATTTATGACATCGTGCCTGCTGTCAAGCCGCAGGCGGCATATTATGAAATGTACGGCTGGCAGGGGGTGAAGGCATTGGCTGAAACGATTGCTTATGCCCGGGAAAAGGGCATGTTCGTTATCACCGACGGCAAGCGCAACGACATCGGCACCACGATGGAGGCATACGCCACCGCGCACCTGGGCACCACCGACGTGGCAGGCGAGGCGGTTGACGCCTTCGGCGCGGACGCGCTGACTGTCAACGGCTATCTCGGCACCGACGGCATCAAGCCGCTGGTCAACATCTGCAAGGAAAAGGACAAGGGCATCTTTGTGCTGGTCAAGACCTCCAATCCCAGCTCCGGCGAGCTGCAGGATTTGCAGCTTGTTAACGGCGCGTCCGTATATGAGCAAATGGGCAAAATGTGCGAGCGCTGGGGCGAGGAGCTCCCGGGCAAATACGGTTATTCCGGCGTGGGCGCCGTGGTGGGCGCCACCTATCCGGAGCAGCTTGCCGAAATGCGCGAAAAGGCACCGCACACCTTCTTCCTTGTGCCGGGCTACGGTGCGCAGGGCGGCGGCGCCAACGACGCCAAAAACGCCTTTGACAACAACGGACGCGGTGCCATCATCAATTCCAGCCGCGGCATTATGTGCGCGTGGAAGAAGCAGGGACTGACCGAGGACGACTTTGCCGCTGCGGCAAGACAGGAAGCACTGCGCATGAAGAACGATATCTTGTCTGTGATTGGTGAAATCAAGGCGTAACCGAAAAAGTAATTGTTAAAACTTTAACCATTTATCGGGCGGTGTATTGACATCGCCCGATAAATAGCGTATAATACGAATGTTATGGTAGATTAAAAATGGGGTAGTTTTGAGTAATCAACAGCACCCAAATAAAGAAAAGGGAGTTTTCAACATGGCAAGAGTTTATAATTTTTCCGCGGGCCCCTCTATGTTACCCGAGGCGGTTCTGAAGAAAGCAGCGGCAGAGATGCTCGATTACGAGGGCACCGGTCAGAGCGTACTGGAAATGTCGCACCGCAGCAAGGCGTTTGACAAAATCATCAAGGACGCCGAGGCGCTGCTCAGAGAAGTAATGAACATTCCTGACAACTACAAGGTTCTGTTTTTGCAGGGCGGCGGCTCCACCCAGTTTGCGATGGTAGCGCTCAACTTCATGAACAAGAACAACAAGGCTGACTATATCGTTACCGGTCAGTGGGCTAAGAAGGCGCTTCAGGAAGCACAGCGCTACGGCGACGCACAGGCGGTTGCTTCTTCTGCCGACAAGACCTTCACCTACATTCCCAAGACCGACAGATCCATGTTCCGCGAGGATGCAGACTATGTTTACATCTGCATGAACAACACCATCTACGGCACCGTATATCACGAGCTGCCCGACACCGGCGACATTCCGCTGATTGCCGACATCTCCTCCTGCATCTGCTCCACGCCGCTTGACATCTCCAAGTTCGGCATGCTGTTTGCAGGCGCACAGAAGAACATGTCCGGCGCGGGCGTGACCATCGCCATCATTCGTGAGGATCTCCTCGGCAACGCGATGGACATCACTCCCACCATGCTCAATTATCAGATTCACGCTGACGCGCAGTCCCTGTACAACACACCGCCCTGCTACTCCATCTATGTAGCAAAGCTCGTTCTCGAATGGATTAAAAACGAAGTCGGCGGTCTGGAGAAAATGCAGGAGCGCAACGAGAAGAAAGCAAAGCTGCTCTACGATTTCCTCGACAGCTCCGAGCTGTTCAAGGGCACCGTTGTTCCCGAGGATCGTTCCTTGATGAACGTTCCCTTCGTTACCGGCAACGCCGATCTCGACGCGAAGTTTGTAAAGGAGAGCACCGAGGCAGGCTTGGTGAACCTCAAAGGTCACCGCACCGTCGGCGGCATGAGAGCCTCCATCTACAACGCTATGCCCTATGAGGGTGTGGTTGCGCTGGTTGACTTCATGAAGAAGTTCGAAGCGGAGAACAAATAATTATTCCGATGATAGTAACCGGTGGGCGTGCATGGCACGCCCACCGTATACTGAAATACTGAAAGAAAGGGTTTGAGTGTTATGTATCAAGTACTCACTTTAAATAAAATTGCCGCCGTCGGCACCAAGCGTCTCGGCGACAACTACACCTGCGGCGACGACGTGCAGAATCCCGACGCGATTCTCGTCCGTTCCGCAGCTATGCACGACATGGAATTCGGCGACAACCTCCTCGCTATCGCAAGAGCAGGCGCCGGCACCAACAATATTCCCAAGGATAAGTGCACCGCGCAGGGTATCTGTGTGTTCAATACCCCCGGCGCCAACGCCAATGCCGTCAAGGAGCTGGTTCTCACCGGTCTGCTGCTCGCTTCTCGTAAGGTTGTCGAGGGCATCGAGTGGGCAAAAACCCTCAAGGGCACCGGCGACGAAATGGGCAAAAAGGTGGAGAAGGGCAAAAGCCAGTTTGTAGGTCCCGAAATCACCGGCAAAACCCTCGGCGTTGTCGGCTTGGGCGCTATCGGTGTTCTTGTCGCCAACGTAGCCGTAGCGGTCGGCATGGACGTTATCGGCTTTGATCCCTTCCTCAGCGAAGCCAACAAGGCAAAGCTCGATCCCGCTGTCAAGATTGCAGGCAGCAACGAGGAGGTCATGGTCAACTGTGACTATCTGTCCATCCATGTGCCGCTTCTGCCCGATACCAAGGATTTGGTAGACGCCGACATGATTGCCAAAATGCGCGACGGCGTTCGTATTCTCAACTACAGCCGTGACGGTCTTGTCAACACCGACGCGGTGCTGGCTGCCCTCAAGAGCGGCAAGGTGGCGAAGTATGTCACCGACTTCGGCAACGATACCATTCTCGGCGAGGAGAATGTCATCGTCATTCCGCACCTCGGCGCTTCCACTCCCGAGTCCGAGGACAACTGCGCAGTGATGGCGTGCAACCAGATTAAGGACTTCATCGAAAACGGCAACATCGTTAACTCCGTTAACCTGCCTGCGCTCTCCGTGGAGAGAAACGG
>CADCAD010000041.1 GCA_902799325.1 uncultured Ruminococcus sp. | reverse complement strand
AATGTGCTGAAATCCAAAAAGCCCTGTCTAAATGACAAGCTCAGCGAGGAAACCCGGGAAAAGGATTTGGATCCCGACCTCGAGGCAGAGCTGATGGATTTGCTCGATTACTGTGACAAGCACGACGTCAATCTGGTATTTGTGCGCGCGCCGCACTATGTGACCAAGGAAACCTATGACCGCGTGCTGCGCTCCAACAAAATGGCGTCCATCGTCAACGAGTACGGCTTCAGCTACTACAACTTTGAAAACGACGCGAAGCAAATTGGCATTGACGAAAAGCACGATTTCTACAACGAGGATCACATGAACGTCTACGGCGCGCTGAAATTCACCGACTATCTCGCCGAAAAGCTGCTCTACCGTGAGGAGCTGGAAACACACGAGCTGACCGAGGATCAGCGCGACAACTGGAAGGAGGTTTCCACCGCCACCAACCAGCTCTACCGCTATTGCGACGATTTGATGAGCCACGGCAAGGAAACGCGCGGCGCACAGGAGGACGTTGTTACGCTGGCGACGCTCGGTCAATACTCGGGAGCGCCCATCGAAAAGAAATAACGCTACCGGTTGTACAATCCATCCATGAGGAGGACAGAGTCATTTATGAAAGTTCCTAACGCTTACGCGGGCGTAAAGAAGCTGTTTGCGTCCGAAGTGCTGAATATTATCTCTACGGTGTTTCTGTTTATGACGTCGGTATTCGCCGTCTTTGTCAGCGATAAAGTGTCGCCCGAGCACCACGCCGCAGGTTATTTTACGCTGCTGGGCTTGACCGCGGTTTCCGTTGCGACCGCTGTTATTGCCTTCGTCATGCAGCTTGCGGCGCTGAATCAGGCGCGCAAGGACGAGCGGCTGTTTAAAAAAGCGATGTATTTTGTCATCATCTGCGGCATTTGCACGGTGGCGATGATGTTTACCACCGGCGCGTTCGGCAAAATAACCGCCACGGTTGACGAGGTTTCCACGCTGCTGATGAACGTATATGTCATTACGGCTGTTTACAGCATAGCCTTTCAGGCAGGCGACGCCGCCATGCAGAAGCGCGCCAAGCTGGGCATGCTGTTTGTATCCATTCCGTTTTTCGTTGCGTTCTGTCTGCAGTTTGCCATTGTGTATCTGCCGGACATCGCCGAAATTCTCACTGTTATCGGCGCGGCGCTTGACTTTGTGGGATATGTCGTTTTCATGATTTATCTCGGCATCGAAAAAAAGGCGCTCGCCAAAATGGCATAGACAGAAGGAGTAGAAATAAAAATCAGGGGACGGTATCCAAAACCGTCCCCTTTTGTTGTATTGCTGTTGTACTGGCTCTGCTATACTGTTATCAAAGATAAGAAAGGTCCTTCAAAGGGAAATTAAACCGTAAAGGAGAGCATCATCATGACAAAGACACTCGGCTTCAAATTCAACCTCACCCGTTTCTTTCTCTTTATCGCAGGCTTTATTGTGCTGTGGCTGTTCGGCGATATCCTGTTTTCCACCATCATAACGCAAAACGGCTTTGTGTTCGGCTTGGCAAAGGATATCCTTGTGCCGCTGATTATCGCGGTGCCGACAGCGGCGTTTACCCAACTGCTGCATTTTAACTAGCTGCAAGAAGGCAACCTTGAAAATTCCGATAAAGAAAAAAGCCCGTCTGCGTAAATTCACAGACGGGCTTGCTTGGTGATGCAGGAAGCGTTTCTGTTACCGGCGGAACGATTATTCCGAAGGCGGAACAGGGCGGCTACGACGCTTTTTCAGCAGGACAATCACCACCACCGCGATGACGACAAGCACCGCCGCAGCAGGGATGGCAATCATCAAAATCGTGGCGACGGGGGAGGTGCTCTTGCCGCCTTCCTTTGCCGGCGTTTCAATTGCCGCCTTGGTGGGCGTCACCTTGGCGTAATACTCGTCGAGGTACTTGCTGACCGCGCTGATGTCATACAGCTTGGCGTAGTCCGTATTGCCCTCGGCGTCCTTGGTGACGGTTGCGTAGTTGACCTCTGCGCCGGCGTCCACGTTTTCGCCGCGCTCGTTCAGCATGGTCTTAAAGCCCGACAGCGCATACATTACCTTGCCGGGGAAGGTCATCTGCGTCAAATAGCAGGTGCCGCCGCCGCTGGTTTCGCCGACAATGGGAATCTGCTGCTCCTGCGCAAGGCAGGGGAGGTAGTTGGCGCAGGAGAAGGACTGGCAAGAGGTGAGAATGGCAAAGCGCAGGTTGTAGTTGAGCGCGGTGTCCTTTTCGTCAACCACGCCGTCGAGGTTGCGGTCAATATCGCCGCTTTCGTAGGTCTTGTTGCCGGTGAGTGTGTTGAGCGTTGTGATGGTGTTTTTGCCGGTCATGATGGACAGCATGTACATCATCACGGCATTGGAGCCGCCGGTGTTCATCGTGAGGTCAAGCACAAAGTTTTTGGCGCCTTTTTCCTCAGCGTAGTCGAGCGACCACTTGAAGGCAGGCACAACCGGGTCGATAAATTCGTTAAACAGGAACACAGCCGTGTCGCCGTTCATAACGAGCTGACCGATAAACTGATCGGTTTCTTCGTTTTCCCATGTCTTGACAAGCTCATAGCCGGTGTATTGCTTGCTTCTGAGGTCGGACAGGGTTTTGTTGAGCTCGTTTTTCTTGTCCAGATAGGCAAAATTGGCGGCGATGGCAAACGCGTTGCTGTTTGCACTGTCCTTCATCAGCTTTTCGGCGGCTGTTGCAAATTCATTTTGCTGATCCTCCAGCAGCGTCGAGGTAAACTCGCTGCTCAGGCTGGAGTGACCGCCGTCATCCAAAAAGCTGTCGAGCAGCACCAGACCGGTGTAGAAATCCATCACGTTTTCGGACATCAGCAGCGGCTTGATGGCGGCGCCGTGCTCGCCGGTGCTCATCAGCTCGTCAAAATTTTTGGTTTCCAGCTGCTCGGCAAGCTGCGACTTCGGCGGCTTGCCGAAGAAGTGATCCATCACGAAGCAAAGCTCTTTATAGGTGTATTCAATTGCGTCTTTGCTGCGCGGTGCCATGGAGTAGGCGGAAGCGTTGTCGTAGTAGCGTTTTTCCATGGTCTGGATAAAGTATATTTTGCCGTCGAGATATTCCGCACCGAGATAAACCTCCGCGAACAAATCGCTTGCGGTTGTCAGCGGAAAATACACTGAGCCGTTGACGGAGGTGAGGTCGATTTGATATTTTCCGTAGTCTAAGTCAAGGGCTTTTTTGCTGTCGTCCAGCTTCAGCGTATGGTTCTTGATGTAGGGCGCCTCGGGACCGTCGTTATCGGCGTCGGTGGTTTCGCGTGGCAGGAAGTTTTCAAATTCATCAAAGTGAATGGTGTCCTTTTCCGTGTCAATCACCATCGTCTTTTCGGTGGAGCTTGTCACGGTGTAAACGCCGCCGCCGTTGTCGGCAAGCGTGAATTGGTTGTCATATATTTTGCCGAGGTAGTCCATAATGCTGATGTAGGGCATGGACGGCATGTCGTCATAGAACAGGCATTTGATGGTTTCCGGATGATTCATGCTGAACATGTACGCCGTCAGCTCCTGCTCCTTATAGGTGCGCTCGGCGGCGGAAACGGTCATCAGAGGCAGGCTGCCTGCTGTCACAAGGGCTGCAAGCGACAGCGCCGCCGCCTTTATGCCGATACTGGGTTTGTTCATCTTCATACCTCCGTGATTGTATTACTTTGCGGCGATCTTGGCGTTGAATTCCGCCACACCGTCGCTCTTTTTGCCGTTGAACCAGCCGAGCTTTTTGTCGGCGAAGATTATGAATGCGAGATACAGGCAGCACACCACAGCGACAATCACCAGCTCGATGACGTCCACCTCGGTTTTTACGCTGCCGAAGCCGAAGCCTGTCAGATAGAAGGCGGACAAGTTATTGGTGATATGCAGCGCACAGCTCGCCTCGAGGCCGTTAGTGACATAGGCGCAGACGCCGAGAAACACGCCCATAAGCCCAACGGAGATAACGCCGGTGAGGTTATACGGATGCGCCGCGGCAAAGAAGAATGTTTGCAGCAGAATGGGAATGACGGGGAATTTTATCCACGCGCCGAACATCTGCATGATGTGACCGCGGAAGATGTATTCCTCGGCGGCGCACTGCAGCGGCGCCAGCACGGTGCACATGATAAAGCCCAGCACGGAGAAGCGGACAATGCCGCTGTTTTGATCTGTGAATACAGAAATCAGGACAAGCGGCAGCGCCACCAAAACCAGCGCCGCGCCAAAGCACTTGGCGAAAACGCCGAGGCGGAAGCCGCCGCGCGAGGAGGAGTAGGACGAAAACGGGCGCGCGTTGACAACGCGGTTGCCCAAAGCGAGCGCCGGAATGCCGATAGCAATGCCGCCCAGCGACAGCAGAGCGCCCAACGGGGAGTAGGTGTCCAAATTATCATAGCCGGACGTAAAAAGCTTGTCCGGTTCATATCCTTGGTTGGCGGCAAGCAGTGTGCCGAAAATCGTCAGCACCAACATCATTACAAAAAAGAAGCCCAGCGTTGCCAGCGTGACAAGCAGCGGTTTGTACCATTTGTAGGGACTGAATTGCTTTTGAAATGACAGATAATTGTGTTGGTTGGTTTGCATAAGCATCCTCCTTCTTGTACTTTTTCTCCGTCAAAAGGTTATTTTTTGACGGGATCGCTACTAAAATTATACTTTCCCGTTAATATAATGTCAAGATTTGGTTTCTGTATTTATATATAAAAACGCAGACGCGCGGCTTTTACGGCACCGCAGGTTAGTATAAAAAAGGCTGTTTTAAAAGTTTGTAAAAGATAACCTTTTATAATTCCGTAAACGAATTAACATGAACAGTTTGACGAAACAGGTGGGATGAAACGCGGAAAACATATTTCTGTAGCAGAAACAAAATGGAAGAAATAGACAAAATCTTCGTAGGAGAATCAGCAAAAAATGCTATTCAAAAGTCATGTTGTACAAACTGAGTTTAAAAAAATTGTTGACTTTTACGAAAATCTGTGTATAATAAGAACTGTTAAAAGAATACATCTGCCCATCCTTGATGCAGACACGGGCAAACGGTTGGACAGAGAAAGAAAACTTTTTTCAAACACAATTTCAACAAAGCAGAGGCTACCGCAACCGCGGCAGCCTCGTTTTGTTTTATTTGAATTTTTTCACGGGGCGCAAGCGTTTGTGACGTTTGCTTTATCGGATGTGCTTGTATAAAAAGTCCGTGGCATACTGCGTCGCTTCGTCGTGATACTTTCCCGAGAAGCCGTGGTCGGCGCCCTCAATGACGTGATATTCCGCGTCGGGCAGCAAATTCACCGCCGCCTGTGTAGCCTCGGGGAGCACAAGGTCGTCGGCGCTGCCCTGAATCACCAGCACCGGCTTGGCGAAGGTGTGCAAGTCCTCGCGCACGTCGTAGTCATACAGGTCAGTGATGAAGTTTTTGCCCACTGTCATAGACGCCACTTGAATTTCATCGGGCAGATCGTCTGGATCGTACATCCGCACAAAGTCTACCATGCCGAACGCGGGATAGAGAAGGATCATGCCGGCGATTTCGTCTTGGTGCCGCACGCCCGTGATGGCGCTCACCAAGCCGCCCTGACTGCCGCCCTGTAAATAAATGTGCGAGCTGTCGGCAAAGTCCCATGATTTAGCGGTTTCCAGCACCGCCTCCAAATCGGAAACCTCGGTCATGACCGACATCTCCGACGGCGTGCCGTCGCTGCGGTTGGGGTTGTTGCTGTTGCTGCCGCCGCAGAAGTCAAAGGTGTACACCGCAAAGCCCTTGGGGGCGTATTTTTTGGCATAGGAAGCACCCGAGTCGAGGTTGGAGCCCAAGCCGTGAGAGGTTATCACCAGCGGCGATTTGCCGTCGGTTTTGGGGATATATGCCTGCCCGTAGATTTTTTTGCCGTTGTTCTCGCACCATATTTCCTTCACGTCGTAGTCATAGCTAAGCTTTTCGTCCACGCTTGTCTGCGACGTCAGCGGCACGGTCGTTTTCGGTGCGCAGCCGCCGAGCAGTGCGCCTGCCAGCAACACGGCGGACAGGAGTATAGCGGATTTTCTCATACAATCACCTCTTTGCTTTGATAGGAGTATTATAGCCGAAAACAAAGGAGATTGCAAGAAAGCGCCGCAGGCAAAGGTCTTGAACTTGACGTCGGAAATGGTAAAAATTTTGTAAATTTTCTTTTGGAAATATAATTCTGCCCTATAGTGTGTTATAATTTTTTCGGCAATAACAAGGAAGCAGGTTTGTGTATGAAAATAGGATTTGACAATAATAAATACTTGGAGATGCAGTCGCAGCATATCCGCGACCGCATTGCAAAGTTCGGCGACAAGCTCTATCTGGAATTCGGCGGCAAGCTGTTTGACGACTACCATGCCGCGCGTGTTTTGCCCGGCTTTAAGCCCGATTCCAAGCTGCAAATGCTCATGCAGCTCAAGGACGAGGCGGAGATTGTCATCGTCATCAACGCCGCCGATATCGAAAAAAACAAGGTGCGCGGCGACTTGGGCATCACCTACGACCTCGACGTGCTGCGCCTGATTGACGTGTTCCGCAGCCGCGGACTGCTGGTCAATTCCGTGGTGCTGACGCGCTTTGCCGACCAGCCCACCGCCGTGAAGTTTGAAATGCGCCTGAAGGAAAACGGCATTCACGTTTACCATCACTACACGATTCCGAATTATCCCACCGACGTCGATTTGATCGTCAGCGACAACGGCTACGGCAAGAACGACTATGTGGAAACCTCGCGCCGGCTGGTGGTCATCACCGCGCCGGGCCCCGGCTCGGGCAAGATGGCGGTGTGCCTGTCCCAGCTCTATCACGAGCACAAGCACGGGGTAAAGGCAGGCTACGCAAAATTTGAAACCTTCCCGATTTGGAACCTGCCGCTCAAGCACCCGG
Organism: uncultured Ruminococcus sp.; assembly: GCA_902799325.1. Lineage (GTDB taxonomy): Bacteria > Bacillota > Clostridia > Oscillospirales > Acutalibacteraceae > Ruminococcoides. Next base: position 4,796 of record CADCAD010000041.1, on the reverse strand, counting down.
TTAATGTGGCATATGAAGCCGCCACCGCCGACCTCAATGACGTCAATATGATTGATCCGTTCCATCTGGAGGCGTACGGCAAAACCACGGTCAACTACAACCGCGATATCGAAATTTTTCCGGTGCTCAACACCATGTTTGAACAGATTTTGGGCGAGTCGCCTTATAAATCGCCCACCGATATGGGCGTGAACATGGCAGGCAACTGCATTGTGGACGACGCCGCCGTGTGCGACGCCGCCAATCAGGAGATTATCCGCCGATACTACAACGCGCTCTCCAACCAGACAAAGGGCACGGGCGCGCCCGATGAAGCGTACAAAATCGGACTGCTGATGAAGCAGAACAAGCTCACCACCGCCGACCGTGCCGTGATTGCGCCTGCGCTGGCAAAGGCAAAGGAAACCGGCGGTCCCGCCGCGGCAATCGAGCTGCCCGACGGCACCATCATCACGGGCAAGACCTCCAATTTGCTGGGCGCCTGCTCGGCAATGCTGGTCAACGCGCTGAAGGCGCTCGCCAACATTCCGAAAGAGGTGGACATCCTTGACGCGTCGGTCATCGAGCCGATTCAAAAGCTCAAGGTGGAAACCTTCGGCTCCAACAATCCGCGCCTGCATACCGACGAAATCCTGATTGCGCTGTCCATGTCCGCTGTCACCAATCCCACGGCGAAAATTGCCATGGAGCAGCTTCCCAAGCTCCGCGACACCGACGCGCACGCCACGGTTATCCTTTCCGAAACCGATATGCGCATCCTCAAAAACCTCGGCATCCGCCTTACCACCGAGCCGGTGTACGAAACCGAGCGGCTTTACAGAAAATAATCCTCAGGCAGGGGCTGCGGCGCCTGCCTGCGTTTTTGTTGATAGAAACATTTTTCACGTCGCATACGTCGCATATATTTTTTGATAAGATGCAAAGCGTCCCCGGCGCATGTTGACATCGGTGTCCGCTTGATTTATAATTTATGCAGAACCATTAGTATAAGGAGGCAGCTATGGCGCAGGAATTTTCTTCTAAAGAAGCAAAACTGGTTTTGGAGCGCCATCAAGGGCTCTCCCAAACACTGGAAAACCTGACGGCACTGCCTGCGCAGGTGCAGCGCGACGCCGAGAACGCGGCGCGCCAATTGCAGTCACGCCGTTTCTTTGAAAACATCGCGCGTGACGGATTGGTGCGCGGCACGGCAATTCCCGATGTGCCCAACGGTGCGCAGCCGCTGCTGGCGGCGGTGGTGCGCTGCCGCAAGGTGCAGCCGCTGGCGGATTTCAGCCGCAAAATGAACGACTATCACCGCGCCGAGGTGCAGGCGCAGTGCAAAAGCCTGCGCGACGGCGGCAGCGGCTTGCGCCGCGTGTTTGCGTCCGCGCAAAAGAAGCAGGACGCGCAGCAGGCATATGAAGCGCTCAGCGCTTTGCTCAGCGGCAACTATGCCGCCAATATCGAAAATATGGACGCCGACCGGCAGCGGATTATGGCGCTGCCCGACAACGCGCTGCTCGCCGCGTTTGCGCAGGATCGCGCCGCCTATCGGCAGACCGCGCAGGAAATGCTGCCGGGCTTTGCCAAGGGCGCGGCGCTTCCCGAGGCGGCGCAGGTGCTGCAGGCGCATGAGCGGCTGGAGCTGCCGTTCCGCAACGCCGAGGCGGCGCTGGAGCAGAGCAAACAGGCGGTGGCTGCCGCCGCCAAGCAGCTTGCGGCAGGGGAGGCTCTCAACGTCCTCAAGGGCGTGCCCGTGGAGGAAGCAGGGCGCGAGGCGAGCGGCTTGCGCGTCAAAGCGCTGCGCGACAGCGGCTTTGCCACGATGGCGGACATTTATTCCGCCACACCGCAGCAGCTTGCCGCCGTCAAGGGCATCAGCGACGAGGGCGCGGCGGAGCTGAAAAAGGTCGCGTCCGATTATGCCTGCCGCACTGCCGGCGCGGTCAAAATCAGGCTTTCCGCCGACAACCGCACGCCTGCCGCGACCAATGTGGTGTGCGCCGTATGCCGCTATCTCAGTCAGCAGGACGGCTTGCAGGCGTACCGCGAAGCGGAAAAGGAAAACGCACCGACCATCGAAAACGCCAAGGAAGCCCTGCAAAACGCCGGAAACGGCTTTTTGTGGCTGTTTGAAAGCGACAGCGAACGGCAAAGCGCGCAAAGCGCCTTTCGCACGCTGTCCGAGATGGCGCAGGGCGGCTATGCCGCGCAAATGCGCGCGCTTGCCGCGCAGCTTTCGCCTGCGGCAAATCCCACCGCCGAAGCCGGATGGGCGGATTTTGCGCGCGATACCGTGCGCTATACCAACGTCCTTGAGGAGCTGGTGCCGAACTTGCTCGGCAGCGACAGCGGCGTATACGGGCTGCCGGAGGATTTGGCGCGCGCCATTCAGGCGGAGCCGTTTGACACCACCGGCTTGCGCTGCACGCTCAGAGGCTATCAGGAGTGGGGCGTAAAATATATTTTGAACCGCCGGCGCGTGCTGCTCGGCGATGAAATGGGCTTGGGAAAAACCGTGCAGGCAATCGCCGCCATGGTGTCGCGCCGCAACGCAGGCGCCACGCATTTTGCGGTGGTGTGCCCGGCGAGCGTGCTCGCCAACTGGTGCCGCGAAATCGCCAAGCACAGCGATCTTGCTGTATACATGGTGCACGGAAGCGCGCGCAATGCGGCGCTCGCCCGGTGGGTTGAACAGGGCGGCGTGGCGGTCACCACCTACGAAACCACCGCGCAGATGGCGCTGGAGGACAGCTTCCGATTTGATATGCTGGTGGTGGACGAGGCGCACTACATCAAGAACGCCGCCGCGCAGCGCAGCGTCAATGTAAAAAAATTGTGTGAAAAGGCGGAGCGCCTGCTGTTTATGACAGGCACCGCCATTGAAAATAAAGTCGATGAAATGATAGCGCTGATGAACGTTTTGCAGCCGGAGGTTGCCGCCAAGGTCAAGGGCATGGCGTTTATGGCGTCGGCACCGCAGTTCAGGGAGGCGGTGTCTCCCGTCTATTACCGCCGCCGCCGTGAGGACGTCCTCACCGAGCTGCCCGAAAAGACGGAAAGCAAGGAATGGTGCACGCTGGCGGGCGAGGAGGAGAAGCTCTATGAACAGGCGGTGCTCAACCGCCGCTATGCCGACGCGCGGCGCGTGTCCTGGAGCGTGCCCGACTTGGCGCAGAGCTGCAAGGCAAAGCGCCTGCAGGAGCTTTTGGATGAAGCGCTGGAGGAGGAGCGCAAGGTGATTGTGTTCTCGTTCTTCCTCGATACGATTGAAAAGGTGTGCGCCCTGCTGGGCGAGCGCTGCGTGGGACCGATCAACGGCTCCGTCACGCCGCAGCGGCGCCAGCAGATGATTGATGAATTTGACAAGGCGCCTGCCGGGGCGGTGCTTGCCGCGCAAATACAGTCGGGCGGCACGGGGCTGAATATCCAGTCCGCCAGCGTGATTGTCATCTGCGAGCCGCAGCTCAAGCCGTCCATTGAAAACCAGGCAATCTCACGCGCCTACCGCATGGGACAGGCGCGCAACGTGCTCGTGTATCGCCTGCTGTGCGAAAACACGCTGGACGAAAAAATAACCGATATGCTCGCCGAAAAGCAGGCGGTGTTTGACGCCTTTGCCGACAAATCCGCTATCGCCGAGGAAACCATGGAGCTTGACCAAGCCACCCTCGGCACGATTATCGACGAAGAAATTAAGCGCATCAATGAAAAGAACCAAGCAACGGAGGAAACACCATGACACTTGCACTCAATATTTTTCTGCTGATTGTCGGCTTTGTCGCCTTGATTAAGGGCGCCGACTTTTTTGTGGACGGCAGCGCCTCGCTCGCGCGCACCTTCAAGGTGCCGGGCGTGATTATCGGCTTGACCATTGTAGCCTTGGGCACCAGCGCCCCGGAGCTCGCGGTCAGCACCTCGGCGGCGATTAACGGCTCCAACGAAATCGCGCTGAGCAACGTGGTTGGCTCCAACATTTTCAACCTGCTGATGGTGCTCGGCGTGTGCGCCGTCATCTGCCCGATTCCCATTGACAAGGGGATAGCCAAGCGCGATTTTCCGTTCTCCATTGTGGTTTCCGCTGTGGTGCTGCTGGCGGCAGGCTGGAACGTGTTCACGGGCTATTATCCGCTCACCACGCCGATGAACGACTATGTGGGCGTCATCAGCCGTCCGCTTGCCATCATTTTGCTGGTGGTGTTTATCGCGTATATCGCCTTTTTGATTTACATGGCAAAAAAGCACCCCACCGCAGAAACCGATGAAAAAAAGCTGCCTGTCTGGAAAAGCCTTTTGCTGATCGTGGTAGGCATTGCGTGCATTGTCATCGGCGGACAGCTCGTTGTGGAAAACGCCAAGAGTATTGCCGCGTTCTTCGGCATGAGCGAAACGCTGATCGGCTTGACCATCGTCGCCTTCGGCACCTCGCTGCCGGAGCTGGTGACCTCCGTGGTCGCCTCGCGCAAGGGCGAAAACGGCTTGGCGGTCGGCAACGTGGTGGGCTCGAATATATTTAATCTGATGTTCATTCTCGGCGTGTCGGGCGCGATTCATCCGATTGCCGTCAACTTTGCGTCTGTGATTGACCTTGCCATTTTGATTGCGGTGTCCGTGATGACGATGGTGTTTGCCCTCACCAAAAAAATCAACCGCGGCGAGGGTGCGGTGATGGTTTTGATGTATGTCGCCACCGTGGTCTTTGCTATTCTCAGATAGTGCAAAGAGTGTGAAAAGATAGTGAAAAATGCCGCTTGACAAACGGCTTGTAAAATTCTATAATAGAATAAATTATATAAGGAGAGAAGTTTATGAAT
>CADCAD010000040.1 GCA_902799325.1 uncultured Ruminococcus sp. | reverse complement strand
CATGATTATCACCAATCTTATCACATTCTCTAAGGGTACGTGATAATATGATAAGATTGAGAGAAACCCACTGTTTAAGCCATTTTTACAATCTTATCAATTTGTTTTTTCGTGATAAGATTGGAGAATTATCTTCCTGTAACGTTGCCCCCAAACAGACAAAACCGTGTTGCAGCGTCCAATATTATCATTTTCTTCGCTTTCAACGTCCAATATTATCACATAATTATCATGTGAGAAGATTGTAAAAACCCACTGTTTAAGCCATTTTTCCCAATCTTATCATATTATCACGTACCCTTGGGGAAATGATAATTATGTGGTAAAGCCGCCATTCATGTAAACCGTAGGGTAAGGGCTTGCCCTTACCGCAGGTTGGGAATAAAACGTTGCGGCATTACTAACGGTAAGGGCAAGCCCTTACCCTACAGGTTCTATGCAAAAATCCTGCGGATGTACAATGTGCACAAAAAGGGTGTGACAATCTGGAACACCCCCTTACGTTGATTGGCGTTATATGATAGAATAAACTATATATTTGAATGAATATTATGTATTTTAGTAACAATTTGTCGGTTTGCTTGGAAAGAACTTCCAACACCTGAGGTCAGCGGGCAGACGCAAACCGGCAGTGTTAAATATCAAAAAAATCAAAAATTGATAAAGGAGGAAAACAAACAATGAAAAAACTAAAAAAACCCATCAGCATTTTGCTGGCTTTGATGATGATCGTCAGCCTGTTCGCTGTGGTTCCGTTCACGGCGAGCGCTGAGACTATGCCGTGGCCGTCGAGCAACACTATCACCACAGGCGGCGAATACACTTGTCCTTCGACGTTGTCCCAGTATACAACTGTCTCCGGCGGCACGGAGGAAAATCCTGTCATTATTAATATTACAGGTTCAACGACAGTTAATTATCCTATCTGTTTATTGTCAGGCTATCTCAAAATAGTTGGCAACAATAATACCGTTGAAGATAATCGTGGTTTTGTATTTTTTACTGGAAGCGGAAGCTACAAACCAAAGGGAGATGCTCACCTTACAATCACTGATCTTTCGCTTTCCTCGACTAACGCAAGTAATCAATATATTCAGATTCTATCATATGCTAATTTTCAATGTCAAAGCACATTTGAAAATGTAACATTTAAAAACTGTAATATTAATGGCAGCGGTGCAGTAGTAATTGGTAGTGAAACAACGCACACATTCAAGAACTGCACTTTTGAAGATATTACAGGCTACAACGCGGGTGGTATCAGTTTTAGGTACGGTTCTGATGTTACCATGGAAGGCTGTACGTTCAAGAATTGTACAAGAACAAGACCTTACAGCACCTCCTTTTTAGGAGGCGGTGCGGTATGGCTGCAAAGAGATACAAAGCTCACCCTTGACGGCTGCACATTCGAGAATTGCACAGGCGAATGCGGTGCAATCGGTATCGAATCCGACGCGTCGCTTACCCTCAAAGGCAATACCACAATAACAGGAAACAGCTCGGGCAACCTCTATCTGCCCACCGGCGCAACTTTTAAGATCTCCGATGACTTCACCGGTACGGTCGGCGTCACCACACAGACCGCGCCCACAGACAGCGCGAGCGTCACGCTTGCAAGCGGTCTTGCCGATACACAGGCTGCCTTGGCGAACAAAAATATCGTTTCGGATAATGCGAATTATGCCGTGAGGTATGACAGCAACAAGCTGTTTCTTGTCGTTCCCGCCACCTACACCGTAACATGGAAAAACGGCGACACTGAGCTTGAAACCGACGAGAACGTAGCCGAGGGCACCACCCCGACCTATGACGGCGAAGCTCCCACCAAGGCAAGCGACAAGTACTACGACTACACCTTCTCCGGTTGGACTCCGGCAGTTGCTCCTGTAACCGAGGACGTAACCTACACCGCGCAGTTTACCGCGACCGCAAAGACCTTCAAGGCATATGTCAAGAAGCTGACCGGCGGAACCTACACCATAGAAAATCTCACCGGCGAGACCACTGTTACTCAGCTAAAGGAAATCATAGCGGTTCAAACCGACATTCCCGCCACCGCGCAAAGGTTGATTTTTGCCGGCAAGCAGCTCGAAGACGCAAAAACTCTTGCCGAGTATAATATCGAAAAGGAATCCACAATCCACCTTATCATAAGAGGTTACACAGTCACATGGTTGAATTACGATAATTCCGAATTAGGTACAAAAACTGTCCAGTACGGCGCAACCCCGTCCTATGACGGCGAAACCCCGACCAAGCCCGAGGACGAGAACAACACCTACACCTTCGCGGGCTGGTCTCCCGAGATCACCGCTGTCACAGGCAACGCGACCTATACAGCTCAGTTCACAGCTGTTCCGAAGTCCGCTCCCGTAAAGCTTATCCTCAATGTCGGCGAGAACGGCAAGGTCGTGATGGACAACGGCACCTTCGGCAACGCGACCGATGCAAGCAATATTTCTTATATACCCGCTCCTGTTAATGTTGCTGACGGCTACAAAGTCTTTATTGTTGACGGTCACTCCGCTAATCTTGTTGAAGGCGGTTCGATCAATATCGCCACAGGCGGCGAGGTTTCGTTCTATCCCTCTGCTGACAACACAGGCAAGATCACCGCGATACCCGACGAAGGCTATATCTGCACCGGCTGGTACAACGGCGATACCCGTTACACGATAAAGGATACGATTGACTATCAGGAAATCAGCGAGGATATGACCCTGACCGCGAAGTTTGCTCCCAAGCTCTTCCCGCAGCACTCCGTCAGCCTTGGCGGCGACATCGGCGTGAACTTCTACATTAATCCTGCGGCGGCAGGTGCTGATGAACACGCAGCGGTTAGCGTGTTGTTCTCTTGGAACGGACAGACAAGAACCGTTAAAGCTTTCTATGACGGGGACAAGGGTCTGTTCAAGGCTACCTGCGATGTTGTGGCTGCTGAGATAGCGTGCGATATCACTGCGGTAGCAACCATCAACAACGAAACACAGGCAGAGACCGACACATACAGCGTACAGACATACGCCGAGAAGGTTTATGCCGATCCCGCAGTGTATGATAACAAGGGTAAGCCCGAACAGCTTAAGGCACTGGCTAAGGCGCTGCTCAACTACGGCGCGATGGCACAGACTGTGTTCGTTGACTATATGAAGGAGCCGGTGAAAGATCCTGCTGCAATCGTATCAACAGTAGGCAAAACAAATTTCGACCTCGTTTCTGCTGACGATATCGCCGGTAAGATCAACGGTACTGCCTCCGACCTGAACGCGATTGCAGCGCAGCTCGGCTTCAAGTATTATACCAGCTCCGTGCTTTATCTCCAGAACAACACCCTGCGCCTTTACTTCACCCCGAACACCTATCAGGGCGAAATGCCGCACGCGGTTGATTTTAAAGATAAAAAATCCAACTACTACTACTATGTAGAAAAGGAAAAGATTGCTGCGGCAGAGCTGGACAACCAGCAGACCTTCACCATCGGCGGCAAAGAATTCACCTTCTCCGCGCTTGACTACGCGAAGGCAGTTGTCAACAGCGGCATGGACGGCGACCAGAAGGATCTCGCAAAGTCCCTCTACCTCTACAATCAGGCGGCGAACGCGTACTTCGATTAATAGGAAAGGACGTGCATGAATGATGATAAAAGAAACTTATGAACGTCTGAATATGGACGTAACAAAATTTGACGTGGAGGATATCATCACCACCTCGGGCGTCAGCCCCGATCCTCATCATCAGGACACCCCTCCGGCATTGACCGCCGGCAAATGGGAAATGCCTGTCATGTAATGGTTGCAATGCCGTTCTAAACAAATAAACACCGCCGCCGTTTTGCGTATTGTACACGAAACGGCGGCATCGAAGATGCTTGCTCCGCCTTTGGAGAAGTTTCTGTTGATTCAGAACTTCATCAACGGCGGGGCAGGCGTTTATTTTGGCAATGCCTTGCTCGCTCTCAGATTCGTCGCGGACGCCGATTATCAATTATCATTTACTTTTTCCAACTTTTCCCAAGGGCACGCGGTAATATGGTAAAAGTTGAAAAAAGCCAGTATTTAAGCCATTTTTAACTTTTACCACCTTGGTTTTAATATGGTAAAAGTTAAATCTTGTTCTGAAATTGACGCTGAAAAAGCAAGATTTTTGGTTTGCAACGTCAACAATTACCATATTATTTTTAAGGTGGAAAGAGTTGGAAACCCACTGTTTAAGCCATTTTTTCAACTCTTTCCATATTACCACGTACCCTTAGGGAAGATGATAATTTATGCAGTGACACATTATATTGTAGGGTAAGGGCTTGCCCTTACCGCGGATAAAGGCGCAACGTTTTGTTCCCAACCTGCGGTAAGGGCAAGCCCTTACCCTACAGATTCTATGCAAAAACCCTGCGAATAGACCGAACCTGACCTTAACTCCGTAGGGGCGCACCCGCGTGTGCGCCCGGGCGACATAACTGCTGTTCTGAGGGCGCACACATGGGTGCGCCCCTACAGAGTTTTGGATAGGTTGGGTTTTCTCAGCCAGCGCTGCGCGGCGTAAAGCTTTGGCAGTCGGTGCAGGGCGGCACGGTGGGATCGTTTTCGTGCGTGCCCACGCGGATTGCCTCCAGCGAGCAGTAGTTTTTGCTGTCGTTGTGGTGGCGGCAGCTCTCCACCGTGCAAATAATGCAGTGGTTGGCGTAACGGTTTTCTGTCATTGTTTTTCACCTCGCTGTTGTTGTTCCCGTATGCGCGGCTTTTTATGCACCGATTGCGGCGAAAACAATAAACTGTAATGAGGTGAATGTGATGAAAATACTGTCCTGTGTCGTCATCCTGCTGCTGGCAACCGTCGGCTTGGCGGCGCTTTGCCGCGCGCTGTCGCTGTGGCTGTTCAGCCGCAGGGACGACTGCACCGTGATGTTTGTCACGCATATCAAGCCCGGCGTTGACGCGGAAATGGCGCTGCGCAGCGCGCTGTCCAAGCAAAAATGGCGCGCGGCGGGCAGTGCGGTTGTCTGTATAGACGCGCGGCTCGACGACAAAACGCGCCGCATTTGCGAGGGCGTTTGCCGCGAATACGACTGCGCGCGGCTGCTGACGAAGGAAGAATTTATCAAAAGTCTTGATTAATGCGGTGCAAGTGGAGTATAATATAAAGAAAGCGAAAAATGTTAAGTTGGGTGTGACTATGCGCGAAGAAACGATATTGCAGCTGGAAGGCATTGTGGAAAACATTGTATACCGTAACGACGAGAACGGCTACACCGTCCTCGAGCTTTCCGACAGCGACGATTACATCACTGCCGTGGGTGTGATGCCGCTTGCCAATCCCGGCGACAAGGTGGTGCTGACGGGCGGCTTTACCGAGCACCGCAGCTATGGCAGACAGTTTGCGGCGCAGACCTGCGAGGTCTGCCGCCCCACCGAGGCGGCGGATATCCTGCGCTACCTTTCCTCGGGCGCCGTCAAGGGCGTCGGACCCTCCACCGCGCAAAAGCTCGTCAGGGAGTTTGGCGAGGCAACGCTGGACGTCATGGAAAACAACCCCGAGCGCGTCGCGCAGCTCAAGGGCATTTCCACCGAAAAGGCGCTGGAGTTCTCCGCCCAGCTCAAGGCGAACGTCGGCGTGCGCACGCTCATGCTCTACCTCGGCGAGTACGGCATCGGCAACGCCGCCACCGTAAAAATCTTTAAGGTGTTCGGCACGCAGGCGGTCGAGCGCATCAAGGAGAATCCCTACATTCTGTGCGGCGGCGACTTCGGCATTTCCTTTGAAAGCGCCGACGCCATCGCCAAGCGCGAAAACCTCGACAGCGACAGCGCCGTGCGCGTCCGCGCCGGCATCGGCTATGTCCTGCGGCACAACGAGGGCAACGGTCACACCTGCCTGCCCAAGGACAAGGTGATTGCCACCGCCGCCGGGTTTTTGCGCGTCGGCGCCGAGCACGTGGCGGAATGTGCGGAGGAAATGGTGTTCGACCGCAGCCTGATGGCGGACAAAATCGGCGACCGCGACTTTTTGTTCACGCCGCGCATGCACCTGTGCGAAATGTACATAGCCTCGCGCATGCAGATGATGCTCGCCTTTCCTGCCGAGCAGGAGGCGCGCATTGACGAAGCCATCGCCGCGCTGGAGGAAGAAAACAACATCGAATATGCCGACCTGCAAAAGCAGGCGATCACCGCCGCGCTGACCGAGGGCGTCATGGTGCTGACGGGCGGCCCCGGCACCGGCAAAACCACCACGCTCAACGCCATCATCAAGCTGCTGCAGCGCAAGGGCAAAAAGGTCATGCTCGCCGCGCCCACCGGCCGCGCCGCCCAGCGCATGAGCGAGCTGACCGGCGACGAGGCAAAAACCCTGCACCGCCTGCTGGAGGTCAGCTGGGACAAGCAGGACAACCCCGTGTTCAACAAAAATGAGCGCAACCAGCTCAAATGTGACGCGCTGATTATCGACGAAATGTCCATGGTGGACTGCGCTATTTTTGAAAGCGTCATGCGTGCGCTGCCCGTCGGCTGCCGCCTGATTTTGGTGGGCGACTCCGACCAGCTGCCGTCCGTCGGCGCAGGCAACGTGCTGGGCGATTTAATCGACAGCGGCGTGCTGCCGGTGATTCGCCTGAACGAAATCTTTCGCCAGGCGCAGCAAAGCCTGATTGTCACCAACGCGCACAAAATCGTCTGCGGACAAATGCCGGTGCTCAACAACACCAAGCAGGATTTCTTTTTTCTTCAAAAGAATATAAAAAGCGAGGTAACGGAAATCATCGCCGACCTCTGCCAAACGCGCCTGCCCAACGCCTACGGCTACTCGCCGTTTGAAAACATCCAGGTGCTCTGTCCCTCTAAAAAGGGCGAGCTGGGCACCGCCGAGCTGAATCACCGCCTGCAGGCGCGGCTCAATCCGCCTGACGACGGCAAAACCGAGGCGACCGTCGGCGGACATACCTTCCGCGAGGGCGACAAGGTGATGCAGATAAAAAACAACTACGACATCCGCTGGTTCCGCGACAACGGCGAAACGGGCGAGGGCGTGTTCAACGGCGATATCGGCATCATCGAGCGGATTGACCGCAAAAGCAAAAATATCCGCGTCAATTTCTATGACAAAACCGCCACGCTCAGCTTTGAAGCGGCGGCGGATTTGGATTTTGCCTACGCCGTCACGGTACATAAAAGCCAGGGCAACGAGTTTGACGCGGTGGTGATGCCGATGTTTTCGGGACCGCCGCAGCTCTACTACCGCAACCTGCTGTACACCGCCGTCACGCGCGCCAAAAAGACCTTGATTTTGGTCGGCACGCCGCAGACGGTGGAATACATGGTCAACAACAACCGCCAGACCAAGCGCTACAGCGCGCTGAAGAAATTTTTGCTGCGCGAGGAAACCTTGTATTAAGGAGTAAGAATATGAAATCCAAGCTTTCATGGATACCCTTTATCATCCTCTTTCCTGTCGCGGCTTTTTTCAGGTTCGCGCCGAGCTTCTTTGCGGAAGGAAGCGTCCTCGGTAAAGGAAGTATTGTTCCTGACTATCTGTTTTTGGCGGCAATCGTGTTGATCTTTCTGTTTTCCGTGATCTTTTGTGCTCTCGACAGTCGTATTTCGCCTTATTATCTCAGACGTCGTAATATCACGTCGGGTATCGTCGGCGTGCTTCTGGCGGTTTGTTTTGCTGCGGAGGGCACTTCTAAACTGTTCACCTCCTTCGGAAGCGGTAAGGCAGAGCCTCTCCCGGTTGCCGAAGGCATACTGGCAGTGCTCTCGGCTGTCGTAATGATCACGATGAGCTTGACGGTGATGTTCCGGGGCAGAGAGAATAAGCCCGCTTCCTTACTGTGTATATTCCCGGCGGTATTGTTCGCGGTACGCATGGTTTCCTGTTTTGTATCGTTCACGACGATCTCGCTGCGCCTTGCCGATGTTACCGCTCTATGCTGTTATATTTTTGCGACGCTGTTCTTCTATCATTATGCGGTAACGCTGTCGGTGATCGAGTCAAAAACCGGCGTCAAGAATTGCTTTGTATTCGGTCTTCCGGCTGCTGCCTCAATGTTCGCTTGCGGCGTTTTTAAGCTTGTTTTCAGCTTTGACACAAGTAATGTTTTGTCCAATCTGATTCCGCTTGAGATGGTGCTCGTTGCGCTGTTTATCGTGCTCTTCCTGATCGAGGTAAGCCGACACGCGGTTGAACGTGAGAAAACGACCGTCATCGGTATAGACGATGAGGTGCCCGAGGAGAAGCCCGTTTCGGAAGAAAAGGCAGACGGATTTCTGGTGAGTGTTTCCGATGAAAACGAAACCGAAAACGAGGAAACGTTAGAATACCTGAATACAGCGGACACCTCCGGTTATCTGTATCAGGAGGTCAAGCGTGATGAACCCGAAGATGAAAATATTTCGAGAGACGTCGACGATTATTTGACCTCTTATTCCGATTTGACTGAGAACGACGATCGTCCCAAGGATTATGCCTCCCGCTTGGATGAGATCGACAAGCTGATTCTGGAGATCGCCGAAAAATCCGATTGATTAAGGATTAGTATAAATTCAGTTACGGGAAGGAGTGAGAGAATGAAAAGGTTGCTTTGTATGCTGCTCAGCGTAGCCGCGCTGATTACACTGACCGTTTTGCCCGCGCAGGCGGCGGGTGATTTTATCGTCGAGGACGGCGTGCTGCTCCGCTATGCGGGCACGGCGAAGAACGTCAGTATCCCCGACGGTGTAACGGTTATCGGAGAGAGCGCCTTTGAGGGCAGCGATATTCGCAGTGTGACCCTTCCCGCGTCCGTATATATCATTGAGGACAGAGCCTTCTGTGACTGTTTCGCTCTCACTTCTGTGCTTGACGGCGATAACGTTAGCCGAATCGGCGCGTTTGCCTTTCGCGGTACTCCCTATCTTATTTCTTCTACAGAAAAATATTTAACGCTTGGTAAGGTACTGGTATGGTATAACGGCACCTCCTCAAGCGCTGTGATCCCGCCCTCGTGTGAGGCTGTCGCGCCCTATGCTTTTATGCGTTCGGCTGAATTGACCTCCGTTCGCAGCGACGGTAATCTGATCGAGATCGGTACAGGCGCCTTTTACGGCTGTTCTAAGCTCAGAGATGTTTCTCTGCCTGCGTCTGTCAGTGAGGTCGGCGCATATGCTTTTGAGGGTACGCCGTATCTTACGTCTCTCGGCACATTTGCCGCGGTGGGGGATGGCGTGCTTGTCAAGTACCAGGGGTATGACACAAAGGTCACGATCCCTGACAATATACGCAGAATCGCGTCGGCGTCATTCATGACGCGTTCTAAGATCACCTCCGTCACCATACCGCGCAGCGTTTATTCGATCGATCCGTATGCTTTTGCCGATTGTGTAGGCCTTCGGGAGATCAAGCTTGCCGAGGGTCTGGTCAATATCGGCGACGGCGCCTTCCGCGGGTGTAAATCGCTGGGTGAATTGCTCACTCCGACTACGCTGAGATATATCGGGCAGCATGCCTTTGACGGTGATGAAGCGCTTGAGGGCGCTCATATCTGCGGAAAAGGGTTGACTGTTGGTTATCACGCTTTCAGCTCGAGCGGCCTTCGCTACGTTCTGCTGAACAGGGGCGTATCCGTACTGCGCGACGGCGCCTTTAACGGCTGTACGCAGCTGCGCGGCGTCTCGATTTCGTCCGATACCTCTTTGATCGACAGCCAAGCGCTTGTCGACTGTAAGAATGCGGCGGTAGCCTGTTCCGATAACTCTGCGGCGGCTTCCGTATTGTCCGCGAACCGTAACGGCGCCGTGAAGGGCGATGTAGACAGCGACGGCTATATGTCCGTAATGGATGTGACCCTGATCCAGCGCTATCTTGCTCTGATGATCCCGTTCAACGGCTTGCAGATGTCCTGTGCCGATCTCGATTACGACGCGGATATCGCCGTGACGGACGCGACGGTGATACAGAAGGTGCTGGTCGATATCATGCCGATGCCTGAATAAAATATGTCAAAGATTTCACGAAATCCCATTGACAACTTTGAACTTTGGTGCTATATTTAATTTCAATAATGATCGTGGATGGAGATAATGTCCGCCGCTTGAAGCTTCAGAGAGCCGTTGGTTGGTGAAAAACGGTGCAGACAGCCGCGGGATACCGCTCCGGAGATCGCTCAGGAAATGGAGCGACGTTCGCCGCGTTAAGGCATAATGAGGGTACTGTCATTTGAGTGAGAAGCCGAAGCGTATGTTTGTTACTCTGTGATTTCAGCCGATTACAGTACCGAACTCAGGTGGAACCGCGTAGATACGCCCTGACGGTCTTTGACTGTCGGGGCTTTTATATTTGTCTCCCTTTCCCGGGGAGACGGCGTTCAGCTGCGGAGGGTTGAATCTTCTGTCGGCATGCAGCGTCATATTTGAAAAGGAGAAGATATTATGATCAATGTAGAATTAAAGGGCGGCGTAGTGCAGCAGTTTGAAGAGAACATCACGCCCGCCGAGATCGCCAAGTCCATTTCGATGGGCTTGTACCGCAACGTTTGTGCCGCGCTGGTGGACGGTAAGGTCTGCGACCTGCGTACCGAGCTTTCTTCCGACTGCAAGGTCGAGCTGTTGACCTTTGACGATGAAGAGGGCAAGCAGGCTTTCTGGCACACCACCTCTCATATCATGGCTCAGGCGGTCAAGCGCCTGTTCCCCGAGGCGAAGCTTGCGATCGGTCCCTCCATCAGCGAGGGCTTCTACTATGATTTTGATGTTGAAAAGCCCTTTGATAACGACGATATCGCGAAGATCGAGGCGGAAATGAAGAAGATCGTCAAGTCCGGCATCGAGATCTCCCGCTTTGAGAAAGCGCCCGAGGACGCGCTTTCGTATCTTGAGGAGCTCGGCGAGCCTTTTAAGGTGGAGCTTGCTCAGGAGCACGCCGGTAAGGGCGAGCCCATCAGCTTCTACAAGCAGGCGGAGTTTGTCGACCTGTGTGCCGGTCCTCACCTGATGTCCGTCGCTCCCGTCAAGGCGTTCAAGCTCACCAACTGCACCGGCGCTTACTGGCGCGGTGACTCCAATAAACAGCAGCTGTGCCGTGTTTACGGTATTTCCTTCCCGAAGGCGGCGATGCTCGAGGAGTACATCACCCGTCGCGAAGAAGCCTTGAAGCGCGACCATAACAAGCTCGGCAGAGAATTAGAGCTCTTCACCACCGTTGACTATATCGGTCAGGGTCTGCCGATCATGCTGCCTAAGGGCGCTCGTATTATCCAGCTCTTACAGCGCTGGGTTGAGGATCTTGAACAGAAGAACGGCTGGCAGCTGACCAAGACCCCCTTTATGGCGAAGTCCGATCTGTATAAGATCAGCGGTCACTGGGATCATTACCGTGACGGTATGTTTGTCTTTGGCGATCCCGACAGCGACGAGGACGTCTACGCCCTGCGTCCGATGACCTGTCCGTTCCAGTATCAGGTATTCCTTAACCGCGGCAGAAGCTACCGCGACCTGCCGATGCGCCTTAACGAGACCTCGACCCTGTTCCGTAACGAGGCGTCGGGCGAGATGCACGGTCTCATTCGCGTCCGTCAGTTCACGATCTCCGAGGGTCACCTGATGTGTACGCCCGAGCAGCTCGAGGGCGAGTTCCAGCACTGCCTGAACCTCGCGATCTACTGCTTAAAGACCTTAGGCGTGTACGAGGATGTAAGCTACCGCTTCTCTCAGTGGGATCCCAACGACCGTGAGAAATATATCGGCACCGAGGAAGAGTGGAACGAAGTACAGGGCATGATGGGCAAGATCCTCGACGATC
>CADCAD010000039.1 GCA_902799325.1 uncultured Ruminococcus sp. | reverse complement strand
AAGAGGGCGCTGTGAAGTCGGAAGCTTTTAGCTTCGTTTCTTCACAGCGCCTTTTTTGTTCTATAGGAAACTTCTTCATCCCGCCGTTAAAGAAAGGCATTGATAAGATGAATTGTTCCAAAGGCGGGTGAGAGCGTCCGCGACGCATAGTATTAACTCGGGTTCAGTTGTATCATCACCAGCTCGCGCGGATTGCCCCAGCGCGGCAAAGCGACGGGGTTGGAACAGCCTGCCGATACCACCAGCCGGTTGTCAAACACGCCGCGGTCATACTTCGGAAAAAAGCCGCTGCGCGAGGACAGCACGCCCTTGCCGAACACGCGGATTTGTCCGCCGTGGTTGTGGCCGGAGAGCGTGAGGTCGATGTCCTTGTCGGCGACAAGCATATCAAAATATTCGGGGTGATGGCATAGCAGCAGCTTGAAGCCGTCCTTTTGGGCAAATTCTTCCAGCCACGCCTCGTCGGGAACGGTGGACAGTCCGCCGATGTGCAGCGTTTCGCCCCTGACGGTCGCTTCAACGCCGCTGTTGTCGAGCAGCGTGATGTTGTGCGCCTTTAAAAACGCAAAATCCTCCTCCAGCAGCTTTTGCTCGTGGTTGCCTAAGCTGAGAAACACGGGCGCCAGCTTTGCTGCCTGCGACAAAAACGCGGTGGCATTTTCGGGGGAGGACGGATTTTTCCGGCTTAAAATCCCCATCGCTGCGTGATTGTATAGATATGCCGGCGCCATCAGCCACCGGGTGACGCGTTTTCTTCCTTGCCGCAGCGCGCGCAGTTCATCGTCATAGCGCTCGAAGGTGTCGCCTGCAATCAAAATCAAATCCGGGCGCTTGCGCCGCAGCAGCGCCACAATATCGTCCGCGCGGCGCTCGTGCAGGTCGCTGACCAAGGCAAGGCGCAGCGGGTGCGTCAGGCGCGCGGTGCTGAGCGTGTATTCGGTTGTCACGGCGTGCTTCGGCATGGGCTTGCTCCTGTCGGTTGATACTGTTCCCGGCTTGCTTGAATCTTATTCCGTCAGCTTGCCCAAAAAATCTCGGCAAGGCGACAGCCTTACCTCAATTTATTTGTACAACCTGACGAAAAATCTTGCTGCGCAATCCGCACACCTGAATTATGCGGTATTGCCTTAATGATATGCAGCAGACTGCGCCAATAGAACCAAGTCGCGGTTGTCAGCCGCGCCGTCATTGTTAACGTCCGCCGCGCGCTGCACAGGCTCCGCAAGCGTTTCCTCGTTTGCCAATGTCTGCATCAAGCGCTTGACGTCGGCGTGGTTGACGGTGCCGCTGCCGTTGAGATCGCCGGTGACGGACAGCGTAACGCGCTCGCCCGAGAGCGCGGCGGCATAGCCGGTGCGGACGGCGCCGGAGCGAACCTCCTCGCCCGCGGCGTCATATACGGCGGCAACTTCGGGGCAGCGCTGTTTGAGCTGCGCCACGGTCACGCCCGGACTGATTCTGTCAAGGCTGATTGGCGCGGACGGGTTGCTTTGCTGAGGCGTGTCCGCGTTTTCATCAGGCGCCTTTGCGCCGATAGGGTAGAAGCTGCAACAGCTGTCGTTTGTCAGCACGGCGGCGGTGTCCTTGACGCCGGCAACCGCCGTGGCGGAGCTTCCGGCGGAAAAGGTGCCGGCGCTTGTTTTGACAGCGGCACTCTGCACGGTTTCTTTGCTTCCGCTGAGGGAAACAAGCTCGCCCGAGGCGGTCAGCAGCCAGCCGTCACCGGCATTTGTCAGCTTTGCATGCGGCGTGAGCTGCAAGCAAAGGGAGGACGTTCCGTTTCTAAGGCGGTAAACGCCGCCCTGAAAGCTGAGGGCATAGGCGCTGCCGCCGTTGACAAACAACCGCTCCGCACCGCTCGGCACCTCGTAGCGGACGGTGTTACCGCCGCGGATGCCAAGCACATAGACATAAGCGCTGCCTGCGCCCATGACAAAGCTCTCGCCGTCGCATGCCGCAAAGGAGGTGGTAATCAGCTCCTGCGACAGCGGCAGGGCGTTGTCGGTAACGCTGCCGTTGTCCATGTTGAGCGTCACCACGCCGTAACGGTGCCGCCCTGCTTCATAGAGCGCGTAGGCGTTGCGCTCGTCGTGGCACACCGCGCGGATAACGCCGCTGACAGCGGCGCTGCGCGTCACTGTGTCGGGCAGCACACGCGCGGAAACCAGCGTGTTATTGGTGTAACCGTAGAAATAGGCGTGCGCGCTGCCGCTGTAGCCGTAAACGCGGCGGCAGTCGGAAAGCGTTTGCAAATAACAGCAGGACGCCGCATTGGCGCTGCTGATGAGCGCCAGAAGTATGCAGAGGAAAAGGAAAGTGCTGATAATGCTTTTTGCCATCATTATCACCCTTGACTTTTAGTATGATTCAATTATATCATAAACACAAAGTGTTTATGATATAATCAGCCATCGCTCTTGCCGCAAAGCGGCAAATCGAGCGGGCAATATAAATTTGTATAATAAACGCAAAATCTAACTTTTGAGTGTACAAAAAATCGTTCACTGCGTTTATTATATCATACTAAACGGCGGAAATATGTATTTTTCGACATTAAAAGCGCATGGTTGCAACTTTTTTTGACAAGTGCTATACTTATTGTCAGGTGATGAATATGAAGATAACTGTTTTAACGGAAAACACTTCGCACTGCGGATTGCCCGCAGAGCACGGTATCAGCTTTTATATCGAAACCGGCGCGCATAAATTGCTGTTCGACACGGGGCAAAGCGCCCTTTTTGCTGCAAACGCGGCAGCGCTCGGCGTGGATTTGCGCGCGGTGGATACAGCGGTGCTTTCACACGGCCACTACGACCACGGCGGCGGACTGAAAACCTTTTTGGCGCTTAACGACCATGCGCCGGTCTATCTCAGCCAATACGCTTTTGAGCCGCATTGGCGCGGCGCGGAAAAGGATATCGGGCTGGAGGATTCTCTGCGGACAAGCGACCGTTTGCGCTTTTGCGGCGAGGAAACGGCGATAGCGGACGGGCTGACGCTGTACGCGAAAAACGGCGCGGAAAAGGCGGTTGACCTTGGCTCCTTTGGGCTGATGATGAAGCGCGGCGGTGCGCTCGTGCCCGATGATTTCCGACACGAGCATTATTTGCTGATAGAGGAGAACGGCAGGTGTGCGCTTATCAGCGGCTGCTCTCACAAGGGGATTCTCAACATTGTCCGCTGGTTTGCGCCGGACGTGCTGGTGGGCGGCTTCCACTTTTCCAAGCTGCCGCTTGACGGCAGGCTGGAGAGCTATGCGCGGCAGCTCGCCGGCTATGACACCGACTACTACACCTGCCACTGCACGGGTGTGGAGCAGTATCGGTACATGAAGCAGTTTATGCCAAACCTGCACTACCTCTCCACGGGAGATGTTTTGGACTGTTAAAAAAACGGGGCTGACGATGGTCAGTCCCGTTTTTGTCAGCTTCCGAGCTGTAACACATTGATTAACAGCAGCCAGCTCAGCCCGTAGTAGGTGATGACGGCTACCAAGTCGTTGACGGTGGTAATCAGGGGACCCGACGCGACGGCAGGGTCCACCTTGATTTTTTTGAAGAACAGCGGAATCAGGGTGCCGACCGCGCTGGAAATCAGCATGGCGAGCATCAGCGAAACGCCGATACAGCCCGAAACCGCAAAGGAAAAGAAAAAGTCCTTGTGCTTGAACAGCATGATATACAGCCCCACAAAGCCCACGGAGAGCGTGCCGAGCATTAAGCCGTTGAAAAAGCCGATGCGCGTTTCCTTGGCGACGAGCTTCATCTTTTGGGCAAAGGTGAGGTTTTCGTCCATCAGCACGCGGATGGTGACCGCCAGCGACTGGGTGCCGACGTTACCTGCCATGTCCAAAATCAGCGACTGGAACGCCATGATCAGCGTCAGGCTCTGAACAACGCTTTCAAACGCGCCTACGACGGTGGACACCAAAATGCCCAAGCCGAGCAGCGCCAGCAGCCACGGCAGACGCTTTTTCATGCTTTGCAGCAGCGGCTCCTTTAAGTCCTCCTCGGCGGTCAAGCCTGCCAAGCGCGCGTAGTCCTCGCCCATTTCGTCATCGACGACCTCAACGACGCTCTGCGAGGTGATGATGCCCAAAAAGCGGTTGGCGTTGTCGAGCACGGGAATGGACGCCTCGGAATAATCCTTCAGCTTTTCGATACAGTCGTCGATGGACTCGTGCGCGTACACATAGGGGAAGGACGTGACGACCAAGTCGTCGAGCGCCATGTCCTTTTTGGCGGTAATCAGGTCGCGCAGCTCCACCGCGCCGTAGAACTCGCCGTCCTCGTCCACCACAAAGATGGTGGCGATGTTGTCGTTTTCCTCCGCCTGACGCACCAGCTCGCTCATGGCGTCGGGCACGCTGAGGTTTTCGCGTATCACAATGCAGTCGGTGGTCATCTTGCTGCCGATTTCGTCCTCGTCAAACGAGGCAATCAGGCGGATGTCCTTCTTGACGTCGGCAGGCAGCGCGTCGATAATCAGCGCGCGGCGCTCCTTTTCAACATGGTGCAAGATGCCGGCGGCGGTGTCGGGCTCCAATTCGGAGAGCACCCCGGACGCCTTTTTGATATCCATTTCGCCGAAAAAGCGGTCGGCGTCCTCCTCCTCGAGGTGTTCAAACGCCTCGGCGAGCAGCGGAATGGTGCAAACGCGGTACAGCTTCTTGCGCTCCTGCAGGTTCAGCTCCGCCATCGCCTGCGCAATGTCGTTGCCGTGGTAGTCCTCCAGCCGTGTCTGCGCCGCCTTGGGAGAGTCGTTTCCGCGGATAATCGTGATGATTTCGCTTTCGTAGTCGGGCTTGACAGCCACTGCGTTTTCGGAAATTATCACGGCGGTTTTTTCCTGCATAGTCACCCCTCCTTCTCCTTTGTTCATCTACTTACAGGATAACACCAAAGCGCCTTTTTGTCAAATGAAAACATCGCCGCCGCAGAGCGCGGCGGCGGTGTGTTTCAGCTTGATTAATATGTGTAGGCAATCAGCCACTGCAGGGCGGAGATGTCGTCAATGTTAACGCTTTGGTCGCTGTTGACGTCGGCAAGGGTGGTTGCCAAGGCATCGAGGGTGGTGTAGTCCGCGAGTGCGCGCTGCAGGGCGGTGACGTCGTTGACGTTGACCTTGCCGTCGCCGTCAACGTCGCCCATATAGTTGTGGTTGAAGGCGTATTCCAGATTGTAGTATTCCGCGTAACGCTTGGCGTAATCCTCCGCCTCTGAACCCTTGAACAGGTTGATGGTGAGCTCCGTATTGCGTATAATGCGTTCGGGATCAACGGAGTCTTCCGACCAGCCGACGGCGAAGTCTCTGATTTCGGCAACGCCGTAGGGAATGGTGAGTTCATTTAATTCATCACAGTTTCCGAATGCCATATAACCGATGAATTGGAGCCCGAGGGGAAGCTGTACGTTTGTCAGGTTGGTACATTTGGAAAAGGCGAAGCCGCCGATGGTGGTGGCAGAGGGCAAATCAATGGATTCCAAACTCCAACAGTTTTCAAAGGCGTGTTGTCCGATGATTTGAACGCCGGGAGCGGAAACCTCGGACAGACTGAAGCAGTTGTTGAAAGCATAGGCGTTGATGATTTCCACGCTTTTCGGCAGTGTGACGTAGGTCATGCGTGCTTTTCCGGTAAAAGCTTTTTCGCCGATGGAATAGACCAAGGCGCCGTCAAGGGTGTCGGGAACCGTTACGTCGCTCTCGGAGCCGGTGTATTTGGTGATGAAAGCATAGGCGCCGTAGTAAAGGCTGTATTGGTAGTTGCCGTTGGTAAAGTAGCGGAAATCATAGGAAATCTGATTGGCGTCGCAGTATCTTTGCGCAGGTGAATACTCATAGACATACGCCGTGAAATCGGAATTGACAGCATAGCCGTTGCTGTAATTAAAGCCGAGTGCATAGCTTTCGATAGTGGTGTTGTAGGGGAGTATCATGCCGGTCAGCGAAGTGCAGTTGATAAACGCGTGTGCGCCGATGCGCTCCAAGCCGTCCGGCAGGGTAACGTTGTGCAGATTTTCGCAGTTCATGAACGCGGTGACGCCGATTTCCGTGACGCTTTCGGGCAGGATGACATTTTGAAGCGTGTTATTATATAAAAACGCGTTGATTCCGATGGAGGAAACAACATTATCGCCAAAGAAGGAGGGAACGGTAACGGTTGCATCGCTGCCGGTATACTTGATAATTTCCGCCGTGTCGTCATCTTTGAGCGTGGCATAAAAATCGCCTTTGTTGTAAATATTGTAAATGACGCGCAAACCGTTTTCCAGCGCGTATTGTTCACCGTATGTTCCCTCGGTAACCCAAACGGGAAGGGCGTCATCCAGCATCATTTCGTCGGGATCGTCAGGGTTGTAGGCGTTAAAGGCGCAGATGGCATAAGCGCCGATGGAGGTAACCTTATCGGGAATCCTTATAAATGCCAAGGAGGGACAATCGGCGAAGGCGTAGTCGCCGATATCGGTCAGCCGGCTGTCAATAAAATAAACCATTTCCAGAGAAAGGCAGCCATAGAATGCCCGTTTGCCGATATGTTTGACGGTGGAGGGAATGGTGATGTATTGCAGTGTGCGGGAGCCTTCAAACGCAGCGTCGGCAACGGCGGTGACATCAACGCTGTTGATTCTGTTGGGAATAATCACATCGGTTTGCGTTCCGGTATAGCCGGTGATTTCGATGGTGCCGTCCTCCAAAATCTCATAGGTGAAGTCGGCAGCCGTCGCTGCGGCGGTGTTGAGAGTAAAGACAGGGCAGAGTGTCAGCAGAAGGGAAAGCGCTAAAAAGACGGACAGGAATTTTTTCATAGTAATCTCTCCTTTCATTTTCCCGTTAACCGTAGGAAGCCATCAGCTCGCGCGAGCGGGCTGCCAGTTCCTCGGCGGTATAGTTGGGATAAAAACGCAGTTCAACCGCGTCAAGTTCCTTTTGGATGACCAGCTCCTGCTTGGACGGCAAAAAGCCCATGATGCCGATGATAAACTCATCCTTGGCTTCCGCGACCATTTCCATTGCGGTTATGTCGATGAAGCAGGCGTACTTGTTTGTGTAAACCAGCAGCTCGTTGCGCGTCGGATTGAGCATCATGGTGACGGCATCCACATTTTTAAGATCGGTAATATCCGGCAGGTTAAGTGACTGTTCCAACGCGTTTGTTTGCAAATTATACTTTTCCAAGCGTGAGGTTTCGGTCAGAACATATAAGCCGGTGTTATCAAGCAGCACAGAATGGATGGGGGAAGCAGAATTGATGGCTGTGAACATGCGCGCGGTGCCGG
Organism: uncultured Ruminococcus sp.; assembly: GCA_902799325.1. GTDB lineage: Bacteria > Bacillota > Clostridia > Oscillospirales > Acutalibacteraceae > Ruminococcoides. Next base: position 5,530 of record CADCAD010000039.1, on the reverse strand, counting down.
TGTTGAAGATATACGCGGCTTTTCCGTACGCCAACACCACGCGGTTGCTGTCCGGGCTAAAGGAAACACGGGTACGCCCTAAATCCAGTAAATTCTCCTCATCTCCGGGCAGGCGCAGCATGGTGTAGGTTTCCGAGTTTTCTAATTCCATAACGGCAAATGACAGCTTGTTGTCACCGGAGAGGCTGACCTTTGCCAGCTTGGTGCCGTCGGGACTGAGCGCTGTTAAGCCATACTGAAAGTGTGCGTATGCATCTGTGTTAAAGTTAATCATGTGAGGTGTGCCGTTGCGCATCCATATCATGGTTCTTTTGTTGACTACAGCCAAGGTCTTTTTGTCAGCGCTCACCAAAAGGTTCCAGTAATAATCGGAAGCATTGGAAGAATCGGGATATCCGGCAGAGTATTTGCCGATAGTGAGGGAAGAATCCTGACCGGTGGTGAGATCGATGATATGCAGCGTTGTGTTATGGTTGTTATCGTTGCTGACAATAGCTATTTGGTTGATTTCGAAGGCTTTTATTTGTGAAATGCCGTAGGATATAGGAATCTTTCGTTTCAGCGCTTTGGTGTTTTTGTCGTACACCAAAACAGTGCCGGCGCTTTCGGCGGCAATATAGTTATTGGTTTCCGCCATAGTGTTGTAGGGACGATTGCCATTGGAAACCCCGGTGCTGTTGTCGCCGTAGCCGCTTTCGTAAATCATAATGCGTGAGGAGTTTTCGGCAAGCGCCAGCGTCAGCCAGTTGCTCGGGCAAACAATTTTGCGCGAGCCGTCGGCGTTCATGGTTTGATTGTCGCTTAGAACACGGTTGAGCTTGCAGTAATTGTCGCTGATGCGGTAGCCGTATTCGGCGCCCTGCGCGGTGAAAATGCCCAATATATCTCCGCCGGGATTGGCGGATACCAGCTTGATGGGAGAGGGAGTGGCATAGGCGCGTATGATTTCCGCGGCTGTCAGGTTAATGAGATAGAGCATCGGTTGGCGGTCGGCAAGCTGCACGCCGGTGACAACCGCGTATTGGTTGCCGTCCTTGGCGGTGAATACGGTTTGTACAGCGGCGTCCTTCAACAGCCTGTTGTACAGCGGAAGGGATTGGATGCGTTTGCCGTTGGGATTGCAGATATCAAACACTGTGGCGGCGCTCTCCGAAATATAGCGCACAACACCGCTGCCGGTGTTTTCGATGTGGTGCGCGGCATAGATTTGATCCGTGCCGATAAACATGATTTTGATGGTTTTGGCTTCGGCGTCAATGCTGAAATAGTATTCCTCGTTGCCGAGCCTGCCGGTGGCGTGCAGATGGACGCCATCGGAGAAATCGTTGGTGTTGCCGTTGACGAAGGCAGTCATTTCAAGAGAAGATTTGCATGTATAATACATTGTGCCGGTGTCGGTTGTCAAGAACGCAAACCAACCCTCGGGCGTCCAAACCGCCACACGTTTCTTATCCGCAGAAAACACGGCATTAAAAATATATTGATGGGAATTGTTGTAGATATTGAGCAATGAGCGGAACCACTCGACAGCGCCTGACGCAAACGAAATGGAGTAAACGCCATCCATACTGACGACACAGATATGGCTGTTGTCTGAGAAGGCAACGCCGTATACGCCGCTAAAGCGGTTTTTGTAAACAATATTGCCTGTAGCATAATCAAAAACGTAAACATAATTGATGGTATCATAAGCCAGCACATATTTCAGATCGGTGCTGACAGTAAAGTCCACAATAGCGGTTTCGGCGTCAAGGGTTTTTTGCAGGCGGCGCGTGGAGTCGGGGCAGAAGGAGTAGAGCACCTTGTTCAAAAACAGCCTTGCCGAAGGCTTCAGCTCAGCGTTGTCGTCTTGGTAAAGCGGCGTGGAATACAGCGTTTCAATCGCGCCGATGCGGTCATAGCGCTCCGAAAACTGCTTGTTGGCTTTTTCGGCGGTCAAGTCGGCGTTCGCCTGCTTTAAATCGGCAAGGTTCTGCTCCGCGATTTGGCGCTGACGCTCCGCTTCTTTATAGTTCTCCTCGGCTTCTTGCTGTGCCGCGACAGCCTTCTTTTCGTTTTCTTCCGCCAGTTTTTGCGCCGCAACCGCCTTTTGCTCGTTGCTCTCGGCTTCCTTTTGCGCCGCGACAGCTTTCTTTTCGTTTTCTTCCGCTATCTGACGCTGGCGCTTGGCTTCTTCGGCGTTATCCTCCGCGTTTTTGCGCTGACGCTGTGCTTCCTTGGCGTTGTTCTCCGCCTCCTGCTTTGCCGCAACCGCCTGCTGCTCGTTTTCCTCCGCCGTATGCTGTGCTTCCTTTGCCAGCTGTTCCTGTTCCTCGGCTTTGGCAAGGTTGTCGAGCGCCTCTTGGGTTTTGACCGCCAGGCTCTTGTTGCTCTTGTCCAAATCGCTGTTGGCGGTGGTCAGCTGTGCGTTGCTGTCCTCCAGACTCTTTTGGGCTTCGGTCAGCTGGTTGTTGGTGGTGGTCAGCTGCGCGTTGCTGTCTTCAATTTCCTTTTTAGCGGTGGTCAGCTCGGCGTTTTTTTCGTCCAGCTCTTTGTTGGAGGTCGTCAGCTGTGCGTTGCTGTCCTCCAGACTTTTTTGGGTTTCGGTCAGCCGGCTGTTGGTGGTTTTGAGCTCGACATTTCTTTCGTCCAGCTCATTGACGGTTTTGTCCAGCTTGTTATTCGCCTCGGTCAGCTCGTGGGTTTTGGCGGACAAATCGCTGTTCTTTTGCTCCAAATCCACGTTCTGGGAGCTGATTTTCATCATCATGGCGGTGCTGTAGATGCTGAACAGGCTGACCGCCACCAGCACTGCTGCCGCGATGGCGCGCGTTTTGCGGCGGCGGCGTTTGCGCTCGCGGTGAAAAAGGCTGTCAAAGCTGCACGAAAGCATCGGCGCCGCGATGCGGAAAAACTCGGTTTTAAAGCGCCGGACAGCTTCCCGCTCGCTGCCGGCGGCGATGTTTGCCGCCAGCGGTTCCACCGGCTGCTGCTCCGGCTCGCCGGTTTCCGGGTTGGGCACGGCGGAGGTCAAAATGGCGGCAGGAAACACCTCCTCGGGCGTGCCCGATACAATAAAGGGAATGATGTGATCGGTGGAGCCGTTGTGCAGCGCCTTGAAATGGTCGATTTCCTCCATGCACCACTTGGATTCCTTGAGGCTCTCCGAGCAGACAACAATCAGATATTCCGAGGATTCCAGCGCTTCTTTTATTTTTCCGCTGAGGTCCGAGTTGGTGGACAGCTCGGTTTCATCGCGGAACACCTTCCATTTTTCCTGAGGCGCAACGCCCTTGGGAGGCTTATAGTTTTCAAGCTTGCGCTGCAGTTTTTCCGCCATCTTCTTGTCAAAATCGAGGTGGCGGTAGCTGATAAAGGCTTTGTAACGATAGGTGTCCGGCATAGTCATCACCCTAAAAAATATATAAATTATTCCGAGAATGTTAAACAATTCTTATGATAATTTTACCATAAAACACATTAATCGTCAAGAAGAACGCAAAAAAAGCCCCATGTTGTACCTTTTGTGACAGGCGCAACATGGGGATGAATACTATAGGCTTATTTCGTGGTCTTTTGCTTTTTCTATCGGACTTAAATTGTAGAAGCTGACCAAATCGTTATGCATCAGCGCAAGGTCGTTTTTGCTGTCGGGATTGGTGGAACCGCTGAAAATATAGCCCTCCGAGCGCACATAGGCGTTCCAGCGCTTGTGCTCCAGCAGCGACAGCGCTTCGATTTCTTCCTTGCTTTGCGGCGGCGCGTCGGGGTTGAGCACACCGCAGGCGATTTTTGCCTTGCGGTGAATGGCGGTTGCCAGCGAGGAGCGGTGGTTATATTCGTATTTCCAGAAGTCCTCCTCCTTGCCCCATTTCAGGTGAATCCGCAGCGCTTCCGCCTCGATTTCGGAATGGATAATCTCCTTTTCCGAGAAGGTGGAGGCGGTGTCGCCGATGGAGTGAATGTTGTACGGCTGTCCCTTAAAGTTGGTGATGCCGCTGACGGTCTTTTTCTTTTCGTTGCTCAGCAGCACCGCGTAAATATCGGGGTGAGCGCCCATGCGTTCAAACAACGTGCGCAGGGAAATGCAGGCGTCCATGTTGGCGGCGTCGGAGCCGATGGCGACAAAGGCAAAGGTGGTCTGCGGCAGCAGCGCCATCTCGTCATAAAAGCGCTTGGAGCGGTAGTCAATGCCGGAGTGGAAGCGGATGTCATATTCCGATTCGCCGCGGATTTGTTTTCCGTTGAGGAGGTCGCTGATCAGCTCGGGGCACTCCGCTTTTATCCGTTCCTCGGCGGAGGTGCTTTTTTCAAAAACATCAATGCGGATATGGTAGCCGTCCATTTGGCAGTACCACGCCAGCGCCTTCAGCATTTCGCTGCCGCATTTGCCCAAGCCGACGATGACAGCGGCAATCTGTTTGCTGCCGTCCGCAAGCGGCGCGGCGTTTTGAAACAGCGTCTCGCCCTTGTCATACAAAAAGCGGCTGATGAAGTTTTGCACCTTGTCCACGCGCCGGATTTTAACCTTGCCGGAATCCGCGTTGGCAAGCACCAGACGGCTTTCGTTGAGGGTGGAAAAAATGTACAGCCCGGTGTTGTCGCGGTTGCGGTAGCGCGCCAGCATCAGCAGCGCGTCGGCGGTGTTGCTCTGTTCGTCGGGCTTGATGTTAAAAAAGCACAGCTTTTTGTTTTTGGCGTGGCGGTTGAAATTGACGGATTTCACGTCACGGTGGAAGCAGATGGAATGGATCCGCTCGGCGCCCTGTATCAGCGCGCTTTGCTCGGAGCGCACGGAGGGCGTCACCTCACAAAAGACGATTTTCGCTTTGGGATGGTTGGCGGCGATGTCGCTCGCCAGCGCCAGCGAATCCTCGGTCAGCGCGGAGAAGATATACATATTCTTGCGGTAGGACGCCAAAAACTCAATGTTGGAGCGAAGCTTGGTGAAAAACGCGAGCAGATAGCTCAAACTCAGCAGCGGACACACAAACAGCAGCGCGGTCAGATAGCCCGAGTACACGGTGTACAGCTCGGCATCCAGCCCGGGGTTGTGCGACATAAAGCCGATATCGGTAATGGCGAACGCCTTGGCGCTTTTGTTGAACGCCATCATCAGCGATTTCAAAAGCTGCAAAACGCGGTTGCCGCCGGCGTCGGTGTCAAAATAGTAGATGGGCAGCACCAGTAAAAACACGGCGGCATAAAGCCCGAGAAACAGAACTTGCAGAGAGGCGGTCAGCTTTTTATGTCTGACAAAGCGGAAAATGCACGAGCATAAAATGGCTGCGGCAACTGCGGTGAGGGAGAGGATAAAAAAGATATTCCAGACCATGACGCGGCTCCTTTGCTTAGAATATCTTTATTATACTAAAACAAATGATTTTGTGTCAATAGTAATTCAAACGAAACTCTGTTAAAAAGCCTGCAAGCTTTCCCCATGCAAAAAAATGGGGCTGTGAAAAAACACTCCCCAAAAACAGACAGGCACATAACCGAAAGCATAGACGGTTATGTGCCTGTTGTGGTATAATAAGTTTGTGAACAATAA
>CADCAD010000038.1 GCA_902799325.1 uncultured Ruminococcus sp. | reverse complement strand
ATGATGTGGTAGTCGCCCTTTAGCTCCTTGACGCGCTTGAGGGACTGCACCATCTGGCGGTCGTCGCCGGTGGGCAGGTCGGTCCTGCCGTAGGATTCCTCAAAGATCAGGTCGCCTGCCAGCATGACGTTCTCAAAGAGAAAGATGCCGCAGCCGGCGGTGTGACCGGGTGTGGAGAGGTAGGTGATCTCGGTATTGCCGAGCATAAAGGTGTCGCCGTCATCGAGCAGCATGTCCGCCTCAAAGGGCGTGAACGGAATGCCGTGGTTGCGCGTTCCGTTGAGATAGCCGTCGCGCAGAAACGGCGCGTTGAGCCTGCCGGTGACGATTTTGGCGTTGTATTTGTCGGCGAGCTGCTTGGCGTAGCAGATGTGGTCGTAGTGACCGTGCGTCAGCAGCACATAGTCAAGCTTGCCGCCGTCCTTTTGAATTTGCGCCTCCAGCGATTTGGATTGCTCGCCGGGATCGGACACGGCGGATTTGCCGGTGGCGTCGTCCACCAGATAGCAGCAGTTGGTTTGAAGCATCGTGACAGGATATATTTGAATTTTAATCATCTTTTCAAGTCCTTTGAGTTGATATCAATGGTGACGGGACCGTCGTTGAGCAGGCTGACCTGCATGTCCGCGCCGAACACGCCGCACTCCACCCTCTTGACGCCGTTGCCGCTCATTCTTTGGCAGAAGAATTCATAGAGCGGCTGCGCGGTTTCGGGACGCGCGGCGGCGATAAAGTTGGGGCGTCTGCCGTGAGAGCAGTCGGCGCAAAGCGTAAAGTTGGAGATGACGAGCACCTCGCCGCCGACGTCGGCAAGCGAGAGGTTCATTTTGTCGTTTTCATCGGTAAAAATGCGCAGCCCGGCGATTTTGTCGGCGAGCACCTCGGCTTCCTTTTCATCGTCGCCCTGCTCCACGCCGAGCAAAATTAAAAAACCCTGCGCAATCGCGCCGACGGTTTCTCCCTCAACGGTGACCTCGGCGTGCTTGACGCGCTGTAAAATAGCTTTCATACTTCCTCCGGTAATGCTTGCGTTTCCTCCGCCTTGGCGGTCACTTTGCCGTCGGTAAAGGTGAGGGTGAACGGTTTTTCCTTGTTGAGCTGCGCGGCGGTTTTGACTATCACGCCGTCCTGCTCGGCAAGCGCGTAGCCGCGCGCAAGCACGGAAAGCGGATTGAGGCTTTCGAGCTTGGCGGCGCTGCGGCGCAGTTTTAATTCGTTTTCAGAAATTTTCTGTTGGAACATGCTCTGAAGCCGTTGCGCGGTGAGCTGATAATACTGCCGCATGCGCTGCGACCGCCCCTCGGGGCCTGCGTATTCCATGCGCTGACGGGCGCGCAGCAAAAAATTGTCCTCGCCGCGCAGGCGGTTATCCATCAAATGCGACAGATACTGCGCCTGCGAGCGGTAATACGCCGTCAGCTCTGCCCTGTCGGGCACGGCGAGCTCCGCCGCCGCCGAGGGCGTAGGCGCGCGCATGTCGGCGACAAAGTCGCAGATGGTGAAGTCCACCTCGTGTCCGACCGCGGAAATGACGGGGGTGTGACACTGATAGACGGCGCGGGCGAGCGCTTCATCATTAAACGCCCACAAGTCCTCCGTCGAGCCGCCGCCCCTGCCGATGATGATAACATCGCACAAGCCGGACGTGTCCATGCGCTGCAAGGCGTTGACGAGCTGCGGCGCCGCGCCGTCGCCCTGTACTAAGACGGGATAAAACAGCATGTTGACGCAGGGATAGCGCCGGTAGAGGATATTGCGGATATCCTGCACCGCTGCGCCCGTGGGCGAGGTGATGACGCCGACGGTTTTCGGAAAGCGCGGCAGCGGCTTTTTGTGTGACGGCGCAAACAGTCCCTGCGCTTCGAGCCGCTGCTTGAGCTGTTCAAACGCCAGCGCCAGCGCGCCGATGCCGTCGGGCTGCATGTCCATAATATAGAGCTGGTACTGCCCGGTTTTTTCATACACCGCGACCTCGCCGCAGCAGATGACCTTCATTCTGTCCTGCGGACGAAATTGCAGCCGCCGCGCGTTGCCGGCGAACATCACGGCGCGGATGACGCTTTGCCCGTCCTTGAGGGAAAAGTAAAGGTGTCCGCTGCTGTGGTGATTGAAGTTGGAAATTTCGCCGGTGACAAAAACGCTGCGCAGACGCGGCTCGTGGTCGATCACCGACTTGATGTAACGGTTCAGCTGTGACACCGAAATCACATTCGGTCTTGCCGCTTTCGGCGTGTACATATTCAGCTCTCCCTTGCTTTGCAATAGGTTAGATACGCAATGCCTGCGGCGTTGTCGGCAGAAAAGACCGGCGGCGCAAAGCTTGCGTTGTATTTTTCGGTAAAAGAATTTTTAATAATGGAGTTCGACATCACGCCGCCGGCGTATAAAAGCGGCAGACTGCCGTGTTTTTTTAGCAGCGCTTCGGTCATCAGCGACAGCGCCTGACGGATATATTCCAGGCAAAAGGCAGCGATGTAGGGCTTGTCCCTGCCCTCGTCAAAAAGCTTGCGGCAAAGGTTTTCCACGCCGCTGAGACAGCAGTCGCAGCCCTTTAGCTTGGGGTGGGTTTTGATGGGTACCGTGTTTTGCAGCGCGAGCTGTTCAAGCTGCGCGCCGCAGGGAAACGGCAAGCCGAGCATGACGCCCACGCGGTCAATTGCCTGTCCGGCGTTTAAATCGAGCGTTTTGGCAATCAGCTCGCAGGAGAATCCGCTGCCGCTGCCCTTGGCAAGCACCGCCTCGGTGGTGCCGCCGCTGACGTGAAAGGCGATGAAGGTTTCTGTCAGCAAATCAAGCCGTCCGCTGCCGAAGAGCGCCGCCGCGATATGCCCCTCTTGGTGGGAAAAGGGATAAAACGGCACCCGCAGCGCGGCGGACAAAATTTTAGCCGTGTTTTCGCCCACTGTGAAACACGGCATATAGGAGCCGCTGACGGGACGCGGCTTGGCGGACGCGCCCACAGCGGCAATCTGTTGGGGATGAATTTGTGCAAGCACCTCGCCGAGGACGGCGTGCAGCTGCGCGGTATGGTGAAACACCGCGTCGCTTTGGCGCAGACCGAGCTGACCGGGCTTGACGGGCAGCAGCTTTTTTTGCTGGATAAGCTCTCCCGAGTCGCTGTCATACACGGCGGCGGAGGTGGTGTAGTTGGAGGTGTCGAGCCCCAGATAGAGGCTCATTGTTTTTCCTCCGCGCGGCTGCGGATAAACGAGCCGAGAATACCGTTGACAAAGCCGCTCTCGTCGATGGTGTACTTTTTGGCAAGCTCCACCGCTTCGTTGACGGAAACGCTGTCGGGAATACTGTCGAGGTATTTAATCTCATACACCGCCAAGCGCAGAATAGACAGCGAGGTGCGCGAGATTCTTTGCAGGCTCCAGCCCTTCTTCAAAAAGCGCGCGATATCCGCATCGATTTCGTCCTGCACCGTCTCAATGCCGGGCACAATCACGCGCGCATAGTCGCACACGCCGCCTTCAAAAAGCTGCTCGGCGTCGGCAAAGGTGTCCTCAATCGGCTCCTGCACAAACGAACGGGAGAACAACAGCATAAACGCCTGCTCCCGGGCTTCGCTGCGGCTGAGTTTTACTACTTTTTCTTGTTCACACATAGGCTACCAACTTTACAAATATATTCCTGTTTATTATAGCACAGCGAACCGAAAAAGTAAATGGTGAATTTCGCTCAGGCGCCGATAATGGAGATGTTTTCATAGCTGACGCTGTAGTGCGAGGTCACGGCGTCGTCAATGACCAAGGCGGCGGTGTCGTTGAGCTGGTGCTTGGGCACGATGACCGTGACGCCCTCGTCGGTGATGTGGCACAGGCAGTCGGAGAAGCCCTTTGCCTTGATGATGCTTTCGATGCTGTCCTGCACGGTGAAGTTTTTGAGGAGCTTTTCCACGCTCTTTTGCGCTTCGGTTTTGTCCTCCTCTTTGGCGTTTTCGAGGTCAAACACCTTTTGCGCCTGCTCCAGCGCGGCGTCCTGCGTGTTTTGCCGCTTGGTGCGCTCCGCCGCAAACAGCTCCCGCTGGGCTTTGCTCAGGGAGCCCTTGTCCTCTGCGCTGTCCGCCGTCGCCGTGACTGTAGCGTTGACATAGGAGGTGGCGCCCAGCTCCTTGACGGGCGTTTTCGGTGCGCCGCCGAACTGCCAGTTGACATACACCGCCGCGCCGAGCGCCAAAATCAGCGCCGCCGAAATCACATGTTTCTTTTGAAATTTCATAATAAGACCGCCTTTATTCTGATAGTTTTGCAATACATACCTTTGCCGAGGAAATGTCGAGCGCCTTGGTGACCGCTTCGCTGACGCGCGCCGCCGTCACAGGGTCGCCGCCGCCCTGACACAGCACCAGCACGCCGCGGATGCGCGGTGCGATTTCCTTTGTTTTGGTGCTGCCGTTTTCCAGATAAACCGACTCCACGCCGTTGTCCATCGTCAGCATGACGCGCGTCTTGCCGACGCCCTCCAGCTGGGCAAGGAAGCTTTCCAGCTCCTGCTCCGTGCGTGCGGCGTAGTCACTTGCCTACGCTGTTTCCGCCTTTTCCGCCTGCTTGCCGCAGGAGATAAAGTTGGACAGAAAAATCAGGGCGATGCCCAGAAAGCCTGCCGCCAAGATGATACACCGCACGCTGTCGCGCTCTGTCAGCTTTTTCCATTTGTTTAACCGTTCTTTCATAGCTGCTCCGTTATAATCTGCGGCGTGACGGAAAAATTTTCCTCCGTCAGCGCGGCAAGCTCCGCCGCGTGCGCCGCTTCTTCCCTGCCGATGATCAGGGTGACGTCTGTGAGTATCACGCGGTTTTCTCCCCTGACGGCAAGCGTTATCTGCGCCTTTTTTACCCGAAAGCCATGCTGTGCCGCCAAGTCGAGCGCGGCATGCTCCAAGCTCTCTTTTGTTTGGGCGAGCACCTCCTGCTGCAGGGCTTCATCGGCAGTGGCGCTGCCGACGTCACCCGAAAGCTGCGGAAGCTCAACCGCCGCGCCCTGAAAAGCGCTTTGGAGCGGCAGCAACAAACTGCACAGCAGGAACGCGCCCGTCACCATGCCGAGCAGCTTTTTGGTGCCGCCGTCCGTGATGAACCGCGACAGCAGCGCCACCGCCACCGAGGAGGCGCAGACCGTGGCGGCTGCCGCATATAAGCCGTTCATGCGCTCCCTCCTCCGATGGTGAACACCGCGGCGGTGCCGATGATAAACACCGACATGGCGCACAGCAAGACCGCGAGCAGGGTGGAAAACACCATCCGCAGGGCTTCCGTCAGCGCGGCGCAGGCGGTGATGCCCATCATCTCGGCAAAGGCTTTGCCGGCAAGCAGGCAAAGCGACCAGCCGACGCCCTGCAAAACCAGCGGCAAAAAGGTCAGCGCAATCGCCAAAATGACAAAGATTCCCAAGCCGGATTTGAGAATATGCAGGCTGCCCTGCACGGTGAGATACGCTTCGCTCAGCGCGCTGCCGACAAGCGGCACAAACGAGCTGAGGGCAAATCTTGCGGCGCGCGCGGTGACGGAATCGAGCGCGTTGGCGGCAAAGCCCCGAACGGACAGCACCGCCGTGAACACCGCCATCGCAAAGGTCAGCAGCCACTTTGCCGCCTTGGCAATCATCGCCGTCAAGCCGTGCAGCCGCGCTTCGGGCGATACGCCTGCCGTGACGCTGAGACCGAGAAAAATGTTCATCAGCGGCAAAATGACGCCGGACGAAAGCCTTGCCACCCCCTGTCCTGCCGCGAGCATCCACACCTGCGCCGAGGCGGCGCTGACAGCTTTTCCCGAGGCGGCAAGCATGGCGACAGCCACCGGGATATAGGCGAGAAACAGGTTGGCGGCGTTGGTGATGACGTCGCCTGCCGCGCGGATAAAACCGATAGCAGGCAGCGCCACCGCGCAGCTGACGCACAGCGCCGTGACCGCCTGCACCGTGTCGCCGACGTCCGATGACAGCGAGGTTTTATAGGAGGACAGCATGGCACATAGCAGCAGCGCCGCCGTGAGGGTAATCAGCGCCTGAAGCGGCGAGCGGAGATTGTCGCCTGCCATCTGCGAAAACTGCGCAAGCACGCCCTCCAAGCTGAGATTGGCAAGCGCATTGACGTCCGCGCCGCCGACGCCGAGCGCCTGCAGCCGCCGCACCGCGTCGTCGGATAAGGCGTTGTAGACCTCCGAATAGTCAAAATTCATGTTTTCACATCCTAACCGTTGAGCAGTCCCGTCACCGTGTTGAGTATTTCCAGATAGAGCGGCAGCGCCGTCACGGTCGCCATCAGCTTTCCGGCGAGGGTGACGTTTGCCGCCAGCGCCGCGCTGCCGGCGTCACGACAGGTGTTGGCGGTGAACTCCGTCAGCAGGCAGATGCCGATGACGCGCAGCAATACGGCGAGATAGTCCGCGTTGATTTGCGCGGCGGCGACGATTTGCTGCACGGTGTCCGCGACAGACGCAGCGCTGCCGAGCACCGCAAACAGAATCGCAACCGAGCAAGCCAGCGTGAGCAGCAGCGCGATTTCCGCGTTTTTCGGGCGCAGCGTGAGTGCCATGACAGCAGCCGTGAGGGCGAGCATGGCAAGCGACAGCATACTCATCAAAAGCCGAACAGCCGCTTGATGGTGGAAAACAGCCCGGAAATCTGAGTGACAATCAGCGTGAGCACCACAATCAGCCCGGCAAGCGAGGTGAGCATTGCCTGCTCCTCGCGGCCGCTGCGAATCAGCAGCTGCGACAACACCGCCACAATGATGCCGATTGCCGCGATTTTAAAAATCAATTCTACGTCCATAGTACCTCATATCATCATCAGCGCCGCCGACGCGCCGGTAAAAATTCCAAGCGTGCGGTAGAGCTTTGCCTTGCTTTTTATGTCCTCGTCCGCCGCCGCCAGCTGCTTTTCAAAGAGTGTGCGGTACAGCGCAATATGGCTGAGCTGTCCTTGGATATCGGTGGCGCCGAGCTTTGCGCCGAAGGCGTGCAGGAGCGCCGTGTCCTGACGGCTGAGCGCATAGCGCATGGGAAGGGCGGCAGTTTGCGCCTCCCATGCCTGTGCAAAGGGCTGCTGCCGCGCTTCGGGCGGAAAGCGGATTAATTCTCCTGAGGAATTAACGGAGGTGAAGATATCCTCGTTTCGGTAGCGCAGCAGCGTGGCAAGCGTATCCAAAAACGCGATAAAGTCACACAGAAAATCCCTGCGCAGCCGCAGCCTTTTGGCATACCAGCCGCCGCCGGCAGCGCCTGCCAGCGTGAGCAGCGCGGCGCCGCAAAGCTTAAGCAGCATAACAAGCACCCTCTGTCACCACCGTTGCCGTCTGCCCTGCCTGCGCCCTGCCTTTGAGAAAAATAAAAGTAGAAAACGCGCCGGTGGACAGCACGGCTCGCAGGGCTTGGCGGCGGCGCAGCTCCTCCATGTCGGCGGCATGAGCCGTGGCAATCACGCGCACGCCGCTGTTTTGGCACTGCGCCACGGCTTGGGCGTCGGCTTCGCCGCCGATTTCATCGCAGAGCACCAGCTCCGGCGCCATGCTGCGCACTGCCTGCATAATGGCGGTCGCCTTGGGATAGCCGTCGTACACGTCGCACAAACCGACGTCGTTTTGCGGCTCGCCGTCCACGCACGCCGCAAGCTCTCCCCTTTCGTCCGCCAGCGAAACGCTTTGACCGCCGAGGGAAAGCTGACGCGCCAAGTCGCGCAGAACGGTTGTTTTTCCCGAACAGGGCGCACCGCAAATCAGCACGCCGCCGCGCGTTTGCTTTACAGCGGGCAAAATTCCCGACGCACAGCCGCGGTGCTCGCGCGCTATGCGGATGTGGATGGAGCTGATGCCGCGCACGTTGGCAACGGCGCCGTTTTCACAGACAGCCGTGCCGCAGATGCCTGCGCGGTGTCCGCCGCGCAGTGTGACATAGCCGTCCGCGATTTCGCGCTGGCGCGCATAGACGGAGTAGTCACAGAGCCGCTGAAAAGTTTCGGTGATTTCACCGCGCGACACCATGCGCAAATCGCCGCAGGGCAGGTCGGTGACGCCGCCGCGCGCCGTGAAATAGACCGTTTTGCCGCGGCAAACCAAGGACATCGGGCGGCAAAGCCGCAGGCGGATTTCCTGCGCTGTATATTCAAATTCAGAAAAATAAGGCTGCAAAAGCCCGTACAGCGGCGGACTAAAGCATTGTGCCGCCTGCGCAAGGCGGTTGTTTTCCGTTCCGTTCATATTCATTCCTCCGTTCGCTATGGTTCATTCTATGCGGACGAGCCGCGGAATATAACTCTGCGAAAAGCAAAAGCGCCCTGCAAGATGCAGAGCGCCGAAAGGCTTATATAGTATTAGGGAAGCATTTGCAGAAATTCTTCCTCGGTGAGAATCGGAATCCCGAGCGACTGCGCCTTTGTCAGCTTGCTGCCGGCTTCCTCGCCGGCGAGGACATAGGACGTTTTTTTGGATACGGACGATGAGGTCTTGCCGCCGTTGTCCTCAATCAGCTTGCTCGCTTCGCTGCGCTTCATGGTGGGCAGCGTGCCGGTCAGGACAAAGGTTTTGCCCTCAAACACACCGCCTGCCTGCTTTTGCGGCGACGGCTTCATGGAAAGCCCCAGCGCCTTGAGCTGGGCAATCAAATCGCGCGTGCCCTCCAGTGCAAAGTAGTTTTCCAAGCTGTCCGCCATAATCCTGCCAAAGCCCTCGATTTGGGCAAAGTCATCGGATTTGGCTGCCATGATATCGTCAATCGTGAGGAAGTTCTCACACAAAAGCCTTGCCGCCTTCAGTCCGATGTTGCGGATGCCGAGCGCAAACACCAAGCGGTACAGCTCGTTTTGCTTTGATTTTTCAATGGCGGCGATCAGGTTATTGGCGGATTTTTCCGCCTTGCGGTCGAGCGCGGTGACGTCCTCCGCCGTTAAGCGATAGAGGTCGGCAGGCGACTTGACCAGCCCTGCGCCGGAGAGCTGCTCGAGCACGGCAGGTCCCAAGCCGTCGATGTCCATCGCGTCGCGGCTGACGAAGTGAATCAAATGGCGCATAAGCTGCGCCGGACAGTCGGTGTTGGTGCAGCGGACGGCGGCTTCGTCATCCTGTGAAACCGGGCTGCCGCAGGACGGACAGACCGACGGGAACACATACGGCACGGCGTTGTCGGGATGCTCGCACACCGAGAGCACCTCGGGGATAATCTCGCCTGCCTTGCGAATCAGCACGGTGTCGCCGATGCAGATGCCGCGCTCCTCGATGAAATCGCGGTTGTGCAGGGTGGCACGGCTGACGGTGGTGCCTGCAAGCTGCACCGGCTCAAAAATGCCGACGGGCGTCAGCACGCCGGTTCTGCCGACGTTGATTTCGATGTCCAGCAGCTTGGTGGGCTTTTCCTCGGGCGGATATTTGTAGGCTTCCGCCCATTTGGGATATTTCGCGGTGCTGCCGAGCTGCTCGCGCGCGGCAAAGCTGTCCACCTTGACAACGGCGCCGTCGATGGCGTAGCCGTAGCTGCCGCGGTTGTCGCCGATGGCTTCAATCTGCGCAATCGCGTCCTCGATGTTGTCATAGACACGATAGAACGCCGTGGGAAAGCCGAGCCCTTTGAGGTAATCAAGGCTGTCTTTGTGCGAGGAAAGCGTCACGCCCTCCGCCTGCTGGATATTGAACACAAAGATATCGAGCTTGCGCTCCGCGGTGATTTTGGCGTTCTTTTGGCGCAGGGAGCCTGCCGCGGCGTTGCGCGGATTTTTTGCCGGCTTTTCCTCGTTTTCCTCCTGGCGGCGCACCAGCTCCTCAAAGCTTTGGAAGGACATATAGACCTCGCCGCGCACCTCCAAAAACGCAGGCGCGTTCGCTATGCGCTTGGGCAGCGACTGGATTGTCATCAAATTGTCGGTGACGTCCTCGCCGGTGACGCCGTCGCCGCGTGTGGAGCCGCGCACAAAGACGCCGTTGCGATACTCGCAGGAAACGGAGAGACCGTCAAACTTCGGCTCGACAACGTAGCGCACGTCGGGCACGACCTCGCGCACCCTGCGGTCAAAGTCGCGCAGCTCATCGTGTGAAAAGCTGTCGTGCAGGCTTTCCATCGGAACGGCGTGGGCTACGGGAGAAAACTTTTCGCCTGCGCTGCCGCCCACGCGGTTGGTGGGCGAATCGGGCTGCTTTAAATCGGGAAAGGCATCCTCCAGCTCCTCCAGCTCGCGCAGAAGGCGGTCGTATTCAAAGTCCGAAATTTCGGGCTCGTCCTGATTATAGTAAAGGTTGTTGTGGTATTCAATGCTTTGGCGCAGCGCGGCAATTCTCTGCCGCGCGGTTTGTTTATCCATATGACAGTCCCCTGCAAGATTATTTGTTCACCGACGAAAGTCCCTTTTCGCGCAGGAAGGTGGACTCCAAATCGGCAAGGTGCAGCTTGACGGCGAGCGGATAGGCGTTGTATGCCTGGCTGATGGTGTTGCTGTTTTTGTCGCCGAACTCGCCCATATGCCAGCGGATTGCCATGGCTTCGTCGAGCTTGAGGCGCATTTTGCGCTCGATTAAAAAGACGGATTTTTCGCCGTGGCCGTAGGGAAAGCGATCCTCAATCGAATAGTAGGGCACCTTTTCCCACTGGCCGGTCTGCTCGTTTTTGACGTTGCGGCTGCTGACCTTGTAGAAATGCGCCTTGCACAAATCGTGCAGCAGGCCGCAGATGGCAAAGCTCTCGACATTGTCCTGCTCCTCATCAAAGTGCTTTTCCATCATGGTGTTGAACACGCTGACCGAGTGCATGACAAGCCCGTGCTCGCAGGAGCAGTGGTAGCGGGTGCTGGCAGGCGCTTCAAAGAAGTCGGTCTGCAAAATCCAGTCCAACAGCTCATCCGCGCCCTTGCGCGTGATATGGGTTTTGTATATCTCCAAAAATTCTTCTTTAGCGGTCATAGTTTTCCTCCGGTTTAACAGCAAAAAGGGCACTCAAAAAGAGTGCCCTGAAATGTACAAATTACTCGGCGTCCGCCGCTGCCTCTGCAACTTCTTCCGCAGCGGGAGCTTCCTCAACAACGGGAGCTTCTTCTACAGCGGGAGCTTCCTCCACAGCAGCTTCTTCAACAGCCTTCTCAACGGGAGCAGCCTTTACGGGAGCCTGCTCGTCCTCGGGAAGCAGCGCGCGCATGGAAAGGCTTACGCGCTTTTTGTCGAAGTCGATAGCGGTGATTTTAGCCTGTACCTCTTCGCCTACGGAGAGTACGTCGGCGGGCTTTTCGATTCTCTTGTTGGCAATCTGAGAAATGTGAATCAGACCGTCAATGCCGGGAATGATGTTGGCAAACGCGCCGAAGGAGGTCAAGCCGACAATTTTAGCGGTGACAACGGTGCCCTCGGGATACTCTCTCTTGAGGATTTCCCACGGATTGTCCTCGGCGTTCTTGAAGCCGAGAGAAATCTTTTTGGTTTCCTCGTTGATGTCCTTGACGTAAACCTCCACGGTGTCGCCGACGTTGACAACCTCGCTGGGGTGCTTGATGTGCGTCCAGGAGAGCTCGGAAATATGAATCATACCGAATACGCCGCCAAGGTCAACAAACGCGCCGTAGCTTGTGAGTGACTTAACAACACCGGTGTAACGCTTGCCGATTTCGCAGTTCTTCCAGAACTCCTCGCGCTGAGCCGCTCTCCGCTCCTTGAGCACGCTGCGGATGGAGCCGATGGCTCTCTTGTATCTGCCGCGCTGGGAAACCTCGATCAGGCGGAAGTCAACCTCCTGACCTACGAGATCCTCAAGGCTTTCGTCGCGGGTTGCGGTAGCCTGGGACGCAGGAATAAATACTCTTACGCCATTATAAATGACGATAACGCCGCCCTTCACTGCTTCTGTTACCTTGCTTGTAAGAATCTCCTGAGAGTCAACCTTCTCCTGCAGCTCCTCCCAGCCCTTCTGCGCGTCCACTCTGCGCTTGGAGAGCATGATGGTGCCTTCCTGGTCGTTGGTCTTCATGATGAGCAGCTCAATTTGGTCGCCGACTTTTACAATGTCCTCGGGCTTTGCGGTGGGATCGTTTGACAATTCGTCCGCAGGGATAAAGCCTGTTTGTTTTCTGCCGACATCAACCTAAGATTTGTTGTTTCACCGGATTTGATTTCTTCACTCATTGTATCCAGTACCTCCTTTATTATCCTTGCAGGTGTTGAAGCGCCTGCAGTTACGCCTATCCGTTTGGCAGCGCGAACCTGACCCAGATCCAGCTCTTTGACGGTTTCAATCAGCACGGTGTTGGGGCAGCGCTTTTTGCAGATTTCAAACAGCTTGCCCGTGTTGGAGCTGTGGCGGTCGCCGATGACCACCATAAAGTCCGATTGAGCGGAGATGAAGTCGGCTTCGCTTTGCCTAACCGACGTAGCATTACATATTGTATCAAATATTTTTGGATTTGTACATAGTTTTTTTATCTTTTTTACAGATTTTTTTAATTCTTTTGTGTCAAAAGTTGTCTGAGCGACCATTTTGACCTGTTTATTATTCTTTTGAAGAATATTCGGCAAAATTTCGTCCAATTCCGCCTCGTTATTAAAGGTATAATATTCGCAGTTGCAGTTGCCTATAATGCCCTGCACCTCGGGGTGATCGCGGTTGCCGGCGATGAGCATGACGTCATTTTCGTCCGTCTGCGCCACCAAGCGGTGGATTTTTTTGACAAACGGACAGGTGGCGTCCCTGTAGGCAAGCCCTTTCTGCTCCAGCCCGTCGATGACGGACTTGGGCACGCCGTGGCTGCGGATGATGAGGATTTCGTCCTCCCCCAGCTCATCGGCGGACGCAATCGGGCGGCAGCCCTTTTGCCGCAGCTCCTCCACCATTTCCATATTGTGAATGATGGGACCGAGCGTGCAGACCTTTTTGCCCTCGGCAAGCAGCTCGTTGACCATCTCCACCGCGCGGCTCACGCCGAAGCAAAAGCCTGCGGACTCAGCCTTTTTTAAGCTCTTTTGCATCCTCTTCCCTCATCCTTTTGATTTCGTCCATGATTTTGTTGGTGGCGCCGCGCAGCTCGCGTCTGCCGCTGTCGGGTGTCAATCCGAGCTCCTCGGGCGTGAGCGGCTCGCCGAAGTGAATGATGATTTTGGAGAACATGCGGAAGAAATTGCGCTTGGTGATGCAGCAGGGCACCACCGGGAGCTGCATTTGCTGGGCAACCAGTGCGCAGCCGCTGCGCGGACGGAGCAGCTCGCCCGTTTTGGTGCGCGTGCCCTCCAAAAAGATGGTCATGACGTTGCCCTCTTTGAGGATATCCTCACCTGTTTTCAGCGCCTTGCCGTCGCCTGCGCCGCGCTCCACCGGGAACGCGCCCAGCGCGCGGATGACCGCCGCGCCGAACTTGTTGCGGAACAGCTCGGACTTTGCCATAAAAAACAGCCTGCGCTTGGAGGCGAGGCCGAGCAGCACGGGATCGGCAAAGGACATGTGGTTGCTGGCGAGAATGACGCCGCCCTCGGCAGGAATGGCGTTTTTGTTTTTGACCTTGTAGCGGTACAGCAACTTATAGAACGGCGTCAGCAGCACCTTGCCGAACGCATAAAGAGCCTTGTTTTGTGCCATCAGAGATTCTCCTTTATGACGGAAATGATTTTGTCCACGCTCTGCTCAAAGTCCAGCGCCGTGGTGTCCACCGTAATGCTGTCCTCCGCAGGCTTCAGCGGCGCGGTTGCGCGGTGGGTGTCGTTATAGTCACGGGTGATGACGTCGTTTAGGATATCCTCATAGCGGACGTCCATGCCCTTTTCTTGTAATTCCTTAAAGCGGCGTGTCGCGCGCGCTTCGGGAGAGGCGGTCAGGAAGATTTTGACCTGCGCGTCGGGCAGCACCACGGTGCCGATGTCGCGGCCGTCCATGATGACGTTGTGGGTTTTTGCCATATTGCGCTGCAAATCGAGCAGATAGGCGCGCACGGCAGGAATGGCGGAGATTTTGGAAGCCATCATCGACGCCTCGGGCGTGCGGATAAGCCCGGACACGTCCTCGCCGTCGAGCAGCACAACTTGCTCACCTTGGTCGTTAAAGGTGAGGTCAACGGTGATAGCGCGCAGCAGGGCTTCCACCTCGGGAGAAGCCACGGGCGCCACGCCCCTGCGCGTCGCCGCCAGACCGATGGTGCGGTAGAGCGCGCCGGTGTCAACATAAATATAATCCAGCGCCTTGGCAGCGCGCTTGGCGATGGAGGACTTGCCTGCCCCTGCAGGACCGTCCAGAGCAATTGCAACAGACATGTTTATATTCCTTTCTTCGGGTGCGGATTCACCCGTCATTTTCCGTTTTCAATTAGTTTTCAATTTTCCGTTAAATCGCCGCGCTCTCCCCTGCCAGCCTGCCGGTTGACCAGGCGATTTGCAGGTTGAAGCCGCCGGTGTAGGCGTCGACGTCGATGACCTCTCCGGCAAAATATAAGCCGGCGATAAGCTTGCTTTCCATGGTTTTGGGATTGATTTCGCTGACCTTGACGCCGCCGGAGGTGACAATTGCCTCCTCAATCGGGCGGTAGCCGCTGATGGGCACGGTGAAGGCTTTGAGAATATCAACCAACCTGCGGCGCTCCTCGCGCGTGACGGAATGGCACTTTTTGTCAAACGGCACGCCCCAGCGCTTGAGCACCGGCACAATGATTTTGCGCGGCAGCAGCTTGGCAAAGGCGTTGGACACGTCGCGGTTGCTGTTTTCGAGAAAATCCTTTTGCAACCGTTTGTCGAGCTGTTCGGCTTCGAGCGCAGGCTTTAAATCAACGGAAGCCATGTACTGCCCGGGCTTGATGTCGCGCAGGTGCGAGCTGGCGGACAAAATCATCGGACCGCTGAGCCCGAAGTGCGTAAAGAGCATTTCGCCGAAATCCTCATAGGCGGGTTTGCCGCTTTGTGTGTCGATGATTTTTAAGCCGACGTTGCGCAGGGATAGCCCCTGCATGGATTTGCAGTCGTTGTCCGGGCTTTCGAGCGGCACCAGCGAGGGCTTGACAGACACAATGGTGTGCCCTGCCTGCCGGGCAAGCGTGTAGCCGTCGCCCGTGGAGCCTGTCAGCGGATAGCTTTTGCCGCCGCAGCAGACAATCACGCTGTCGGCGTAATGGGTGCGCTTTTGGCATTTAACGCCCATCACCTCGCCGTTTTCCAACAGGAGCTCCTCGGCGGTGTCGGTGACGATTTGCGCGCCGCTTTCAAGCACATAGCGGCGCAGGGCGTCCACCACATCCACCGCCTTGTCCGACTGCGGATAGCTGCGGTTGCCGCGCTCGGTTTTGAGCGGTATGCCGATGCTCTCAAAGAAAGCGTAGGCGTCGGACGGCGAAAAACGGTTGACGGCGGAATAGAGAAACCGCGCGTTGACGGGGACGTTTTGGATAAACGCCGGAACGTCGCAGTTGTTGAGGATATTACAGCGCCCTTTGCCGGTAATCATCAGCTTGCGCCCGACGCGCGGATTTTTTTCAATCAAGGTCACGGACGCGCCCAGCGCAGCGGCGGCGCCTGCCGCCATCATGCCTGCCGCGCCTGCGCCGATGACAACTACTTTTTTACGTTGCATTTTTATCATTCTTCACTTCGTCGTGGTTGGTATACACGCCCTCGCGGTTCCACACCTGCTCGAGCGCATGGAAGGTCTCGCTGACCTCGTCCTTTTTCTTGAGCACGGTCGCCACAATCAGGGCGTTAATCAGGCTGAGGGGCGCCACAAGCGAATCGACGATGGACGCCATGTCGCTGCGCGCAATCAAGATGGAGTCCGCCGAGCTGACCAGGGGCGACGCCATGCTGTCGGTGATGGCGACCGCGTGGGCGCCGCGGCTGCGCGCGAAGTCCATCGCCTCGACCGCCATGGTGCTGTAGCGCGGGCAGGAAATGCCGATGATGATATCGTCGCTGGTCATGCGGAAAATATGCTCGTACATGGTGGTAGTGCTGGTGGTGTTAATCACCGTCACGTTATCGAAAATCAGCTGGAAATAGTATGCCAAAAAGCCGGCAATCGCGGCGGTGGAGCGCACGCCGAAGATGTAGATGCGCTTTGCCTTGCAGATTTCGTCCACGGCGCGGTTGAAGTCCTCGTGGGAGGTTTCCTCGATGGTGCGGCGGATTTTCTCGATATCCTGCATCAGCACGCTGTCGAGCACGTTGCCGTCGCCGATGCGGCTGGAGGTCACCTCAATGCGCTGCACGGAGGTCAGCTTGTTGCGAATCATCTCCTGCATCGCCTTTTGCAGCTTGGGATAGCCGTCGTAGCCCAGCTCCGCGGCAAAGCGCACCACGGTGCTTTCGGACACGCCGACGGTGTCGCCCAGCTTGGCGGCGGTCATAAACGCCGCCTTATCGTAATGCTCCTCAATATAGTGGGCAATGCGCTTTTGCCCCTTGGAGAAGCTGTTCATCTGTAAATCAATTCTGGTGAGCAGATGTGTTATCATATCCAAACTCCCTTTCAAATGCTCGTTTCATTTTAGCACATAAACTTGCAAAATTCAATCATTTTTGAAGGAAAGGTCAAATTTTTACAGGAAATGATGAAATTCGCCGTCGTTTCGGTTGCAAAATCAGGCGGCTTATGGTAAAATTGTCCTATACCCTTATGGAGATGATACTATGATAGCGATTATTGACTACGGCGCAGGCAATTTGCAGAGCGTCAACAAGGCGCTGCGGCACATCGGCTGCGACTGTGTTGTCACCCGTGACCGCGATGTGATTCTAAAAGCTGACGGCGCGGTGCTACCGGGCGTGGGTTCCTTCGGCGATACCGTTGACAGCCTGAACCGCTTCGGCATCCGTGACACCGCCGTGGACTTTATCAAGAGCGGCAAGCCGTTTTTCGGCATTTGTCTCGGCTTGCAGCTGCTGTTTCCCGCAAGCGAGGAGAGTCCGGGCGCCGAGGGCTTGGGCGTGTTTGAGGGCGGCATTACACGGATTCCCGCCGCCGAGGGGCTGAAGATTCCGCACATGGGCTGGAACAGCCTGGACATCAAAAAGCACGGCAGGCTGTTTAAGGGAATTGCAGACAACCCGTATGTTTACTTTGTGCACTCCTACTTTTTGAACGCTGCCGACAAAAGCATTGTGGCGGCGCAGACGCAGTACGGCGTGACGATTGACGCGGCGATTGAACAGGGCAATGTGTTTGCCACGCAGTTCCACCCCGAAAAGAGCGGCGACGTGGGATTGCGGATTCTGAAAAACTTCGCCGATATTGTGGAGGGCAGATAGATGTACGCAAAGAGAATTATTCCCTGCCTCGACGTCAAAAACGGCAGGGTTGTAAAAGGCATGAGCTTTGTCAACCTCGTTGACGCGGGCGACCCGGTGGAGAGCGCCATGCAGTATGACAGACAGGGCGCGGACGAGCTGGTGTTTTTGGACATCACCGCGTCGAGCGATTCGCGCAACATCACGATTGACATGGTGGAGCAGGTGGCAAATTCCATCTTTATTCCCTTCACGGTCGGCGGCGGCATACGCAGCGTGGACGACTTCAACGCGCTGCTGCGCGCAGGCGCGGACAAGGTGAGCGTCAACTCGGCGGCGGTGTACCGCCCGGAGCTTATCAGCGAGGCGGCGTATAAATTCGGCAGCCAGTGCGTGGTGGCGGCAATTGACGCCAAGCGCAAGGGCGACGGCACCTGGGAGGTGTATGTCAACGGCGGCAGAAAGCCCGTCGGACGCGACGCCGTGGAATGGGCTGTGGAATGTGAAAAGCGCGGCGCAGGCGAGATTTTGCTGACCAGCATGGACGAGGACGGTCAAAAGAAGGGCTATGACCTCGCCCTGACAAGGGCAGTGAGCGAGCGCGTGGGGATTCCCGTAATTGCCAGCGGCGGCGCAGGCGCGCTGGAGCATTTTTTCGACGCGTTCACCGAGGGCAAGGCGGACGCGGTGCTGGCGGCGTCGCTGTTCCACTTCGGCGAGATTCCGATTCCCACGCTGAAACAGTATTTGAAAGAAAAAGGCATTTCGGTCAGAGTGTAGTATAAAAATTGAAACCGGGCGTATGAAAAACTCATACGTCCGGTTTTGCTATGCTGTGCTGTGCTTATTCCTCTGCCTTCTTATAGAACGGCTCGATACCTTTGACGGCATTTCTGGCGAATTCCATGGTGAAGGGCATGAGCGTCAGGGCTTCCTCGTCGTCGATGAAGGGCTTGGCGACGTCGGCGATGCCCTCAAAGATTTCGTTCATATCGCCGAGGAAATCCACCACGATGAAGTAGCCCTTTTTGCCGTCCTTTTCAATCATGCGCAGATAGGCGGCATTGACGGGCGCTTCGGTGGAAAGGTGGTTAATCAGCGCCGCCATCAAATCGATGGGATACTCGTCCGGCTCGCCCACCTTGACCTGCGTGCCGTTTTCGATGATGTTCTTCTTGCGGCGCATGTAGTCAAACTGCTGCTTGATGGAGATGACCATCGGCTTTGGGAAGGTGACGCTTTTGCCGAAGGCGTTGATGACAAAGCCCTCGGTGTTGGACTTGGGATCCATCACCATGCCGGCGAGGCTGTCAAAATCGGTGACGACCTTGTGCGAGCCTGCGACGCCGTTCCACTTGTTCATCTCGTCCGTGTCGGTGAACACGCCGAAGAACTTCTGCTTGGTCTGGTTGTTCTCGAGCAGGCGGAACTGCACCTGCGTGGAGTTGCCCATGACGGTCTGTCCGTTTTTGGTGTGGGCGTTCGGAATTTGGCGGACGTTGGCAGGCAGAATGAACTTTGCCTTGACGCACTCGGTAATCATCACGTCGATGTTGTGCTTGCTGCCGTCCTCCTGCATTTTTTCAATGGCTGCCTTCAGCGCAGGGTTTTTGATTTCCTCCGCAGGCACCTTGCTGTTTTCAACCTTTAAATTATTTTCGCTCATTTTCAAATTCCTTCCTGTTATGCAATCGTGTAGGTTTTGTCGGCTTCCACCTCAAAGCCCTTTTCGGCGGGGAATTGGTTGGTGCCGTCGTTAAAGATGATGTACGGCGTATCCCAGTCGCGGGTGAAGGTGTAGCTGTATTTTCCGTCGGCTTCCTTGGTCATTTCCTCGCCCGGCCAGACGCGGTTTTCGTCCTCGTCAACGATGTTGTAGACATAGGCATTGAGCTTGTCGCCCCAGGCGGCAGGCTTTTCAAAGTAGACCTTGGCGCCCTTTTTGATTTGGTAGCGCGTTTCAAAGGTGAACTCCACGCGCTCATAGGTGGGCGTTTTCTCCTCATTTTCGGCGCGCAGCTCCACCTTGACAACGTTGCCATCGGAGGGCTTTTTCACGGTCAGCTTGTCGCCGTTTTTGTAGCTGACGGGTGCTGCGCCGTCTACGGAATAGGTGCCTGTGGCGGCGTTTTCCAGCGTGAGGGTAACGTCGATATGGTCGCCGTCGGTCTTAAAGACGGTGTCCTTGGCGACGCCGGTGTTTGCCATGGGCTTTACTTCCTCATAGCCGTCGTTATAGAGCACCACCACCGTGCCGGCAGGGATAGCCTTGTCGGCGCTGAGCTTGCCGTCCTTGACGGTGTAGACGGTGGTTCTGTCCACGCGGTCGGTGTACTGACCGTCGGGCAGGTTGATGTCAAAATCCGCTTTTAATTCATTCACAGTGTTAACAATGACCGCGCCCTTGCTGCCGCGCTCGATGACCAGCGCGGTGTCGTCGTCACCCGGATTGACAAGGGTTTCGTCCTCCCCCGTCATGGCGGTGCGGAAGTGGTTGACAGCCGCGACGCGCGCGTCCTTGTACATGTCGTCGCCCTGCGCGCCGATGCGGTTCATGCCCCATTCGTTGGCGTCGGGATCGGCGTTATAGGGGCGCGAGAAGAACAGCGGCGTGCCGTCCTTGCGCGCGGCGATAATTGACCAGCCGAGAATGACCTGCTCGTTGTTGATCTCGTGGAAGGAGCGGTCGTTGATGTAGTTGTCGTGGGATTCCACCCAGGTGACAACGTTGGTGGGAACGCCCTCGCCGAGCATGTAGCTTCTGACGGAATCGACGTCGAGGTCGTCGCCGCTGAGCGCCGCGCGGATTCTGCCGCCGTAGGAGCTGGACGTGGTGCAGCCGATTTCGTCGATGTAGGCGTCCAAACGGTCGTTGCCGCCCTGCAGCACCTCGCCGTAGATAAATTTGTCGTCGTAGTTGTCGGTGTCGGTTTTCACCTTTTCCCAGAAGTTGTTTTCGAAGCCGTCGTCCTCCTTGGGATCGTCGGGCAGGCCGATGTGCTTGGCGGTGTCGTAGCGGAAGCCGTCGGCGCCGCAGGCAACACAGTCATTGATGAATTTAAAGAAGTATTCCTGGAAGGACGGGCGCTCGGTGTTGATGTCGGGCAATCCGCCCATCTTTTGCGTGGTGCACTGCAGGCGGTCGCTGTAGTTGAAGATGTCATCCTCGTTGCCCTTGTGGTACAGCGTTTCCAGACTGCCGCCGCCCGCGTCAATCAGGCTTTGGGACACC
Source organism: uncultured Ruminococcus sp. (assembly GCA_902799325.1). Classification (GTDB taxonomy): domain Bacteria; phylum Bacillota; class Clostridia; order Oscillospirales; family Acutalibacteraceae; genus Ruminococcoides. Next base: position 3,587 of record CADCAD010000038.1, on the reverse strand, counting down.
TTGTCGGTCTCTGTGGTGGTGTGGTTGGCGATAACGTCCACCAGCACCTTGATGCCGCTGCTGTGGGCTGCGTCGCACATGGATTTGAATTCATCGCGCGTGCCGAGCTGGTAGTTGCCGATGGTGAAATCGGTGGGCTGGTAGTGGTAGTACCACTTGCCGTCGCCGTACAGCTCCATGCCGCCGCCCTCGCCCACTAAGCAGGCGTTGACAGGCGAGGTTTGAATCGCCGTGAAGCCTGCCGCCTTGATGTCGGGCAAGCTCTCCTTGATCGTGTTGAAGTCCCAGCAGAACACCTGCAGAATGGAGCCGTTGGCAACCGCCGCGCGCGCTTCCGACATGGGCTTGGCGTCGGTGCTTGCCGCGGCAGTGGCGTCCGCCGCGCCGGATTCTGTTTGGCTTTCCGCCTTGCTCTCCTTTTTGCCGTTGTCACAGCCGCCGAAGGCGATGGCGGAGCCGGACAGCATGAGCGCGGCAAGCAGGGTTGCAGTTATTCTTTTATGCAATGAAAATCACCGTCTTTCCGAAAAAATAAAAGTTGTGTATATAATAGTTGTGTATATTATAACACAACTTTTGCAAATAGGAAATAGTTTTTATGAAAAAAATCGTGCAGACGCATGCAGGCGGAAGCTGAAAACATACACTGCCGAAAGCCGCTTGTTTATGCCGTTTTTTACCCTTAGTGTATATTGTGTATAAAAACCCTTATATATAGGGTATAAAATAAAAAATAAAAGTAAGATTTTTTTTATTTTTATTTTTTTCGTTATTAACATAGAGAAATGAGGTGCATTACACACACTTTACACAACGAACCAATCGTTTTCCGTTTTCCGATAAAAAAAGCACCCCGGACAAGCATCCGGGGCTTACACTTTTTTAGAAAGTCAGGTCAAAGAATCTAACGCCGTCCACCTCGGCAAGGAAGTTCTGGGTTTCGTGCCAGGAGCTGTAGCCGATGTAGAAGCACATGACACGGTGCTGCACAGCGGAACCGTTTTCATCAAAGATAAAGGAAACAGCGTCTCTTACCTTCTGGTTCGGTTCGATATCGGTGGAGCCGAAGTATTGATATTCGTAGATGATCTGGTCAATTGAGGAGGTGCCGGAGCGGTTCATCGCGTCGCGGATGGACTGGGCTACCAGTGCGCAGCCTTCGTAGCTCATGGTGCCTGCCTCGCCCATCACCAGTCTTTCCAGCTTGGCTCTGTCGTAAGAAGAAAGGCTTACGAAGGAGGGGTTGTAGCTGTAGTCGGGATTGGCGATGTCCAGCAGCGTTGCGCCGGAATAGGAAACAGCGGCAGCGCTTTCGTTGCTTTCGCTGTAGTCGGCATAGCTGTCGTCCTCATCCTCATAGGCAACCTCGGCGGCTTTTTCGCTTTTGGTTTCCTTGGGCTCGGACTTTGTCTCTTCCTCTTTTTCTTCTGTCTTGGTTTCTTTAACCTCCACAGCTTCGGTTTTTTCAACCTTTTCTGCGGGCTTTGCAGCAGGTGCTTCCTGCTTGGCTTTTGCCGCGGCGGTTGCCGCCTCGGTGAACGGTGCCGTGGTAACCTCAACGCAGTTGTCCTTGATGACGTCTGCAAACTTGTCAATGTCGCCGACCGAATATGAGGAAACCCTGCTGTCGGCAAACGCCTCAACGCCGGGCGCCAGAGTTGTTGTCGGTACAATGAAAGCGATTGCCGCGATGGTGACGGCAATGCCGGCGGATGTTACCTTCAGCGCCTTGCGACTCGACTTATTGGGGGTCTTGTCGCTCTGTTCTTTTTCATAATGCTTATAGTTTGTCGCTCTCAAAAATTTGTCCTCCCTTTGATTTGGTCTGACGCCTTCGCGCATATATAAGGAAATTGGCATATACGCGGGTGTATCAGACGACGTCTCTGCTCGTAAAATTTTATCAAACACACAATTTCAAGTGTATTAAAACACACTTTTTGTCAAATTGCAAGTCCGCGTGTCCGAAATCGGCTGTCATAATTGTCATATTTTTGTAACCTTTCGATTTTTAATTACTTAACGAAATTATTCTTTGTGAGTTTTATACAAATTTAAATTCTGTTAATAGTATAAAGTGCCGATTTGTTAGAAATTGAAAAAATTACGATTTTTCCAGAAAAACAGCGGTTTTCGGGCACTTTTTTGGGGCTTGGGCGTTTTGCAGGAAACGATGATAACATCCTCCCCAATCATCTGAATTTTCTCCCACGGAATAATATAATCTCCCTTGTTTCCGAAAATTCCAAAGAAGAATATTCGGTTAAATATTACAAAAGCTACAACGTTTGAGGAATTTGTTTCCACAATTATGTCATCCACGTAACCGATGCGCACGCCGTCAACGGCGCTGATGACCTCCTTGTGACGCAGGTCGGTAAGACGGCAGTTCATTTTTCAACACCTCCGCTAAATTGTATGAAATCGAATCGGCGAATATGCGTTGACTTTTGTGTGCGGATTTGATAGAATAGAGGATGAAAAACATGATGGGAGTTGAATGAAATGAAATATGTATTTATGACCGACGCTTCCTGCGACCTGACACAGAAGCAGGTGGACGAAATCGGCGTGAACGTGCTGCCGATGGAATTTCAGATTGAAGATAAATACTACCAGCACTACCCCGACTGCCGCATGATGGCGCTGGACGAGTTTTATGACGCGCTGAAAAACGGCGCTATGCCCAAGACCACGCAAATCAACTATCTTGCCTTCAAAAACTATTTTGAGCAATATCTCAAGGCGGGCGTGGACGTGCTGTATACGGGCATTTCCACGGGCTTGAGCGGCACCTATGACACCTGCATGATTGCCGTGCGCGAGCTGGAGGAGGCATATCCCCAGCGCAAAATTGTGGTGCTGGACTCGCGCTGCGACTCCGCAGGCTTGGGCTTGCTGGTGTATATGGCAGGAAAAAAATACAAGGAAGGCGCCACCATCGACGAGTTAGAGCAATATATCATTGATACGCGTGACGACCTCGCCCACTGGTTTGTGGTGGACGACTTAGACCAGCTCAAGCGCGGCGGCAGAATCTCCGCCCTCTCCGCCACCTTCGGCAAGGCGCTGCAAATCAAGCCGCTTATCAGCTGCGATGAAGTCGGCAAGCTGGTGAACGTCGGCAAAATCAGAGGCAAAAGCAACGTCATTCCCACGCTGGTAAAGCACGCGGAACGCGACGCTATCGAGCCCAAAAAGAACATAGCCTTTGTTGCCCATGCGGACAACATCGAGGGCGCCAAGGAGCTGCGCAAGGCGATTAAGGGCATGTTTAAGCAGGTGCAAATCTGCGACATCGGTCCCGTCATCGGCGCGCACGTCGGCTCGGGCATGCTGGCGGTTGTCTTTAAGGGCAAGCGCAACCTCGATTCCTAATAGCCGGAGTTTCCTATAAAACAAAAAATGCGTCAGCCGGAAAAGCGTGAGGCTCTTAACGGAAAAATAAAAATCGAATAGGATAACAAAAATTGCTATAGATTCCCGTGACGAATCTATAGCAATTCTGTTTTCAATTATTCAGTTATAGAATAGGTAACAAACACATCCGTATAATCCTTCAGTGCCTTTTCTTCCTCTGTCAGCTG
>CADCAD010000037.1 GCA_902799325.1 uncultured Ruminococcus sp. | reverse complement strand
TTGCTGCCAAGCCCGACAGTGTATGTAGTGTATGTAAACTCTATATGTGTTTCACGGTAAAAATAAAAAAAAAAACAACCAACTTTTTTTATTTTTAAAAATACCCTATATTTATAAGGGTAGTATACACAACATACACTAAGGGTAAAAAACCGCATAGATAAGCCATTTTTGAGGGGTGCTCAAAAAAGTTTCAACATACACTAACATACACTGACATAGGCTGATAATCAGTGCAGGCAAACCGTCAGGGCTTTTGCGACGCCAATTGGATCGCGGCGGCGTGGTGGAGCTTTTTCATGCCTGCGCTGATATGTCTGGAAACCGTTGAGCAGTTCAGCCCCAACTGCGCGGCAATCTCTTTTTGGCGCTTGCCGTGCATGTAGTATTCCGTCACGCAAAACCGCTGCAGCGGCGTCAGCTCTGCGCGCAGCACCGCAGCGGTCAACTGCTTCATCGGCAGGCTGTGACGGGTGGCGCCGCCCTGACGGCGGAGATACTGCTCAAAGCAATAGGAGCGCTCATTTTCTGCATTGAAGCGGACTGTTTTCGCGTTCATCAGGCAATCCCCCTGTCGCGCTTCATCAGCCTGTCGGCTATTTCCATACACTCCCGGCGGCAGCAGCGGTACTGCGTAATGCGGTCGCTCAGCTCCTTTTTGCGCGATTCGCACGCCGTGGCGCGCTCCCTTTTCAGGCGCGTCAGCACACGGTCAAGCTGCGCCGCGGTGTTTACATATTCCTGTGACCATTCAAAATAATTCATTTTCTGTTCCTTTCATGAGTATCCTTCACTATTCGTTTGCTTGTCCGGAACGGGGCGGAATCCGGCAGGAATTTCTCCTAATTCTATTATAGCATATTTTTCATGAAAATGCAAACGAATGTTCGAAAAACTTTCGATTTCATATTTGAAACTGTGCATTGTATCATTGTAAGGACAATGGCGCCGAGGGCGCTTACACCGCCTTTGGAAAAGCTCATCTCTGTGAAATGTCCATCAACGGCGGGCGCCGAGGGCGCTGTTAAAATATACAAATAATGGCAGAAAACCGCTGAAATACGCGATTTTCGTCAATTTTCGTTTTGTGACAATTGTCAATTTGACGAAACCGAGAAATCGGAAATAACGGCTTTCGCAATCAATCGCAAAAAATCTTGCACAAACTTTCGCTTGAAAAACTGTGCAATTTGTCATTTCGCCTGTAAAGATAGGACAAAATGCCCCTTTTGCCCTTGAAAAAGCGGCTTTTTCATTGTATAATATACAAAAAGAGAGGAACCTCCACAACATCTTGTGGGTGCCCTCTCTGCATGAATTTCGGCAAAATGATTGCATTATTGGAGCATTCATTTTCATAAAACACACAATCGCGGAGCAAGCTGCCATCAGGCGGCTTGCTTTGCGTTTACGCACCTTTTGCCGGCGTCGGCATAGCATGGAGTATCAAGTCTATTGCAATGTGGGTGTTTGATGATGCAACCAATACAAACCTTCGGAATTATCGGCGGCGACAAGCGCCAGCTCTTTTTGGCGCAGGCGCTGCTGCGCGACGGCTATCAGGTCATGCTCGCGGGCTTTGACACGCTCAGGGAGCAGGGCTTCGACGGCTTGGCAGGTGTGGACGCCGCGCTGCTCTACAGCGACGCGGTGCTGCTGCCGCTGCCCTCTGTGCGCGCCGACAAAAGCGTCAACGCGCCGTTTGCCGCGTCCGAAATATTTTTTGATGACAACCGCTTGCAGGCGCTTTGCCGCAAGCCGGTCTTTTGTGCGCTGCGCGACCGTTTGGTGCGCGCCTATCCGCAGCTTGCGCAGGCGGCGCTGTTTGACTATGCCGCGCGCGAGGACTTTGCCGTGCGCAACGCTTTGCCCACCGCCGAGGGCGCGCTGGAGCTTGCCCTGCGCGAATTTGAGGGCACGGTGTACGGCAGCCGCTCGCTGGTTGTCGGCTTCGGCAGAATCGGCAGGCTGCTCGCCAAACTGCTTTCCTCGCTCGGCAGCGAGGTCACGGTCAGCGCGCGCCGCGCAAGCGACTTCGCGTGGATTGAAACCCTCGGCTATACCGCCGCCGACACGCGCCTGCTCCGCGAGGTGCGCGGCTACGACCTTGTGTTCAACACGGCGCCTGCGCTCATCTTTGACGAGGCGCTGCTGCGGCGCACGGACAAAAACACCCTTCTCATAGACTTGGCGTCCCTGCCGGGCGGCGTTGACTTTGAAAGCGCACACGCGCTGGGGCTGGACGCCTTTCGCGCGCTGTCGCTCCCGGGAAAATGCGCGCCCAAAGCGGCAGGGGAGATAATCAAAACAACCGTTATTTCCATCATCGAGGAGGGTAACCGGTGACAAAAGCAACCATAGGATTTGCCATGTGCGGTTCCTTTTGCACCTTTGAAAAGGCATTTGAACAAATGCGCGCGCTGGTCAGGCAGGGCTATGACGTCATTCCCATCATGTCGCAAAACGCCTGCACCACCGACACGCGCTTCGGCTCCGCCGCGGAAAACGTGAAAAAGGCGGAGGAAATCACGGGCAAAAAGGTGTTGACCACCATCGTGGAAACCGAGCCTATCGGTCCGAAAAATCTCTGCGATTTGCTCATCATCGCGCCCTGCACGGGCAACACGCTCGCCAAGCTTTCGCTCGGCGTCACCGACACGTCCGTCACCATGGCGGCAAAATCGCACCTGCGCGTGCTCAAGCCCGTCCTGCTCTGCGCCGCCACCAACGACGCGCTGGGCGCTTCGGCGCAGAACATCGGCAGGCTGTTCAATACGAAAAACATCTATTTTGTGCCGCTCGCGCAGGACGACCCGGCAAAAAAGCCAAAGTCGCTTGTGGCGGATTTCAGCCGAATCCCGGCATGTGCCGCCGCCGCGCTCGAGGGCAAACAGCTTCAGCCGACAGTTTTATAATTCCAAATCGGAAAAATACGGGGCGCTTGCAGCAATGCAGGAGCCCCTTTTAATGTGGTGCACCCACGTCAAAATAATAATTCACAATAACCTATTGTTTCTTTTGCCAAACTGTGCTAAAATGGTCGTGTAAATCAAAAACAGGAGAAGGCTATGGAAGAACACTTAAAATTTTTACTCTCCGCGTCCGGCTTTGAGCTGGAGCGCGTCAAGACCGCTTTGTCCGACAACGGGATTCCCAACGACAGCAAGCCCCAAAAGCGCAATTTCTCCGCGAAGGCTGTCACCGGCGTTGACAACTCGGAGCAGGATATCTATGTTGCCGAAAGCGACTACGACAAGGCATACGACCTCTGCGTCGGCATCGGCGCCATCACGCCCGAGGGCGAGGAGGTTGTGGTGCAGGAAACCGACGCGCCGGAGGAGGAGCAGTTTGAGGAAATGCCCGAGGGCAAGCGCACCGCGGTGCGCATCATCTCGGCGGTGCTTTTTATCCTGCTCGCCGCCGCCGTCATCTTCGGCACCGACTTTATCACAGGCTGGATTAAAGGATTATTTTCATCATAAAGGAGTCAATCAACATGAATGTAGAAACCAAATGTCTGCACGCAGGCTACGAACCCGGCAACGGCGAACCCCGTCAGCTGCCTATCTATCAGAGCACCACGTGGAAGTACAATTCCTCCGACGACATGGGCAAGCTCTTTGACCTCGAGGCGAGCGGCTATTTTTACACCCGTCTGCAAAACCCCACCAACGACATGGTGGCGGCGAAGATTGCCGCGATGGAGGGCGGCGTCGCCGGCATGCTGACCTCCAGCGGTCAGGCGGCAAACTTCTTTGCGCTGTTCAACATCTGCGAAACCGGCAGCCATATTGTGGCGTCCTCCGCTATCTACGGCGGCACCTACAACCTGCTGGGCGTCACCATGAAGAAAATGGGCATCGACGTGACCTTCGTTGACCAGACGCTCTCCGAGGAGGAGCTGCAAAAAGCCTTCCGCCCCAACACCCGTGCGGTGTTCGGCGAAACCATCACCAATCCCACCGTTTCGGTGCTGGATATCGAAAAATTCGCGCGTTTGGCGCACAACAACGGCGTGCCGCTGATTGTGGACAACACCTTTGCCACGCCCGTCAACTGCCGCCCGATTGAATTCGGCGCGGACATCGTGACGCACTCCACCACCAAATACATGGACGGCCACGCCACCGGCGTCGGCGGCGCGATTGTGGACAGCGGCAACTTTGACTGGATGGCGCATGCGGACAAGTATCCCGGCATGACCACGCCCGACGAAAGCTATCACGGCTTGGTGTATGCCGAAAAGTTCGGCAAGCTCGGCTACATCACCAAGGCGACCTCCCAGCTCATGCGCGACCTCGGCTCGATTCAGTCGCCGCAGAACGCTTTCTATCTGAACAACGGCTTGGAAAGCCTGCACGTCAGAATGAACCGCCACTGCGAAAACGCGCTCAAAATCGCGCAGTTCCTCAAGGCGCAGGACAAGGTGGCTTGGGTGAACTATCCCAATCTTGAGGGCGACAGCAACTATGCGCTGGCGCAGAAATACCTGCCCAACGGCTCCTGCGGCGTCATCGCCTTTGCCGTCAAGGGCGGCAGAGATACCGCGGTCAAATTCATGGACAGCCTCAAGCTGATGATTATCGCCACCCACGTTGCCGACGCGCGCACCTGCCTGCTCCATCCCGCGAGCCACACCCACCGTCAGCTCACCGAGGAGCAGCTGCTTGAAGCAGGCGTAGCGCCCGACCTGATTCGCCTGTCTGTCGGACTCGAAAATGTTGACGACCTGATTGCCGATTTGCAGCAGGCGCTGGACAAGATTTAAACGAAAATAGTTGCGACTTTCCGTCCTCACCGCTTGAAGGAGGTACTTATGAGCGCTTTTGTATCCGCGATTATCGTTGCCGCAGGCGGCTCCACCCGCATGGGCACCGCCGACAGCAAGCAGTTCTTGCCGCTGCTGGGCAAGCCTGCCATTCAGTATACGCTGCAGGCATTTCAGCGCTGTGCGCTGATTGCCGAAATCGTTGTCGTCTGCCGTGCGCAGGACGCGGAGCGCATCCGCGCGCTTGCCCGGGAGTGCGGCATTGACAAGCTCACCGCCGTCACCGAGGGCGGCGACTGCCGCGCCGCAAGCGTCAAAAACGGCATCGCAGCCGCCGACGGTGCCGCGCAGTATTACGCCATTCACGACGGCGCGCGCCCGCTCGTTACCCCCGAGGACATCACGGCGGTGACGGAAATGGCGATGGAAACCGGCGCGGCGACGCTCGGCACACCCGTGACCGACACCGTCAAGATCGCCGATGAAAACAACGTCATTCTCTCCACGCCCGACCGCGCCTTCCTGCGCGCGGTGCAGACGCCTCAGGTGTTCGAAAAGGAGCTCTACGCCCTCGCGCTCACCGAGGCGGAGGACTTGACCGCCGTCACCGACGACTGCTCGCTGATTGAAAACATGGGCGGCGAGGTGCAGATTGTCACGGGCAGCGCGGAGAACATCAAGCTCACCACACCGCTGGATGTGGTGATTGCGGAGAGCATTTTAGCAAAGAGGGAAGCACTATGATAAGAATCGGACACGGCTACGACGTCCACCGCTTTGCCGAAAACCGCCGGCTGGTGCTGGGCGGCGTGGAAATACCATATGCATACGGCTTGCTCGGACACTCCGACGCGGACGTGCTGACGCACGCCGTCATGGACGCCCTGCTCGGCGCTGCGGCGCTGGGCGACATCGGGCAGCACTTTCCCGACACCGACGACCTCTACAAGGGCGCGGACAGCATGCTGCTGCTGCGCGAGGTCTGCCGTATTCTCAGCGAGCACGGCTACCGCATCGGCAACCTCGACGCCACCGTGATTGCCCAGCAGCCCAAGCTGAAGGACTACATCTTCAACATGCGCGAAACCATCGCCCACAACTGCGGCATTGACCTCTCGCAGGTCAGCGTCAAGGCGACCACCGAGGAAAAGCTCGGCTTCACCGGCAGGCTGGAGGGCATTTCCGCCCACGCGGTCGCGCTGATTGAAACGAAATGATTTTTTAATTCGTCATGCGGCAAAGCCGCCATTCATTTTCGGCAGAACGTTGCGGATAAACCGAACCTGACCTTAACTCCGTAGGGGCGCACCCGCGTGTGCGCCCGGGCGACATAACTGCTGTTCTGAGGGCGCACACATGGGTGCGCCCCTACTACATTGTAACGATTAAAACTTTATTATTGGATAAAGATGTTTTAGCTTAGTGCGAGCGTTGCTGGTAGTGAACTGCCAATCGACACCCTTTTGGGAAGAGTTGCGATTTAAACTCCAAGCAGATAATCTCTCATTCAAAGAGTCAATAGAGGGAATACGCTCTCCAAGAAGAGCCTGAATAGTGAGAGAAGATAACTCTATCTCAGCTATATCAAGCCAAGAACCGTGTTTAGGCGTGTAATGAATCTCCAACTTTTGAGATATGCGAAATGCTTCTTCGGGAGAATAGGTTTTGTAGAGCGAAGATATAGAATGGGTATTAAGATTGTCCATTACCAAAACAATCTTCTCAACATTTGAATATTTTTCATCTACTAACCATTTAATCTGATGTGCCCAATCCTCGCTTGTTCTGCGAGGTAAAGCGTGAGCTTCTCGCCACTGCCCAAGCGGTTCAGTAAACATGAAGATAGAGCAAGAACCTTTGCGAACATATTCGCAATCATACTTTTTTACATGATTGCCTTTGCTCATAGGAATTGGCTCCAAGCCTTCATCAAGAAGTTGGAAAGGCTTTTCATCCATACAAACAACCGGACGATTTTTGTCGTATGGTCTGGAGTAGACTTCAAGTACATCTTCCATATGCGCAACAAAATCCGCGTTTTGCTTTGGCGGAATACACCACATTTTCTTTAAGTGAGGCTTATATTTCGTTTTTTTAAAAGTCGTTGGATTGTCATATGTGATGTTTCGTCTACAAAACATAGTTCTACGGATTTTTCAGCTAACAATCTTACTGACCACTTTGAATAACCTTCAGGCGGCTTACTACAAGCTAAAGCTATTATCTTAGCTTCTGCTTCTCCGTCAAATTTTGGTTTGCGGGGTGGTGTTTCACGTTGTTTGCGTGAAAGGTAGGTTTCTATATCCCTACACTTTAAAAACTCATCGCGCATATTGTAAACGGCTTGTGCGGATATTCCTGCACTTTCCGCGGTTCTGTTATATCTAACGTGATCTTTTTTACCTGTTCTGTCGAGCATCAATAACACTCTGGCTCGTGTTATTACGTGCGAATTATGCGTTCCGCTTTTCACGATTGCTTTGAGTTGTTGCTGTTCTTCTTCGCTTAAATATATTAGTTTCTCCTGCTTCATATGGTTACCCTTCCTTTCTTTCTTATAGTATACCATATTTGTCACAGGATATCAAGTTTTAATTGTTACGTTGTACTACGAATTTTAAGAAGCATTGTGATTAATCCTAACTTTCCAACACTCCCTCAACCTATCCTCAACAGTGTAGTGACAGCCCTTGCGGCTGTCATTTTGCCGCTCTGCGGCAAACGGGCGGCGGCACAAGTACTTACCCTACAATGTTAAAGATGGGTTGGATTTTGATGAAAACACAAATTCCTTCGTTGAAACGTGCGCAAAAATGTGGTATACTGGCGGTATCAACTTTGACGGACTGATGACATGAAAACGACTGTTTTACAAAACCGCCCTGCCGCCTACGGCTTGGCGATAGGCTGCACCCTGCTGTGGGGCACGGCGTTTCCGTTTATCAAGCGCGGTTACGCCGCGTTTGCAATTGCCGACGGCGACGTCGGCGCCATGCTGCTGTTTGCCGGGCTGCGCTTTACCCTTGCCGGAGCGATGGTGCTCGCGTTTTTATGCGTGCGCGAAAAGCGATTTGTGCCGGTGGGCAAGGCGGACGCCGGGGCGGCGGCGCTGCTGGGCGCGGTGCAGACCTTTGGACAATACCTGTTTACCTACGCCGGAATAGGCTTGACCACCGGCGCGAACACCTCGATTATCACCGCCTGCGCGTCGTTTTTGACGGTGCTCGGCGCGGCGCTGTTTTTGAAGAGCGACCGCCTGAGCGTGTGGAAAATCCTCGGCTGCGCGCTGGGCTTCGGCGGCGTTTTGGTCATGAACGGGGGCGGCGGCTTGGCGCTCGACACCCTGCTCGGCGACAGCCTGATTTTTATGAGCACCGTGTTCGCGGCGGCAGGCAACCTGATTGCCAAAAAGCTGACGCCCGGCAGAAGCCCGGTCAAGCTCACCGCCTATCAGCTTTTGTGCGGCGGCTTAGCACTGACCGTTGCAGGCCTGCTGCGCGGCGGCAGGCTGAACCTGACAAGCATGGATGGCTTGCTGATTCTGCTGTGGCTGGCGTTTGTGTCGGCGGCGGCGTTCACCGTTTGGACGGCGCTGCTGAAATTCCACCCGGCGAGCAACATCTCCGTGTTCAATCTGCTGGTGCCGGTGTTCGGCACCTTCCTGTCGGGCATGCTGCTCGGCGAAAATGTGTTCCGCGCGGAAATCTTTCTGTCGCTGGCGCTGATTGCGGCAGGTATTGTCGCGGTGAATGTTTCCAAGGAGGGCAAACGACATGACCGTTAAAGGCGTTATTTCCGACATGGACGGCGTGATGCTCGACAGCGAAAAGCTGTATGTGCGTTTTTGGTGCGAAGCGGCGCAAAGCTATGGCTTTCCGATGGAGCGCCGCCACGCGCTGGGCATCCGCTCGATGGCAAGACCTTTTGCCGTCGCAAAATTGCAGGGCTGGTTCGGCGAGAGCTTTGACTATGACGCGGTGCGCAGCAAGCGGCGAGAACTGATGGACAGCTATATCCGCGCCAACGGGATAGAGGCAAAGGACGGCGCAGAGGAGCTGCTGCGATGGCTGAAGCAAAACGGCTACGCGGTGGCGCTGGCGACGGCGACGGCGGTGGATTTGGCGACCGCCTACCTGGAGCAGACAGGGCTCCTCCCCTACTTTGACGTCATATGCAGCGCGCGGCAGGTGCCGCACGGCAAGCCCGCGCCGGATATTTATCTCTATGCCGCCGCGCAGCTCGGGCTGGCGCCGGAGGAATGTATCGCGCTGGAGGACTCCACCAACGGCGTGCGCTCTGCGGCGGCGGCAGGCTGCAAAACCGTGCTGGTGCCGGATTTGGATAATCCCGAAGCCGAGGTGCGTTCCCTGCTGTATGCCACAGCGGAAAACCTGTCGGCGGTAAAAACGTTGCTGACAAAAGCGGCAGACTCGTTGTGAGCCTGCCGCTTTTTTCGGAGAACAGTTTATAGTGAATGAGGGGGTGTTTTTTATTAAATAGCGCCGAACGCTTCCTCGAGGTCAAAGAGGATATCGTCGATGTGCTCGGTGCCGATGGAAAGGCGGATGGTGTTGGGACGGATGCCCTGCTCCGCCAGCTCCGCTTCTGTGAGCTGGGAATGGGTGGTCGAAGCCGGGTGGATGGCGAGCGATTTGACGTCCGCAACGTTGGCTAGCAGCGAGAAAACCTGCAGGTGGTCGATGAAGCGCTTGGCTTCCTCTTCGCCGCCCTTGACCTCAAAGGTAAAGATAGAGCCGCCGCCGTTGGGGAAATACCTGTCATACAGCGCCTTGTAGCCCGAGCTCTCGAGCGAGGGATGGTTGATGTGCTCCACCTTGGGGTGGTTTTGCAGGAAATGCAGCACCCGGGCGGTGTTGTAGGCGTGGCGCTCCACGCGCAGGGAGAGGGTTTCGAGCCCCTGCAGGAAGATGAAGGCGTGGAAGGGAGAAATGGTTGCGCCGGTGTCGCGCAGCAGAATCGCGCGGATATAGGTGACGAATGCCGCGCCGGGCGCCGCTTCGGTAAAGACCGCGCCGTGATAGGACGGGTTGGGCGAGGCAAACTGCGGAAACTTGCCGGAAGCCGCCCAGTCAAACTTGCCGCTCTCGATAATCACGCCGCCGATTGCCGTGCCGTGACCGCCGATGAACTTGGTGGCGGAGTGCACCACGATGTCGGCGCCGTACTCGATGGGACGCAGCAAAAACGGCGTGGCAAAGGTGCTGTCCACAACCAGCGGAATGTGGTGCGCATGCGCGACGGCGGCGAGCTTTTCGATGTCGATGAGGTTGGTATTCGGATTGCCGAGCGACTCGATGTAGAGCGCGCGTGTGTTTTCGTCGATGGCGGCTTCAAAGGCGCCCTCCTCGTCGGGATCGACAAAGGTGGTGGTGACGCCGAACTCGGGCAGCGTGTGCGCGAGCAGGTTGTAGCTGCCGCCGTAGATGGTTTTTGCCGCGACGATGTTGTGTCCTGCCTTGGCGAGCGCCTGAATGGTGTAGGTGATGGCTGCCGCGCCGGAGGCGACTGCCAGCGCTGCCGTGCCGCCCTCCAAGGCGGCGATACGCTCCTCAAACACACCCTGCGTGGGGTTGGTGAGTCTGCCGTAGATGTTGCCGGCGTCGCGCAGACCGAAGCGGTCGGCGGCGTGTTGGCTGTTATGGAAAACGTAAGAGGTGGTGGCGTAGATGGGCACCGCGCGCGCGTCGGTGACGGGGTCGGCGGATTCCTGTCCTACGTGAAGCTGCTTGGTTTCAAAATGAAGGTTTCTTTCCTTTAGTGTGCTCATGATATTTTCTCCTTTATGTGAATATGATGATGAATAACGGTTGGCTTCAACAGCAACACATTCGCTCATCATAGCAGCAAAGGGTGATGTATTGTGTCATGTTTGTCACTCCTATATTGCCTAGTAGTTTAATAGGTTTTAGCGTAACTGTATCATAACACACTTTTCCTAGTTTGTCAATAGGTTTTATGAAATTATTTTCCGGCACAAAAAGGGGCGGCGCTCGCCGCCCGTTTGCCGCAGAGCGGCAAAATGACAGCCGCGAGGGCTGTCACTACAATGTTAAGGATAGGTTGAGTTTTGCCGCAAGGTTGGATTTATCTGCAAGGTTTCAATATATAATCTGTAGGGCAAGGGCTTGCCCTTACCGGTAGTAATGCCGCAACGTTTTATTCCCAACCTGCGGTAAGGACAAGCCCTTGGGAAAAGTGGAAAAAGTAAATGATAATTGTTAATCGGCGTCCACGCTTACGCTTTTGAGAGCGAGCAAGGCTTTGCCAAAATAAACGCCTGCCCCGCCGTTGATGAACGTTTCATAAAGATGAACATTTCCAAAGGCGGTGTAAGCGCCCTCGGCGCAATTTTCCATTTTCCATTGTCACTAATACGCTGTCAGCAGCGGCGAAATGCCCTGCGGCAAGTCCTTGCCGACGGTGTCCATCAATCCGATTGCCTTGCCGCAGCCCATGATGACGCAGTCGGGCGCATATTTGTGCACGCGGACGCGCAGCTTGGTGCTTTGGCTGACGAGCTTGGCAAAGCCCTGCAGCTTGGCAAGGCCGCCCGTGAGGATGATGCCGTCGCTGTAGATGTCGCTGATCAGCTCCGGCGGCGTCTGCTCGAGCACGTCGCGGATAGCGGTGACGATGTCGCCGGCGATTTCCGCCAGCACCGGCTCCAGCTCCTCGTTGGTGACGTCCGCGTAGCGCGGCAGTCCGCTGACGGCGTCGCGTCCCTTGACGCGGAAGGTCTGCACCTCCTGCGGCTTTGCCACACAGCCGACCGTGCGCTTGCAGCTTTCCGCCATGTTGGTGCCGATGACAAGGTTGTACTGCTTGCGGATATATTTGACGATTTCCTCGTCCATGGCGCTGCCGGCGCGGCGCACGCACTTGCCCGCCGAAATGCCGCCCAGCGAGAGCACGGCGATGTCCGCGGTGCCTGCGCCGATGTCGGCTATAAACACGCCGTGGGGCGAGGTGATGTCGGCTCCGCAGCCCAGCGCCGCCGCCTTGGGCGTTTCGATAAGATACACCTTGCGCGCGCCGAAGGAGCTTACGGCGTTTACGACCGCGCGCTTTTCGACCTCGGTGAGGGCGCAGGGGATAGCGGTGATGACGCGCGGATTTGATATTTTGACGGGGCACAGCTCGCGCATCATTATGTCGACCATTTCCTCAACCAAATCGGACTGAGCGATAACGCCGCTGTCCATCGGGTGAGCGGCGCGGATGCCCAGCGGCGTTTTGCCGATCATGGCGTACGCTTCGTCGCCGACCGCGTAGATCTCGTTGGTGTCGATGTCGTAGGTGATAACGCTTGCTTCGTCGAGCACCTTTCCTTTGTTTTCAATAAATACTCTGGTTCTGTCGGAACCTAAATCGATTGCAATGTTCATGTTAAATACTCCGTTTTATATTAGTGTATAGTGAATGGTGCATAGTGCATAGTGAATGGTCGC
>CADCAD010000036.1 GCA_902799325.1 uncultured Ruminococcus sp. | reverse complement strand
GTGGCAGGATTTTTGCTTTGTATTATTCATTTTTAAGTTTTAAGTCTTAAATTTTCAGTCCTGCTGACAGGATTTTCTAAATGAATACTGAAAACTTAAGATTTAATAATGAATAATTGTTGCGTACGCGAGTTCACTTCGCCCCAGCACTTTCCCGAAAACCCATTTTTTTGCCTATCCTTGACAGAAACGCCGGAACCGCCGTTCCGGCTCAATGAATAATGAATAATGAATAGTGTATAACAGATGGAACTTTATGGCGTTTCCGTCTTATTTTTCAATTTTAAATATGTTATTTAAGCCTGTCATTGTCATCATCTTCGCAATGTTCGCGTTCAAGCCTTTTAGAACAACTTCGCCGTCGCTTGCTAATTCCTGCTGCGCAAAAACAAGAACACGGAGTCCGGCGGAGGAGATGTATTCCACGCTGCTGAAATCAAAAATCATTTTTTCGCAGCCGGGCAGTTGGGCAGTTACCTCCTTTTCGAGCGCAGGCGCTGTGAGCGTGTCAATCCTGCCCTCGACGGCAAGCGAACATGTATTCCCTGATTTTGTCGATGAAACCTTCATATACTTTCCTCCGTATGGTATGATTATCTGTATTATAGCATAATAGTCATCTTTTGTCATCCATAAAAAATAAAGTCGTGACTTTTTTTGCAGTATCGTGTATAATAGGAGAAAAACCATAAGGAAGTACGCGCATGAAGCTCTCTATCTTCAAAAAAGTTGCCCTTTGGCTGCTGCTGATCATTGCCGTTGTTGAGGCTGTGATGATGATAGCCTTATACAGCTTTACCTACAATAATGCTGTCAATCAGGCAACCTCTGCCATCAAAGCTGCTGCAGGCTATGCCGCTGACCAATTAACCTTCTTTAACCCGAAGAACTTTGCGCTTGAATCGAATGAGGAAAGGATCATCACCTCTCAGCTGGAACTCAGCTGCAACCGCTATGATATAGACAAAATTTATCTTCTGCTGCCCGATGCAAGCCGGAACACGGTCATGTATTTGGAACGGGGTATCAGCGCGAAGGAAGAGTCAAAGGCGGAGCAGCATCCGATTGATGATTTGACAGGCAATTACGTTGACGGCGGCATGACCGCGGAAATGGAAAAAGCGTTTTCGGGCGACGACAGCGGCATTACCGCTCATATTCAAAACGACAAGGAGAATATGCTTGTTTGCTATATGCCTGTCGTCAATTACGCGGACGGCAAGGATAACCCCAAAATCAGCGCTCTGGTAAGCGCGGAAATCTCTATTTCCGAAGTGATAAAAAACATCAACACGCAATTCCGGGAATTTGCCGTGATCATGTTGATTGTAACGGTAACAGTAGGGTTTTCTGCTGCCGTGATCCTATATTTTAAGGTGACAAAGCCGCTGACCTCCATCAGCGGCAAAATGAAAGGCTTTGTTTCCAATCGTGACGCGGAGTTTAAAAAGCTCCCGGTCAAGGGCAGCGACGAGCTGGCGGAAATGTCCGCGTCCTTTAACACCATGACGGAGGAAATCGACAGCTATATCGACGACGTAGCCGAGCTTAACCGCCAAAAAGCCGAGCTGGCTATCGCGCAATCTATTCAGATGGGGCTTTTGGAGCCGCGCGCCTTCCAAAATGATGTCGTCACCATCCGGGCGATGATGACAACGGCGAAGGTTGTCGGCGGTGATTTGTATGACTATCACACGCTTCCGAACGGCAATATTTTCGTCACGGTTGCCGATGTTTCGGGCAAGGGAATCACAGCCGCTTTGTTTATGTCGCGTGCGTTAACGCTTTTGAAGCAGTATGCCGATTGGGGTTATTCTCCGGCAAAAATGCTTTTTGAATATAACAACAATCTTGCCGGGCACAATCCGAACCGCATGTTCATCACCACCTTTGCCGCCGTTTATAACCCGACAATGCACGAGCTGACCTATTCCAACGCAGGACACAACTACCCCTATATTCTGTCGGACAAGCTGATAAAGCTCGACGGAAAAAACGGAATGATTGCAGGTGTCATCAAAAACCTGACCTACCCTGAGCATATCATTAAGATGAAGCCGGGCGACAAGCTGTTTATGTTCACCGACGGCGTAACGGAAGCGCAAAACAACAAGGGCGACTTTTTCGGGGAGGAAACGCTGGAAAAGGTCTTAATCCGTCATCGGACATATGACGCGGAAGGGCTGATAACCGCCGTGACGGAAGCTGTAAGCACCTTTGTTCAAACGGCGGAGCAGGCGGATGATATCACCATGTTGACGCTCGAAATCAATTCCGATCCGGCGAAGCACCTTCATCTGCAAGCCAAAACAGGGGAGCTTGAAAAAATCAATCAGCTCATTTCCAATATGAATTTCTCAGACGATAGGCGCTATCAGCTCAGCCTTATCGCCGAGGAGGTGTTTGTCAATATCTGCTCTTACGCCTATCCCGAAAAAGACGGAGATATCGACTTTACGCTCACGTGTAAAGACGGCAAGGCGGTCATGACCTTTGAGGACAGCGGCATCCCGTTCAATCCAAGCGAAAACCGCATCAATATGGAAGCATATCAAGCAAACCCAACTGTCGGCGGCTTGGGAAGGCACATTGTCTTTGCGAGCGTGGACAACTATTCCTACGAGCGCAGACAGGATAAAAACGTATTGACGCTCATGCTCCGTATGTAAAAGTCTTGATAAATCAAAAACGCAGGCTGTCCTGAAAAACAGCCTGCGTTTTAATTAGCCAAAATTTCTCTGTCGGTGTGCAAAAGCAACAGTGACGCTTATCTTGTGAACACCAGCGGAACTTCGTAGTTGTCAAAGGTCAGCTCGTTGCCGCAGGCGCAAAGGCTGCCTGCCGCCAGTGCCGGTGCGCACAGGATAACGGTTAGTTTTTTCATTGTCCTTCTCCTTTGACAGTTAGCATTATTGAATAATCAAATAGTCGGCAAAGCCGGTGATATTGAATATCTCCATGACTTTTTTATTCACGTTTCTCAGCGTTAAGCCGCCCTTGCTCTCCAGCAAATCGTTGGCGTTCAAAATTGCTCTCAGCGCGGCGGAGCTCACATACTCCACGCCTGCCATATCCAGCGTCAGCGCGTCGTGCTCCTTGCCAAGCTCCAAAATTTTGCTCTCGAACTCCTCCACGGTCACATGGTCGATTTTGCCCTCGGGGGCGATGACGGTTGCTCCGTTTTCTTCATAAACATTGATGGTCATTTTGTTTTCTCCTTTTTATCAGTTTCTTTCAGCAAATCGCTGAGAATTTGGTTGCCGACTTCATTGAATTCCTCGTTGCGCATAAACATCTGCATGCCGAGCAGCTGTTGGCGGCTGTAGGAATTTTTTAAATATGCCGCAAATTCCGCCGGGCTGAGCGCTTTGCGCTGTTCGGCGTCCTGCGGATTGGTGCCGCGGAACAGCGAGAAAAACACGGTTGCCCAGTTGGCGCAGTCCTTGCCGAACTGCTTTTCAAATTCCGCTGCCGCCGCTTCGTCGCCCTGCAGCAGCGCATCGTGTGTTTTGCTGCGTTCATAAAACGCTTTCAGGTCTTGCTGCTCATCATAGACGCAGCCCTTTTCCGTGCGCAAAATACGGTGCGGCTTCGCGGTAAAGCCGTCGTCGTCAAAGCGCAGCTCCAGCACCAAGCCTTCCGCCAAAAGCGGCGTGACGTCCGGGCGGAAGTGGAAGCAAAAGTTGCCCTGACCGTACAGCAGGTAGGCGCCGTTGTAGCGCTCCTCCTCGCCGACGGCGTGCGTGTGCTGTGAAATCACAACGTCCGCGCCGCTGTCCGCCATGCGATGAAAGCGCCTGCGCATTGTTTCGCTGTTGTAGTGCGTGCCCTCAATGCCGCCGTGATACAGCACAATCAGGTAGTCGCACTGCGCCTTCAGCGCCTTGATTTCGCGGCATACGCGGTATTCGTCATAGAGGTTGACGCCGGGATAATCCTTTTGCGGTGCGTTTTCAAATTGTTCGGTGGCGTTGTAGAGGACAATTTTTCTGCCGCCGTCCTCTATGACGGCATGGGTTGTGACAGAGGAAGCGTTCTCGCCCCAGCCAAGCCAGCCGATGCCGCTTTTCGCAAGCGTCTGGCAGGTGTCAAGAAAGCCTTGCCTGCCGTAGTCCATGGAGTGGGTGTTGCCCAGCGTGGCGTAGTTGATGCCGAGGTTTTTGATTGCTTTGATGGTTTCAACAGGCGCCTTGATGCTCGGGCCGATTTTTTCAATCGGCTGTTCGCTGTCGGTAAAACAGCCCTCAAAATTACAGACGCGAAAGTCCGCCGCCGCAAACAGGCTGCACAGCCTTTCGCCGAACAGCGCCTGTGTGTCGCCCGCGGCAAACAGGTCATAGTTGCAGGGCATCGGAAGCAAATCTCCTGCGATGATGATGTTGGTGCTTTTCATAACCCCTCCTAAAAATCCATTTCAATTGTCAGCACATTTTGATTGCCGGTATAGGCATAGCTGACGTCGCTCATCAGCTTTTTCACGATGAAAATGCCCAAGCCGCCGGGCTTGCGTTCTCCGAGCGGCAGGGTGACGTCCGGCTCCTGCACCAGCAGCGGATTAAACGGCTTGCCGTTGTCCTTGAAAACCACCGTCATGCGGCGGTCGCGGCATTTGGTCAAAAGCTCAATCTCGCCGCCGTTTTCGTAGACATACATATCAATGTTGGCGAGTATTTCCGAGGACGCAATCACAATCTGCCCGACGGTTGTTTCGTCACAGCCTGCGGCGGTGCAGCGCTCCGCGATGTAGTCCGTCACGCTGTCAAAGTTGTCCACGGTTAAAAAGAAGCGCTTGCTCTGCGGCGGCGTTACCTGCAAATAATCCTTGAAGTACAGCGCCAACGCCGTCGCGTCGTCGCAGTGCTCGCCGCCGTGTTCAAAGTCATTGACCGCTCTGCGCAGCGATATCAGCATATCCTTTTGGCTGTGCTCCTTCTCGGAGCCGATGATTTCCAGCAGCCTGTCGTCGCCGAAAAACTGTCCGTCCGGGGACTGCGCCTCGGTCACGCCGTCGGTGTACAGCACCAGCTTGTCGCCGGGGCTGAGCTTGACGCGATTCTCGGTGTACCGCACCAGCCGCCGCCTGCCGAGGACAAAGTTGGGCTTGGCGCGCAAAAAGGCAGGCTCCCTGCCGGCGCGGACAACCACCGGCAAATTGTGCCCGGCGTTGGCGTAGGTGAGCACGCCCGTCGATAAATCGAGGATACCGATCCAGCCGGTCACGAAAAACTTGGCAGGATTGGACTGCTGCAAATAGCGGTTGCTCAGCTCCAGCACCTTGCCGGCGGCGTGGTGCGCCTGCGCATAGACCTTAATCAGCGTTTTGCTCAGCGTCATAAACATTGCCGCCGGCATGCCGTGACCGGACACGTCGCCGATGACAAGCGCCAAGTGCGATTCGTCAATCAAAAAGTAATCGTAAAAGTCGCCGCCCACCTCTGTTGCCGTCGCCATTTCGGCATAGACGGCATAGGAAGCGTTGTCGGGAAAGTCAGCGGACAAAATGCCCTCCTGAATATTCCGCGCCACATTCATCTCGGCTGTTGCGGCGAGGTTTTTTTCTATCAGCTCGCCCTGGCTGATGGTAAACCGGCGGCTGTTGACGGAGAGATATACCGAAACAATCACCAGCGCAAACGCCATAATCATGATAAAGATTCTGCCGCTGAGGATAATGCCGGTTTCCTCGGCGGTGAAGTTAAACGCCGCAGCCGTCAGCCTGAAAAAATTATATTGCACTTCGCCGTCATCGTTGAAAAGCGGCTCCGCTATGCTCATCAGGCTGACGTACAGCAAAAACAGGCTGATGACGCCCGTCAGCGCGGTAAAGCGCGGGCGGAAGTAGAAGCTGTTGATGAAGGGAATCAAAATGAACAGCAGCGCAATAGGATCGGAAAGTCCGACCAGCATGAATACGGCGTACATCAACGCCGCGTTATTGACATACTTAATCCACGGATAATTCTTCTTTCGAAAAATAGCATTAACGAGGATGCCTGCCAGCAGCGCCGCACCGGCGTTTCCGCTGAAATAATACCGGGTGTTGTCCCACGTGTTAAACAGGACATAAATCAAGATTGACGCTTCAAACGCAATCATAATCATCCAATAGACAAAGTTCATGCGCTGCTCGGCGGCGCGCAGCAAATTCTTGGCATATTCAGATTGGTTGGTTTGTTCTTTATACTTTAATATACCGCTCACCGCCTTATGAATAAGCTATGGTGACGTTGGTGACGTTGAAGCCGAGCACACGGTTATAGTTGACGGAGGAGCTCAACATTCTCACCAGCTCCAATCCCGTAATGCGCTTGCCGCTGTTGTCGATGTAGTCGGTGGGGTCAAACGCCGCGCCGTTGTCGCGCAGGCGGACGTTGACCTTGTCGGGGAACACGCGCACGCACACGTCCACGGCGTTGTTGCCGCTTGTCTGCGCATAGACGGCGATGTTGTGGCACAGCTCCTCCACCGCGACGCCGACGGCGTTGGCGGTGTTTTCGGGAACGTGCTGCTGCGCGCAGAACGCCATCGCTTCCTCGGAGGCGTGAATCGCCTCGGGAATTTCGTTTTTGATGGAGAAGTCGTACATCACGCCGTCCTGCTCCTCGATGCCGAGGAGGTTTTTCTTGTGCTGTACCTTCTTGCTGATGACCATGGCAAGCAGGGTAATCAGCACTGTCACCGCCTTGGAAACGGGGAAGGACACCCACAGCCAATAGATGTCATAGTGCGCAAACCAGAACATCAGCGGCACAATGGTCAGCACGCCGTCGAGCATCACCAGCAGGTTGGCAAGTCCGCGCTGCTTGGTCGCTTGGAAAAACGTGCGCATGACATAGATGACCGCTAAGATGGGTATGTTAATCGAGAAAATGCGGAAGGTGACTGCAAAGATGTCCGCCACAGCCGGTTCGGTCAAGCCGTAGAGCGCGGCGAGCTGCACCGGGAACAGCTCCGACACCACCAGCACAAAGACGGACAGCGCCACCGTGACAATCATGCCGTAGCGCAGCGTCAGACGCTGACCGTTGGCGTCCTTTTCACCGTACAGCGCGCCGAGAATCGGCAGCAGCGTCATGGACGCGCCCTCCACCAAAATGAAGGCGAGGCTGTTGAGCGAGAAGGAAACTGAGGCAATCTTGCCGCCCAACACGCCGGTGTAAGAAAGAATGATGGCGTTGGTAAAGAACAGGCGCAGAAAGTTGCACACGTAAATCAGCGCAGAGGGGAGACCGATGCTGAAAATCTTGCCGAGCTGACGCAGCTTGCCGAGCGCCGCCTTGGTAAAGTGCACGGTGCGCTGCTTGGAGCGGAAGTAAAGCAGCGTCAGCGCGGCGCCCACCACATAGCCCGTGACAGTTGCCCAGCCTGCACCGGCAACGCCCCAGCCGAAGATTGCCATATAGATGTAGTCGCAAATCAGGTTGACGATGTTGGCGACAATCGGCAGCGCGGTGGCAAGCTTGCGCAGATTGTCGGTGCGCGCATAGGCGGCGGTTTGGTTGACAATTGCCACCAGCGGCGTCAGCACCCACAGCGGCAGAAGGTAGTCGATAACCAAGCCGGTCAGCTCCGCCTTGCCCTGCGACAGCAGCTCTGCCGTCGGCGCCATCACCGCGATGCCGATGACGGATATCACCACGGTGGACAGCACGCCTGCCCAGAACGACAGGGTAAACACCGTGTCGGCGGACTGTTGGTCGCGCTTGCTCTTGTGAATGACGGACAGCGTGTTGCCGCCGAAGGTGAACATCGCAATCGGAATACTGCGGAGAAAAACAATCGAGGTGGTCAGGTTAATCGCATACAGCGGCACCGTGCCGAGGATTTGACCGACCATGATGCCGTCCAGAATACTGGAAAGATAGGTCGAGGCGGTCATCGCCAGCGTTGCAACCAGCAGGCTGCGGTATTTTTTATTCAGTAGCGTACCGTTTCGTTTCATTCAAGTTGCCCCTTTAACGTTTCAGGTTGTCCTTGCGGAAGAACAGGAAGCCGCGCAGCACATTGATAAAGTCGTTGACATATTTTTCGTTGCTCGCGTTCCAGAAAAAGCCCATGCGCGCAAGAATCTGCGTGGTGAGGTGCGCGCTGCACGGAAGCGCGACAATCTTTTTGCCGTGGGCGGTGTTCATATATGCCGTCATACTGGACAGAATCGCCGCCTTGTCGGGATCCTTCTGCGCTTCGTTGAGCGCCGCGGCAAACTTGTCGTATTCCACAAACTCAATATGGTTGCCGTTTTCGTTCATCTGGCGGATAATATCGCCCAGCGGCAGGGTGTGGTTGTTGACCGCGTTGAACACACAGCATGCCTGCGGTGTTTTGGCAAGCTTGAGGAACGCCTCGCAGGAGCGGTCAATCGGACCCATGCAAACCTGATTTTCAATCATCGCGTAGGGGAAGCAGCCCAGCAGGCTGTAGCTGCGCAGTCTGCCCATGAAGTTGTTGGTGAGGAAGTTGATTTGGAATTCGCCGTCGGATTCGCGCGCGGCAAGCGTGCCAACGCGGATGACCTTGGCGTCCAAGCCCTCGGCGGCTGCCTCCAGCACCTTGCGCTCGCCCATCAGCTTAGAGGATGTATATTTGTTGTCGAGCGACTGACCGAAGTAGAGCGACTGCTCGTCCAGCTCTCTGCGGTCAAGCTTTGTCACATCGTCCGTGGTGCCCGAAACGGAAACCGTGGAGAAGTGAATCAGCCTTGCGCCGGTCTTTTGACACAGTTGAATACAGTTCACCGCGCCGCCGACGTTGATGTTCTCGATGTCGGTGCCGTTGGAGAAGTGCTTGACGTTCGCGGCACAGTTAAACACCGTGTCGATGGGAAGCGCTTCAAACGGCTCAAAATATTTGTAATCGGTCACATCGCCGTTGAGCACCTCCACGCGCGCGGCGAACTCCTCCTCAAAATCGGAGCCGAAATAGTAGAACATGATGTTTTCCAAGCGTTCGCGGGCGGTGTCGAATTTGCCCTTGCGAATCATGCAGTACGCCTTGCCGCTCTCGGTTTTGAGAAACTCCGCCAGCAGGTGCGCGCCCATGTAGCCGGTCGCGCCGGTAATCAGCACGTTTCCAAGCGCGCGCAGCGGCGCGGATTGGAACGCGTCCACGGTGTTTTTGGAAAGCAATTCGTTAATCTTGGTATAATCGTAGTCGTCAAAGTCAAACAGCTTATTCGTGTCGTTGACCTCGCCGTCCTTAAACAGCTCGGCAAGCGCGCGCGGCGTGGTGTATTTGAACACATCGCCGTAGGTGATTTCAAAGCCGTTTTCCGACGCGTCCAGCACCACGGAGGTGACCACCAGCGAGGTGCCGCCGATTTCAAAGAAGTCGTCGGTGGCACCCACGCGATCGAGCTTCAGCGCCTTCTTGAAGGATTCACAGAAAAATTCCTCCGTGGCGTTTGCCGGCGCGACAAATTCACCCAAGCTGACGGGCACCGGGTCGGGCAGCAGCTTGATGTCGGTTTTGCCGTTGGCGGTCATCGGCATTTCGTTCATTTGCAGATATGCCGTCGGCACCATGTAGTGCGTCAAATGCTTTTTCAGCTCTTCGCGCAAAGCGTCGATGTCAATTTCCGTGTCGGCGGTGAAATAGGCGCAGAGGTTGTCCTGACCGTTGAGCTTGCGGATGATGACCGACACCTTTTTAATGTGCGGCTGCGCGGCAATCAAGCCCTCAATTTCGCCCAGCTCAATGCGCAGTCCGCGCAGCTTGACCTGGTTGTCGAGTCTGCCGAGGATATGCACAAAGCCGTTTTTGTCCCACTTGGCGTAGTCGCCGGAGCGGTACATTCTGGCGCCGTCGTATTCCACAAACGCCGCGGCGGTTTTGTCGGGCAGGTTCTTGTAGCCCCTCGCCACGCCGACGCCGCCGATATACAGCTCGCCGATCACGCCGTAGGGCGCGGCGTCGCCGAATTTATCGACGATGATTTCATGGTAGTTGAGCAGCGGTCTGCCGACGGTGACATATGCCGCATCCGTCAAATCCGCCGCGTTGCAGGAAACCGTGATTTCCGTGGGACCGTAGGTGTTGACAATTTTGATGTCGCCGGAGCACTGCTTAATCGCGTCGCGCAGCGCCATCGGATAGCCCTCGCCGCCGGACATCACCAGCTTGCACTTGGCGAGTGCCGCCTTAAACGGCTCATAGTCCATGTATTGCTGCAAACGCGAGGGGGTTGCGTTGATGCAGTCAACGCTGTATTTGTCCATCAGCTCCGCCAGCGCGCGCGGATCGTTCATCTCGTCCTCGGCGGCAAACACCAGCGTTTTGCCGTTGCAGAACGCGGCGGTGTGCTCCTTGAAGGACATGTCAAACGAAATCGTCGTGACGGAAAGATAGGTGGTTACGTTTTGCTTGAGATAGTAAATATGCGAGTTGGCAGGGTGGGGCGTGAGGTAGTTGCAGATGCCTCTGTGGTGCAGCATAACACCCTTGGGCTTGCCGGTGGAGCCGGAGGTGTATATCATGTAGCTTAGCTCGCGGTCGCTCATCTCCACATCGGGATTGTCGGTTCTGTCGCCCGAGAGAATGTCGGCGACGTCAATCGCCTTGTCGGCAGGATAATCCGCCAGCTTGTCGGCGGTGGTGATGATGAAGGAAGCCTCGCTGTCGGCGATGATGTGGTTGATTCTGTCGGCAGGGTATTGCGGGTCGCAGGGGATAAACGCCGCGCCTGCCTTGTTCACGCCGAACAGGCACGCAAAGAAGCAGCTCTCGCGCGGCAGCAGCAGCGCTACGCTGTCGCCGGTCTTGATGCCTCTGTCCATCAGGTTGTGGGCGACGATGTTCGCCTTTTCGTTCAGCGCGCGGTAGCTCAGGGTGGCGTCCTTGGCAATCAGCGCGGTCTTGTCGGCGTTTTCCGCCGCGCTGCGCTCAAACATCTTGTGCAGCAGGGTTTCGCTCAGCTCTGCCGTGGCTTCGGTTTTGAAGCCGTCGAGCACCTTTTGCTGCGCCTCGGGCAGCGCCAGCGCGTCGCGCACGGTTGCGGCGTTGCCGCCGAGCAGGCTGAGGGTGTATTGCAGCTGACCGATGAAGTTCTCTACCACGGCGTCCTCAAACAGCTCGGAGGAATACTGCACCATGAAGTGCAGCCCCTTGGCGCCCTTGCGGATGACAATGCCGATGTCGCGGCTCATCTTCTGCAGCGGTGAGTAGAGCTCCACGCTCAGACCGTCCTTGTCATAGGCGGGCGGATTCCACATGAAGTTGACGCTGACGTCAAACATCGGGTTGCGGCTTTCGTCGCGCTGCTTGACAAATTCGCCGACAACGTCCTCAAACGGCAGGTACGCGCCGTAGGTGGCGTTGCGCACGGCGGTGCTGACGGACTGCAGATAATCGCTGACAGCGGCAGCCCGCTGCGGCTTGACGCGCACGGGCGCGGTGTTGACAAACATGCCGATAACGCTGTCCGCATCGGCAGGGCGCATGTTGGTGGGAATGCCCAGCACCACGTCCTCGGAGGCGGTGTATTTGCCCAGCACCATCGAAACGGCGGAGAAAATCAGCTCAAACTCTGTCACGCTGAATTTGCGTGCGGTGTTGTCCAGCGCTTTCAGCTGCTCGTTGTTATAATCAAAGGTAATTTCTCTGTCGGAGAGCGGATGCACCTTGGGGCGCTTGCCCTTGACGGGCATTTCGTTGACGGGCACGCCGTCGGCAAACAGCTCGTGATAGAACGCCATGCCGCTCTCGTATTTGGCGTTCAGGCTGTCGTCATACAAATCGGAGAGGTCAATCTCCGCGGCGGTCACTTCCACGCCGTTCAGACCGTCAATCAGCTCCTTGACAAAGGTCTTGGCGGAGCCGCCGTCGAAGGCGATGTGGTGAATTGCCATGTGCAGAATCACGCTGCCGTCCGCAACCGCGTACAAAGTGGGGCGCACGGGAATCGCGGCGTTGAGGTTAAACGGCTCGGCATAGCTGTCGATAAGCGCGATAACCTCCTCGCGTGAAGCGGCGGTTTTTTCAACAATCTCGGGCAGCTTATCGCTGAGGATACGCACAGGCAGACCGTTTTCCTCGCCGTAGTAGGAGGTAAACGCCTCGTGCGCCTTGAACACCGCGTTCAGGGACTTTTTGACGGCTTCAATGTCGGAGCCCTTGATAATCGCGGCAATATTCAGGTTATAAACGGTGGAGCTTTCGTTGAGCTTCTGTTCCAGATACATGCCGCGCTCGGAGGGCGTCAGCGGATAAACCCTGACCTTTTTGTCTTTTTTTACGCGGTTCTTTTTGCCTGCCTTCTGAATCAGCAGGCGCTCAATCATGCGCGGCGTTTTGCCGGCAAAGATGTCGGCGGTGGAGATCTT
>CADCAD010000035.1 GCA_902799325.1 uncultured Ruminococcus sp. | reverse complement strand
ACGGACGGATTATTCACCGCCTGTGCTTTATGGCGATTGACCGCGAAAATCCGCGCAACGCTGTCAAAACCATCAACCGCGCGGTGGATTTGCTCAACCGCGACGTGGCGTGTGTGGCGGTGTATCCCGAGGGCACGCGCAACTTTGAGGAGGGCTTGCTGCCGTTTCATAACGCGATGTTCAAAATTGCGCAAAAGGCAAATGTTCCCGTGGCGGTTGTCACCGTGCGGAACACCTATGATATTCAGAAAAACTATCCGCTGCACCGCAGCCATGTGTATGTTGACGTGGTGGAGGTGCTGTCTGCGGAGGAGGTTAAGGCGGTCAAAACCGCCGCGCTCGGCGACAAGGTGCGCGACCTGATGCTCGAAAACTTAAAGTGAGGGAGATTATCATGAAAACGTATGTGCTTTACAATTCCAAATCCAACAACGGCGCAGGCAAGGCAGAAGCCGAGCAGCTGAAAACGCTGTGGAGCGGACGCACGCTCGAATTTGTTGACGTGCTTTCCTTTGAAAGCTATGAAGCGTTTTTGGGCGGACTCGCCCCGGAGGACGAGGTTTGCCTTTGCGGCGGCGACGGCACGCTGAACTACTTCATCAACGCGGTTGACTGCGACGCGCTGCAAAACAACATCTATTATTTTCCGACCGGCAGCGGCAACGATTTCTGGACTGACCTCGGCAAAAAGCCCGGCGACGCGCCCGAGCTGATTAACCGCTACCTCACCGACCTGCCCACCGTGACCGTCAAGGGCAAAACCAGCCGGTTCATCAACGGCATCGGCTACGGCATTGACGGCTACTGCTGCGAGGAGGGCGACCGTCAGCGCGAAAAATCCGATAAGCCGATTAACTACACCTCGATTGCCATCAAGGGACTGCTGTTTCACTATAAGCCCACCAACGCCGAGGTAGAGGTGGACGGCAAGACCTTCACCTTTAAAAAGGCATGGCTGGCGCCCACCATGAAGGGACGCTTTTACGGCGGCGGCATGATGGCGACACCGCACCAAAACCGATTGGATCCCGCGCGCAACGTCACCTGCATGGTGATGAACGGCGCCGGCAAAATCCGCACGCTGATTGCGTTTCCCACGATTTTCAAGGGCGAGCACGTGCAGAAAAAGATAGTGCACGTGATGAAGGGCAAGCATGTCAAGGTGCGCTTTGACCGCCCGGTGGCGCTGCAAATCGACGGCGAAACCGTGACAAATGTTTTGGAATATGAAGTGAATGCTTGACGAAAATAACGGTCGGGCAGAAACGCTTGGTTTGAAAACCGCGTTTCTGCCCGACCGTTTTTAATGAAGATCGGTATAAACCTTCAGCAGCACCTGAAACTCGCCTGCGCCGACGTCGGCGTATTCGGTGCAGACGGCATAGAGAATGCCGTCGCTGTTCAAAAAGAGCTGCGACTGCTGCAGCGCGTCGCTGTTGGTGGTGCGGTCGAGCTGGTAATAGTAGTCGTCGGGAAAGTTTTCCACCTTGAATTTGCTGTAGTAGTCGTCCTCAAGCGCTTCCTTCAGCGAAGCGAAGGTTTGGTCGTAGTCGAGCTGCAAATAGCTCAGCAGCCCGGCGTTGTATAATTGATTGCCCGTGGCGATGTTGAAGTTATACACCGTGTAGCTGACGGTGTGGGCTTGGGTTTCGGTTTTTATCACGACAGACGCTACGTCGTCGTTGACGTTGGCATCATAGTCCAGCGACGTCACGCTCAGCGCCGCCTGACTGCTTTGCTCCTGCGCGGCGGTTTCAAAGACAGCGGCATATTGCTCCTCAATTTCGCGGTTGATTCTCTGCGCGTCGGGCGTGGAGAATTGCAGGGAGGGCAGCCTGTACGTTGCGTTCTGCGCGCCGTTTTGCTTGTCGGTGTAGGAGAAGGTTTCCTCTTTGCCGACCACCACAGGCGCGCCTGCCGGCGGCTCGGTTTCCGCTTCGGTGGCAGGCTCGGCGGCGGCGGTGGTTTCCGCCGCGCTGTCTGCGCCGCCCTGACAGGCGCACAGGCTCAGGCACAGCAGCAGCGCCGCCAAACATAGTTTAAAGCTTTTCATTGCGCAAAATTATCTCCTCAAATGAAATCGGCTGTATGCCGTAGCCGTCCAGCAGGCGCAGGCAGTCGGCATAGGCGCTGTCGTTGCGCAGCGCCTTGGGATCGTGGGCGTCGTAGCCGATGACAACCTCGTTGCCGACAGCGGCGGCGACCTGCCAAAACGCCGGGTTGGGATAGCTTCTGCCGTTGACGTAGCCCAGCATGTTGAACTCCAGCGGAATGTGGTGCTCCTTGGCGAAGCGGCAAAGCGCCTCGGATTGGCGGCGGTATTCCTCTTCGCCGCCGCAGTACCAGACGATGTCCGGGTGCGCCAAATAGGTGAACGCGCCGGTGGCAAGCCCTTCCGTGACCTGGCGGACATAGTGGCGCAAATAGTCCTCGCGCTTGCCCTCCTCGGCGGCGTAGTAGGAGCCCTCGTCATATTCGTTGCCGACAAAGTGCTGTCCCATAATCATATAGTCGAGGTGCAGCGGACGGACAAACGCCATCAGCGCGTCAAAGGTTTTGGGATAATATTCGGTTTCAAAGCCGAGCAAAATCTGAATGTCGGCGGCGTATTCCTTTTGCAGGGCGCGCACGCTTTCGTCGTATTCCAACGCCTGCTCGGGGTGCATGCGGAAAAAGCTGTAGTAGTCGGTGTCCGGGAAAAACTGCGGACAGTGGTCGGCAAAGCCCAGCACCTCCATGCCGGCGGCGATGGCGGCTTCCACATATTCCCTGTCCTCGCCGTTGGCGTGGTTGCACCGCTTGGTGTGCGTATGCAGGTTGAATTTCATCATCATCATATCCTTCCGCTGCTATTATACACCATCGGTAACGGTTTTGCAAATTTCTTGCGCAAACGACGGAAAAGCCTTACGGCGTATCATCGGTATCAAT
Source organism: uncultured Ruminococcus sp. (assembly GCA_902799325.1). Taxonomy (GTDB): domain Bacteria; phylum Bacillota; class Clostridia; order Oscillospirales; family Acutalibacteraceae; genus Ruminococcoides. The sequence continues at coordinate 27,168 of CADCAD010000035.1, read as the reverse complement.
CGTTTTGATCCATTTCGCCGGCACGCCGCCGACGATGGTGTTGGCGGCGACGTCCTTTGTGACAACAGCGCCTGCGGCGATAATGGCGCCGTCGCCGATGGTAACGCCGGGCAGGATGGTGACGTTGGCGCCAATCCAAACATTTTTGCCGATGACGACGGGCTTCGGCAGAAGGTTGGCGCGCTTTTTCGGGTTTTGATGGTGGTTCAGCGTGGCAATCACGGTTTTCGGTCCCACGAGGGTGCCTTCACCGATGGTGATGCCGCCCTGATCCTGAAACTGACAGCCGGCGTTGATGAAAACGCCCTTGCCGAGCCGGATGTTTTTGCCGCAGTCGGTGTAAAACGGCGGAAACATATACACGCCCTCGGGGATTTCTCTGCCTGTGAGCTGCTCCAGCAAGGTGATGATTTCCTCCGGCGTGTGATAGGCGTTGTTCAGTTCCGCGGTGATTTTCATGGCTTCGTTGCTCAGATAGGTCATGTATTGATGCACCTCGCTGAACGCCTGTACCTCCGCGCCGCTGTCCATGATGCGAATAAATTCCTGTGTGTTCATGTGCAATCCCTCTTTTCTGGTTCTATTATAGCGCAGGTTGGACGAAATGACAACACTCTGCCGCCTTGCGCACAACCTTTGCCAAGCAAAAAAGCCCGGTGTTCCGGGCTTTCTTGCGATGGGGATATTTTTAGGAAAGAGGAGATAAAGGCTTATTCTACGGAAAACCGGTACGCCGTGTGTTGGCGGTAGGTATCGCCCCTGCGCAAAACGGCGGACGGAAATTCCGGGAAATTCGGCGCGCACGGATAGCGCTGCGCCTCCAGCGCAAAGCCGCTGAATTTGCCGTAGGCAGCGCCGCCCTTGCCGGTGGCGTTGATAAAATTGCCGGTGTAAAGCTGCGCGGCAGGCTCGCCGGTGTACGCGGTCAAGACAATGCCGGTTTTATCGCTTTTGGCGACGGCAAACCGGCGAAATTCTCCGCTCGGCTTATCGAAAACCATATTGTGGTCACAGCCGCCTGCAACGGCGATTTGCTCCTCGGTGCTGAAAAGCGCCGCGCCGATGGGCTTCGGCTGACGAAAGTCAAGCGCGGTGTTGTCAACGCGCAGAATCCTGCCGGTGGGAATGCCTTCGCCGTCAATTTCGGTGAAGCGGGCGGCGTCCATTTGCAGGGTATGATGCAGGATATCGCCGCTGTCGTGACCGTTGAGGTTGAAATAGGAATGGTTGGTCAGGTTGACGATGGTGTCCTCGTCGGTGACGGCGGTGTAGAGAATGTCGAGGGCGTTGTCCTCTGTCAGGCGGTAGCGCAGTTCGCCGTCGAGCGTGCCGGGATAGCCCTCCTCGTCGGGAAGGCTGCGGAAGCGGAATACCAGCGCGTCATCCTCGATCACCCCGTCGTAGACTTTGAACGGAAAAATACCGTGCAAATGGTGCCGCCCGGCGTTGTGCTTCAGGCGGTAGGTGATGCCGTTGAGGGTGAATTGTCCGTCCTTGATGCGGTTGGCATATCTGCCGACAAAGGCGCCGAAAAAGCAGTAGTTCCGCTCGTAATCGTGCACGCTGTCAAAGCCCGGCACCACGTCGCGCAGCACGCCGTTTTTGTCGGGCACGATGATGCTTTGGACAACCGCGCCGTAGCTGAGGATGTTGACCTGCATGCCGCGGCTGTTGCGCAGGATGTACTGCGTCACGGACTGACCTTGCGAGGCGGCGCCGAAGGGCTGTTGGGTAATCATCATGGAAAGGCTCCTTTGCGCAAGCGATCAGCGCTTGTTGTTGTCAATCTGCTGACGGATATACGGTAAAAACTCTTCCTCGCTGCCGGCTTCAAACGCGCCCTTTTTGAACACGTACACCATGCGGTCGTCGGTGTACAGCATGTAGTAATGTTGGGTTTCAAACACCTTGCTGAATTTTTGAAACGGCACCTCCACAGGGGTTTCCCTGTCGGAGGACTCGCTGATGAGCTTGCCCTCGGTGATGGTGGCGGTGACGGTGATTTCGCCCTTGTTGTTGGTGTCCTCAGCAAAGCGCGCCTTGGCGGTCTGCACGGCGGCGTAGTAGCGAAAAAACAGCACAAACAGCAAGATGCAGCACATGGCAAACACCGCCATGTTGGCGTAGCTAAGCCCGAGAATCAGGCTTGCGGCAACGTCGATGACCAGCGCCGCGCCCAAAATAATCAATGCGGCGCGCACCAACGGCGCGGTGAGGTTCATATAGCGGTAAAGCTCGCGCTCTACCTCAAAGGTTCGGGTGAAGCGATTGCAAAATTTAGGATTCATGATTCATCTCGGCTTTCTGTTCTCTGTGGAAGCGGAGGGGATAACACAAAGGGCAGGCTCAAAAAGCCCTTTGAGCCTGCCTTTAGAGGTTTGTGCGCATTAAAACGGAAAAGGTGAAATCATTTTAATACGTCGGAATCATCAATATTCGGCGCAAACGGGCGCGTTTGCTGCGGCGGAAGCCTCGTCATACCAAATGAGGTTATTGCCGGTTTGCTCGTCAAAGAGCTGAATCAGCTCGGGCGCTACGTCAAATTCGATGGTCTTGCCCATGGAAACGTCGGCGCCGAGTCCGATGGTGGGGATAACCATGACGATGGTGTCATCGCCGCTGACGGCGTGGATGTTGTATTCGGTGCCCATCATCTCGCTGACCTCTACCTTGGCGGACAGCTTGCCGCTGCCGACGCGGATGTGCTGCGGACGGATGCCTGCCACAATATCGGTGGGCTGCTGGTTTTTGGACTTGAGCGCCTTTTGCTGGAAGTCGCTGAGCAGGAATTTAACACCGCGGATTTCCGCATAGTATTTGCCGTCCTCCAGCAGCAGCTTGCTGCCCTTGAAGAAGTTCATAACGGGCATGCCGATGAAGCCTGCTACAAACAGGTTGACGGGCTTGTTGAACAGATCCTGCGGGGTGCCGATTTGGTTGACATAGCCGTCCTTCATGATGACGATGCGGTCGGCAAGCGTCATCGCTTCGGTCTGGTCGTGGGTAACGTACATAAAGGTGGTGTCGATGCGCTTTCTGAGCTTGATGATCTCGGCGCGCATTTCGTTTCTGAGCTTTGCGTCAAGGTTGGAAAGGGGCTCGTCCATCAGGAACACCTTGGGGTTTCTCACCATGGCTCTGCCGATGGCAACACGCTGTCTTTGACCGCCGGAAAGCGCCTTGGGCTTTCTGGTGAGGTACTGGGTGATGCCGAGAATGTTGGCAACCTCGTTGACCTTCTTCTCAATTTCCGCCTTGGGCGTTCTTTTGAGCTTGAGGGCAAACGCCATGTTGTCGCGGACGGTCATGTGGGGATACAGCGCGTAGTTCTGGAAAACCATCGCAATATCTCTGTCCTTGGGAACGATGTCGTTCATCAGCTTGCCGTCGATGTACAGCTCGCCTTCCGAGATGCTCTCCAAGCCGGCGACCATGCGCAGGGTGGTGGACTTGCCGCAGCCGGAGGGACCGACCAGAACAATGAATTCCTTGTCCTTGATGGTCAGGTTGACGTCGTGAACCGCGGTAACTTTGTTGTCATAGATTTTTTTGATGCCCTTTAAAATCACTTCTGACATAAGCCTGACTCTGACAGTAACGCCTTCGCAGAAACTGCCTCGCGGGCAATTGCGCTGAATTGCTCCGCATTACGACAGGTCTCCACGCTGCCGCACCGTGAGTCTGACGGAGTTGATAAACCTCCTTGTGAATGTACGCCGCTCATATTGTGGAGTGAAACGGCGCCATGGGGATGTAACCTTTGCCGCCTATACGTTCATAAGGTTACTTTTAGTGTAAACGATATTCGGCGAAAATAGTATAGACCAATGTCATTAATACATGGCGAAATGTTATGCTTTTAGCGCACAAAAACATACCTTTTGGTGAATAGTCCTAAAAAGGATAAAATCTTTTGTGAACCCTGACGAAAGCGTAGTTATGCGGAAAAATTATCAAAACATTGATAAATTTTTGACAATATCGACGAAAAGGCTTTCACTGATGAAAAACGGAGAAAAGCAACGCTCTGAAAAATCACTAAAATCTGCCTAAAGCAATCTGAAAAATAATGAGCATTGACGAAGGCGTACGGTTGAATATTGACAGTGAAAATATGAAATATTGCTGTTAACGGCGGGAAAAGCGGAATAAATATAACATTTGTCTATCTTTTGCTGACATTCGCCTATGGCAAAATGTTGTTTATGGTTGTAGAATAAATTTGTAAAGCACGGGTATGGAAACTTTGTGCAAATTGTAAACTAATATTTTTAAACAGGAGGCAAACTATGAAAAAATTAGCAGCAATTATTCTTGCGGCTATGATGTGCACCACGGCTTTGACCGCATGCGGCAACAGCAACAACGGCGGCGGCGGAAAAGCCGACAGCATCACAGTCAACATCTGGGACTCCAACCAGCAAAAGGGTATTCAGGAAATTGCGAACAAGTGGACCGAGACTTCCGGCGTTAAGGTTAACGTTGAGGTTGTTGACTGGGACAACTATTGGACGCTCCTCGAGGCAGGCGCCTCCGGCGGCAAAATGCCCGACGTTTTCTGGATGCACAGCAACACCGCGCAGATGTATATGGACAACGACGTTCTGCTCAAGCTCAACGACTATGTTGACAAGGACGACAAGATTGACATGTCCAAGTACTATGAGGGCGTAAAGAACCTCTACACCCGTGAGGACGGCAACATCTATGCGCTGCCGAAGGATCACGACACCATCGCACTGCTGTACAACAAGGCTATCTTTGATAAGTACGGCGTTGAGTATCCCACCGACAAGTGGACTTGGGAGAACATGTATGAGGCTGCCAAGAAGATTACCGAAGGCTCCAACGGCGAAGTTTACGGTATGGCGATGAACACCTCCAACAACCAGGACGGCTGGTACAACCTGATTTACAGCTACGGCGGACAGGTAATCACCGAGGATCACAAGGGCACCACCATCGGCTCCGACGAGAGTAAGGCGGGCATGGAAATGATGAGAAAGCTCCTCACCGTCGGCGCTCCCCAGTCTGTTGTTGCCGAGACCGGCACCGACTCCCTGTTCATGTCCGGCAAGGTCGGCATGATTTCCCAGGGTTCCTGGATGATCAACTCCTTCTACACCGCTGAGAACCACGCTGATTACGCATGGGCGCTGCTGCCTTACGCTGACCGCAACGGCAACGGCACCTGCGAAAAGGAAGAGCGCTGGTCCGCATACAACGGCCTTGGCTGGGCTGCTTCCGCAGGCACCAAGGATCCCGATTCCTGCTACAGCCTGATTTCCTACTTCTGCTCTGAAGAAGGCCAGAAGCTGCAGGCGGAAAAAGGCGTTACCATGGGCGGCATGACCGGCGTTTCCGAGGCGTTTGCAAGCGCTTTCGAAGGCATGGACATCAAGCCCTTCCTCGACGCTGAGGAATTCAGCCTCTACTTCCGTCCCTACACCAAAAAGACCACTGTTTGGGAGGACGCTCTCCAGCAGGCAGGCGCATTCCTCGATCCGTGGCAGAACCCGAGCGATCCCGCGCTGATGGCGAAGGCTTGCGACAACGCGCAGAAGATTATTGAGAAAGCGATTGCAGAAGAATAAGCATCTGCTTCTATTGTTCAACAATTTGTAATGAAACCGGCGGACGCGAAAAGCCGTGTCCGCCGGCTGTGAAATTTGATTCAGACAAAGGAGGGAACTTATGAAGCAGGAAGCGCCTGCCGCTAAGCTTAAAAAGAAAAAGCGCACCAAGGCGGAAAAACGGGAAGCTATATGGGCGTTATGCTTTATAGCGCCTACCATCATCGGCTTGATAGTGCTCAACTTCTATCCGGCAATCGACACCGTTTGGCAGTCGTTCTGCAAAACGGGTTACTTCGGAAAAGGCAATACCTTTATCGGATTTGAAAACTACAGCAAGGTTTTCACCGCGAGTGAAACCTGGCATTCCCTGTGGAATACCATTAAATATGCGTTGATTGAAGTGCCCTTCGGCGTTGTCATCTCGCTGGTTCTGGCGGTATTCCTCAATAAAAAGCTCAAGGGCACCTCACTGTTCCGCACCATCTTCTTCCTGCCGATGGTTTGTGCACCGGCGGCGGTTGCCATGGTTTGGAAATGGTTATACAACCAGCAGTTCGGTCTTTTGAACAACGTTTTCGGCACCGACGTCGCTTGGATTTCGGATCCGAAAATCGCTTGGATTTCCATCGCTATCATCGGTGTTTGGTCGATTATCGGTTATAACATGGTTCTGTTTATCTCGGGACTGCAGGAAATCCCCGGCGACTATTATGAAGCAGCAGAAATTGACGGCGCCACCGGCATCCGCCAGTTCTTCCACATCACGGTTCCGCTGCTTTCCCCGACCACCTTCTTCATTGTGCAGACCCGTGTTATCGGCGCGCTGACCATCTTCGACTTGATGTTCATGGTAATGGATAAAACCAACCTCGCGCTCGAAAACACCCAGTCCATCGTTTACCTCTTCTACGACTACGCGTTCACCAAAAATAACAGAGGCTACGGCGCAACCATCGTTGTGTTCCTGATTATCTTCATTATGATTGTCACCTTTATTATGCAGCGCGCCGAGAAGAAGCTTGTTTATCATCCGTAAGAAAGGGGAACTGAGTTATGCAAAGTGCTCGCGCCAGAAATATTGCAAGCAAGGTTGTCATGTATATCATCCTGATTATCATGGCGTTTATCATGCTGGTTCCATTCGCATGGATGATTCTGACCGCTCTGAAAACCAACCAGGAGGCCATCTCGGTTGATCCGTTCTACATTCTCCCGGCGCACGGCTGGCACTGGGAAAACTTCGCGGAGGTTTGGCAGAGCTACAACTTTGTTATCTTGTATAAAAACACGTTACTGATGATTTTGTTCCGCGTTATCTGCGCATGTCTGACCGCCACCATGGCGGGCTACGCCTTCGGCAGACTGAAGTTCCCGCTCAAGAACTTCTTCTTTGCTCTGGTGCTGGTGCAGATGATGATTCCGGCACAGATTTTCATTATTCCGCAGTACCTGATGGTCAGCAATCTCAACCTGCTCAACACCATTTCCGGCTTGGTATTCCCCGGCATCGTCACCGCGTTCGGCACCTACCTGCTGAAAACCGGCTACGAGGGACTTCCGAAGGATTTGGAGGAAGCGGCGGATATCGACGGCTGCAACATCGGTCAGCGCTTCCTGCGCATTATGATGCCGCTCACCCGTTCGTCGATGGTATCGCTGGGCATCTTCACCGCGCTGTTCGCGTTTAAGGACCTGATGTGGCCGATGATCGTCTGCACCAGAGCGGACACCACCACGCTGTCCGCAGGTCTTGCAAAAATGCAGGGACAGTTCAGCAGCAACTATCCCACCATGATGGCCGCGGCCGTTTTGGCTGTTGTACCGATGATTATCATTTATGTTATTTTCCAAAAACAATTTGTAGAAGGTATAGCAACCTCGGGCGGCAAGCTGTAAGCACGTGACGTGCCAATAGGATGAACATGCCTAAATAAACCAAAAAAGCCGGAGGTATCCACGGGGTATCTCCGGCTTTTGATTGAGATTCATTTTGAAAAAACAACAAGATTATTGGTGAAAAGTCCAATATAACAATTGACATTTATTAAAATTTATTCTTCATTAAAAAGTAGACTTTCTACTTTTTAATAGCGCCGTAGGCGCGTCAAGATTGTATAAGACGGCAATTGCGCTTTTGCGCAATTGGAAAACGCGTCAAGCGTTTTCTCTCTGGTAGAAAGTTGTCTACTTTCTATCAGAGAATAGTATTAATAAGTGCTAAGGGGAGTAAACGCGGAGGGTGTAACCGTGACAAAAAATGTAAGAACAGACGAATTGTCTGAGATGTATGAAACGACAAAATACAGATGCTTGGTGTATTCCAGACGTATCACCGATGATATCTATTTGAAGCTGTGCGGCATGGAGCACTGCATGCCCGATTACCGCTTTGATCCCGGCGACCGCGAGGGGTATCACCTGCACATTATCTTAGAGGGCAAGGGCACGCTGTGCGTGAACGGCGTCGAGCAAAAGCTGCACTTCGGTCAGATGTTTGTGACCAAGCCGGGAGAGGAAACCTGGTACAAGGCGGACAGCGAGGATCCGTGGGCGTATTGCTGGATGGCGTTTGACGGCAAAATTGCGAAGGAATGTATTGAAAAGGCAGGCTTTTTTGACGGCGTCAACAGCATGGAATGTCATGTGGATCAGCAGGGCTTCTACGCGCTGGTGCAGCGCCTGCTCAGTCAGGTGGTGCTGAAGCCGTCGGCGGTATATGCCAACACGGGGATGCTGCTCGAATTCATCGGGCTTGCCATCGAATCCTACAACGAGTCCGCAAACAAGGTACATAAATTTCACGAGTACCACGCGGACACCTATGTGGAGTACGCGGCGAATTTTATCCGCGCCAACTTTGCCACCGCCACCGTCAACAGCGTCGCCAAGACTATCGGCATCCACCGCAGCTATTTGACGACAATTTTTAAAAAGAAAATGGGTGTTTCGCCGCAGGAGTATTTGCTGCAGTGCCGCTTGAAGCACGCGTGCAAGCTGTTGGCGGAAACCAACAATCCCATTCAGGAAATTGCGCAACGTCGGCTATGACAATCCGCTGACCTTCTCCAAGATTTTTAAATCCTACTACGGCGTCAGCCCGCGCGAATACAGAAACCGGCACCAATCCAAGCAAGAAGGAGAATAACCATGAGCATTCGGTTTGTTGACAGCACCGGGCAGTTTGTTTTGGAAACCGCTGATACCTGCTATCAGATGAAGGTGGACGAGATGGGCTATCTGCAGCACCTTTACTACGGCTCCAAAATCGGTCAAAACGATATGTCCTATCCGTTCCGCACCTACGACCACGGCTTTTCGGGCAATCCCTATGAAATGCGCCTCAACCGCGCCTATTCGCTCGACAGCATGGCGCAGGAGTTCACCTCCTTCGGCGTCGGCGATTACCGCGTGACGAGCTTTCGCGCGTCGTTTTCGGACGGCAGCCGCTGCGCCGAGTTCCACTATGTTTCCCATGAGATTGTCGAGGGGAAGTACGCCATTCCCGGGCTGCCCTCGGTGTATGACAACGGGGAGAGTGTCCACACGCTGATTATCACCCTGAAGGATTTTGCCGTCAACGTCGAGGTTAAGCTGTATTACGGCGTGTTTGAGGAGCTGAATATCATCACGCGCGCCGTTGAAATTGTCAATACCGGCAAGGACATTGTGTGGCTGCGCAAGGCGTCCTCTATGTGTCTGGAGCTGCCGTTCGGCAAGTGGGATATGATTCATTTCCATGGCAGACACTGCATGGAGCGCCAGCCCGAGCGCGTGCCGCTGTTTCACGGCGTGCACACCCTCAGCTCCGGCAGGGGCATGTCCAGCCACCAGCACAATCCGTTTATCATTCTCTGTGACCGCGACGCCAACGAGGACGCCGGCAAATGCTACGGCGTGATGCTGATGTATTCCGGCAACCACAAAACCGAGGTGGAGCGCGACCAGTTTGACGGCGTCCGCATTGTGACGGGCGTCAACGACGACCGTTTCCGCTGGGAGCTGACCGCCGGGGCGTCGTTCTATACACCCGAGGTCATCCTCACCTGCGCCGACGGTCTGACGCAGCTTTCGCATAACTACCACCGCGTTATCCGCCGCAATGTGGTGCGCGGTGAATACAAGCTGAGCCATCGCCCAGTGTTAATCAACAACTGGGAGGCGACCTATTTTGACATCACCGAGGAAAAGGTGATGGCTATCGCCGAAAAGGCAAAGGCGTTGGGCATTGAGATGTTTGTGCTCGACGACGGCTGGTTCAAAAACCGCAACGACGACAACGCCGGCTTGGGCGATTGGGTGCCCGACACCGACAAGCTGCCCAACGGTCTTGACGGCTTGATTGCCAAAATCAACGCGCTCGGACTGCGCTTCGGCTTGTGGATTGAACCGGAAATGGTCAGCGAGGATTCCGACTTGTTCCGCGCGCACCCCGATTGGGCGATGACGGCGCCGAACCGCGCGCCGATGATGAGCCGCAACCAGCTGGTGCTTGACCTTTCGCGCCAAGAGGTGCACGACTACCTCTTTGCCACCATCTCCGGCTTGCTGGAGAAGTATAATATCAGCTATATCAAATGGGACTTCAACCGTTCCATTTCCGACGTATATTCCCACTCTATTCCGTCTCCGCGTCAGGGCGAGGTGGCGCACCGCTATTACCTCAGCCTGTACAAGCTCTACGACCGCCTGACCAAGCAATTTCCGTATGTGCTCTTTGAGGGCTGCGCAGGCGGCGGCGGACGCTTTGACGCCGGTATGCTCGCCTATTCGCCGCAGATTTGGTGCTCCGACAACACCGATCCCATCTCGCGGCTGAAAATTCAGTACGGCACTTCCTTCGGCTATCCGGCGTGCACGGTGGGCGCGCATGTCAGCGCGTCGCCCAACCATCAAACCGGCAGAAAAACGCCGATTCACACGCGCGGCGTGGTGGCGATGTCCGGCACCTTCGGCTATGAGCTCGACCTCACCGCCCTGTCCGACGAGGACTGCGCGCAAATCAAGGAGCAAATTGCGCGCTTCAAGGAGCTGGAGCCGATGATTCACAGCGGCAAGCTCTACCGCCTGAGCCGCATGAGCGACAGCACGCACTATGTCGCGTGGCAGTATGTCAGCGAGGATCAAGACCGTGCGCTGCTCAACATTGTCGTCACCAATCCGCTGGCAAATTCCGCGCCCGTGCATGTGCGGCTCAAGGGACTGCTGCCCGATGCGGTTTATTCTGTCGGCGGCGAATTTGAGTGCCGCGGCGCGGCGTTGATGTCGGGCGGCTACACCTTCCCAAGGCTGACAGGCGATTACCCTGCCGTGCAGCTCGATATTATCCGGATTAAGTAGCGTTATGATGAGAGAAAAAGACAACCCGAACAAAATTGTATGGTCCGAGGAAATGGCAAAAATCAAGCGCCTGCCGTTCAAGGAAAAGCTGCGCTATATCTGGATGTATTTCAAAATCCCGATTATCGCCGCTCTGTTTGTCATCGGCTTCGGCACGTTTTTGGTTATCCGCATCGCCACCAACATTCCCGGCAACTGGCTGACCGTCACCTTTGCCAACACCTCGGCAAGGGCAGGCACCGGCACTGCCATCTGGAAAGATTTCACCGAAAGCACCGGCTATGACCTGACAAAAAAGAAGGTGGAGTTCAACGCCGAAAGCTACTTTGACTACACGCAGAACAAGGCGCGCGGCAACACCTACTACAACACCTTTGTCGGCTTGGAGGACGCAGGCGAAATCGACGCGATTACCATGGCGAGGGAGCCGATGGCGGCGCTCGGCGAAAGCGGCAGACTGCGCGACCTCAACAGCGGGGAGTGCGCCTCCATCAAGAAAAAATACGCCGACCGATTTATCTACTACACGCCCGTCGAGGACGGGGAGGAGCAGGCGCCGATTCCCGTCGGCATCGACATCAGCGACAGCCTGGTCGTGACGAAATACCATGTGTATGCCGGCGACTGTGCGCTGGCGGTGGGCTCGCACAGCAAAAATATCAAAGAGGTGGAGGATTTTCTCGACTTCATTTTGGAGAGGTGATAAGCCATGCACAATTTTATTCAATCGTTTATGAGCAACGACAGCACCTTCGGACGGCTGATGACGAAGGTCGGCATTATCATCGGCGCCAATTTGATGTTCATTTTGTTCAGCCTGCCCATTGTCACCATCGGCGCTTCCTATGCCGGACTGTACCGCGTGATGTTCAAAACCATGCGCTCCGGAGGCGTGACCAATCCGTTTAAGCAATTTTGGATCGGCTTCAAGACCTGCTTTTTGCAGTCCACTATCGTCTGGGTGCTCTATGCCGCGCTGATGGTGTTCGGCTATTTTGACGTCCGCATCTGTCTGGACGCGGGCGCGCCCATCAGCTATTTTCAATACGGACTGTACGCCATCGGGCTGATTATCACCATGGTGCTGATTTATGTCTTTCCGTCGATTGCGGCGTTTGAGGGCAGAATCCCGGACCACATCCGCAACGCGATTTACTTTGCGTTCCACAAGCCGTGGTTTATTCCCGTCAATCTGTTTTTCCATGTGTTTCCGCTGTATTTGACCTACAGCGATCCGCAGCTGATGCCGCTTTACGCGTTTTGCTGGTTTTTCTTCGGCTTCGGCGCCATCACCATGCTGACGGCGCGCCTGCTGATGAAGGACTATAATAAATATTTGCCTGTCGTGGATGACGACGGCGAGTTTATCCTCACCGACGACGGCAAAAAAATCATGCCCGGCTCGCCCGAGGAAAAGGCGTATTACGCCGCGCGGCGCGAGGAAATGGGCGGCAGCGATATGACCGAGGAGGAAGTCCTCGAGGAACTGAGAATGCTTGATATGTGAGGTGCATTGAGATGAACACACAAACCTTTTTCGAAGCGGTCGGCAGCGGCAAAGCCGACCACGCGCTGAAAATACTGTACGGCGCGTCGGCGACAGCGATGGAAGGTCAGCGCAGAAGATATCAGCGCGCCGTGCGCCGCTTTGAGGAGCTGTTTCCGCAGCGCGGCGATGTCCGCGTGTTTTCCGCGCCCGGCCGCACCGAAATCGGCGGCAACCACACCGACCACCAGCACGGCTGTGCGCTGGCGGCAGCGGTGAATTTGGACGTGATTGCCGTTGTCGCGTTTCATGACGAGCGCATGATTCGCATGGAATCCGAGGGGCACGGCCGCATTGAGGTCGATTTGACCGACCTTTCCGTCCGCGAGGAGGAAAAGGGAAGCTCCGCCGCCATCATCCGCGGCATCGCGGCGCGCTTTGCGTCGATGGGCGTGACCGTCGGCGGCTTTGACGCGTATTCCACCTCCGATGTGCTCAGCGGCAGCGGACTTTCGTCGTCCGCGGCGTTTGAAACGCTGGTGGGCACCATCATCAACATCCGATACAACGACTGCCGCACCGACGAGGCGGAGATTGCCAAAATCGGTCAGTACGCCGAAAACGTCTATTTCGGCAAGGGCAGCGGTCTGCTTGACCAGACGGTCTGCGCCTACGGCGGTTTTGTGTTTATCGACTTCCTCGACACGGACAAGCCGTATGTAGAGAAGTACAGCTTTGACTTTGAAAAGGCAGGCTTCAACCTGTGCATCACCGACACCAAGGGCAGCCACTCCGATTTGACCGACGACTATGTTGCCGTGCCGAGCGAGATGAAGTCCGTGGCGCGCCAATTCGGCAAGGAATACCTGCGCGAGGTGGACGAGTTTTTGTTCCTGCGCTCCATTCCCGATTTGCGCGGCAAATGCAACGACCGCGCCATCATGCGCGCGGTGCACTACTTCAAGGAAAACCGCCGCGCCATTGACGAGGCGCAGGCGCTGGACAACGGCGACATTGATTCCTTCTTCTCTATTTACCGCCGCTCCGCCGCTTCCTCCGCCAACCTGTTGCAGAACCACTATTCCAACGCCAAGCCCACCGAGCAGGGCATTTCGCTGGGACTGATGATGAGCCGCCTGATTTTGGGCGACGACGCGGCTGTGCGCGTGCACGGCGGCGGCTTTGCCGGCACGATTCAGGCATTTGTGCCGACCTTCAAAACCGAAGAATATGTCCGCAGAATGAACGCGCTGTTCGGCGCAGGCAGCTGCTATGTGCTGCGCATCCGTCCTGTCGGCGGCGTTGAAATTACCCTATAGGAGAGCCCCATGATTTATGCCGATATCCAACAACTGATTGATTATTCGATTCAAAACCATCTGATTGAACCCGTTGACGCGCTGGTTATCCGCAACCAGCTCATGAACGCGCTGCATGTGTACGACTGGCAGGATGAACCCGCCAAGTGCACCGCTGCGTCTGTTGACGAGCTGCTGCAGCCGCTGATTGACTACGCCTGCGAAAACGGCGTCATCGAGGACACCACCGCCAACCGCGATTTGTTCGACACCCTGCTGATGGGCATCGTGACGCCCCTGCCGCGCGAGGTCATCCGCGACTTTCATGCGGCTTACGCAAAATCTCCCGAGGCGGCAACGGACTGGTATTATGCCGTCAGCCAAAAGACCAACTATGTCCGCGCAGGCCGTATTGCAAAAGACATGAAGTGGAAAAGCGACTCCGCCTACGGCGTGCTCGACATCACCATCAACCGCTCCAAGCCCGAAAAGGATCCGCGCGACATCGCCAAGGCGCGCGCAAGCGCCTCTACGGCATATCCCAAGTGCCAGCTCTGCGCGGAAAACATGGGCTTTGCCGGCAATCAAAACCATCCGGCGCGGCAGAACCTGCGCCCGATTCCGCTGGAAATTCACGGCGAGCCGTGGTATCTCCAGTATTCGCCCTACGGCTACTACAACGAGCACTGCATTGTGTTCAATGAAAAGCATATTCCCATGGTCATCGACGCGGCTGTGTTTGACAAGCTGTTTGACTTTGTGGCGCAGTTTCCGCATTACTTTGTCGGCTCCAACGCCGATTTGCCGATTGTCGGCGGCTCCATCCTCAGCCACGAGCACTTCCAGGGCGGTCACTATACCTTCGCCATGGAAACCGCGCCTGTGGAGCGCAGCTTTACGCTGCCGGGCTTCCCTGCGGTGAACGCCGGCGTCGTCAAGTGGCCGATGTCCGTTATCCGCCTGAACAGCACCGACCGCGCGTCGCTGACAGCGGCTTGTGCGCATGTTTTAAAGCATTGGCGCTCCTACACCGACGAAGCGGCGACGGTGTTTGCCTTCACCGACGGCACGCCGCACAACACCATCACGCCGATTGCGCGGATGCGCGACGGCGCGTTTGAGTGCGATTTGGTGCTCAGAAACAACCTCACCACCGAGGACAGACCGCTCGGACTCTATCATCCCAACCCAAGCCTGCACCACATCAAAAAGGAAAACATCGGCTTGATTGAGGTCATGGGACTTGCTGTTTTGCCGGCGCGTCTGGCGGCGGAGCTGGAGGCTGTCAGGCAGGCGCTCCTCAGCGGAGAGCCGCTCGAGGACAATCCGTTAACGCAGGCGCACGCCGATTGGGCGAAGGCGCTGCTGAACCGTCACCCCGAATTTAACGCGGAAAACGCCATGGATATTATCCGCGCAGAGGTCGGCGCGGTGTTTGAGCAGGTGCTCTGCGACGCAGGCGTGTTTAAGCGCGACGAAGCGGGACAGGCGGCGTTTGACCGATTTATACAGACAATTACCGCGTGAGGATTTTATGACAGAATTTGAAAAGATGGAGCAGGGACTGAATTTTGATCCCTGTGATGAAGATATTTTGCGCCAACAGCGCGTGCTGCAGGACAAGCTCTGGGTGTTCAATCAGCTCAAGCCCTCCGATATCGCCGAAAAGGAAGCCTATATGAAGGAGAACTTTGCCGCCTGCGGTGAGGACTGCTATATCGAGCTGCCCTTCCACGCCAACTGGGGCGGCAGCCATGTCCATTTCGGCGACGGCGTGTACGCCAATTCCAACCTGACGCTGGTGGATGACGGGCATATCTACGTCGGCAACCGCGTGATGTTCGGCCCGAACGTGACTGTTGCCACCGCCAATCATCCGCTGGAGCCGGATCTGCGCCGTCAAGGCTTGCAGTATAACCGCGACGTCACCATCGGCGAAAACACATGGCTCGGCGCAGGCGTCATTGTCGTGCCCGGCGTGACCATCGGCAAAAACACGGTCATCGGCGCAGGCAGCGTCGTCACCAAGGATATCCCCGACAATGTTTTGGCGGTCGGCGTGCCGGCGCGCGTCATCCGCGAAATCCCAACAGAAAAAGACTAAGGCTTTGGGAGGTCACTATGTTTGACATCATCACTGTCGGCGAAATGCTGATAGATTTGACACAAACGGGCGTTTCCGCGCAGGGAATTCCCCAATATACGGCGTTCCCCGGCGGCGCTCCGGCGAATGTTGCGGTTGCCGCCGCAAAGCTCGGCGCAAAAACCGCCTTTATCGGCAAGGTCGGCAACGACGCGTTCGGCAGGCTGCTGCTGGATACCGTCCGTCAAAACGGCGTCAACGCCGACGGCATGGTTGTCAGCGACGCCGCCAACACCACGCTTGCCGTGGTTTCTTTGCAGGAGAGCGGCGAGCGCAGCTTTGCGTTTTATCGCAAGGGCTTTGCCGACACCCTGCTGTCGGAGGACGAAATCGACGACAGCCTGCTGCAAAGCACACACGTTTTGCACTTCGGCTCCGTCAGCCTTACCGATGAGCCGTCGCGCGCGGCGACGCTGTCGGCGGCAAAGCGCGCCAAGTCCTTCGGCGCGACCGTTACCTATGATCCCAACTACCGCGCGAGTCTGTGGGACAGCGAGCAGACAGCGGTTGAAAAAATGAAGGAGCCGCTCGGCATGGTGGATATCCTCAAAATCTCCGATGAGGAGCTGCCGCTGCTGACCGGCACCGACGACTGCGAAGCCGGCACCAAGCAGCTTTCGGACGCCTATGGTATTCCGCTTATTTTGCTGACGCTCGGCGCAAAAGGCGCCTACTTCCGCTTCGGCGAACTCACCGGACTTTGTGAGGGCGTCAAGGTCAAGGTTGCCGACACCAACGGCGCAGGCGACACCTTCTTCGGCGCGTTCCTCAGCGGCATGGCGCGGCTGGGAAAATACAGCCCTGCGCAGCTCGGCGAGGACGAAATCAAGGCTTTGGTCGCCTTTGCCAACAAAGCTGCAAGCATCACCGCCTCGCGCAGCGGCGCGATTCCGGCGATGCCCACCCTTGCGGAAGTAAACGGATAGGAGCATCGGTATGAGTAACACGGTTGCCTGGAAGGAAGAATTTGCCATCCGCTTCGCGCAGCGCTTTGACGAGCTCAAGTGGCTGTACTGCGAGGTTTACAATAACGATATGCAGGCGTTCCACTGGCTGGCGGACGCTATGTATCAATTTTATGAAGAACGCAACGCGCCGCTCAAGGCGCTCGACCGCAAGCGCGAGCAGTCGCCGTTTTGGTACAGCACCAACGATTTAATCGGCATGATGCTGTATGTCGATAATTTTGCGGATAACCTCAAGGGCGTGCGCAAAAAGATTGATTACATCAAGGAGAGCGGCGTCAACTATCTGCACCTCATGCCCCTGTTGAAAAGTCCCAAGGACAAAAGCGACGGCGGCTACGCGGTGGCGGATTTCCGCAGCGTGCAGCCCGAGCTGGGCACCATGAAGGATTTGGAGGCGCTGACCGCCGCCTGCCACGACAACGACATCAGCGTGTGCATGGATTTTGTGATGAACCACACCAGCGAGGAGCACGCTTGGGCAAAGGCGGCGCGCGCAGGCGACGCCGAAATGCGCAAGCGCTACTTTTTCTTTGACAGTTGGGATATTCCCAACGCGTTTGAAAAAACCGTGCCGCAGGTGTTCCCAACCACCGCGCCGGGCAATTTTACACAGCTCGACAACGGCGACATCGTCATGACGACCTTCTATCCCTACCAGTGGGATTTAAACTTCGGCAACTGCGTCGTGTTCAACGACATGGTGTGCAACATGCTGTCGATTGCCAACCACGGCATTGACATCATCCGCCTGGACGCGGTGCCGTATATTTGGAAGGAGCTCGGCACCTCCTGCCGCAACCTGCCCACCGTGCACAAGTTGGTGCGCATGATGCGCATTATCGCGGAGATTGTGTGTCCGTCGGTTTTGCTGCTCGGCGAGGTTGTGATGGAGCCCTCCAAGGTGGCGCCGTATTTCGGCACCCCCGAAAAGCCCGAATGTCATATGCTGTACAACGTCACCACCATGGCGAGCATGTGGCACACCGTAGCGACCAAGGACGTGCGGCTGCTGGCGCACCAAACGCGGCAGCTCGGCGCGCTTTCGAAAAACTATGTATTTTTGAACTATCTGAGGTGTCACGACGACATCGGCTGGGGACTCGATTATGACTATTTGCAGTCCTTCGGCATGGGCGAGGTGCCTCATAAAAAATTTCTCAACGACTACTTTACGGGAAAATTCGAGGGCAGCCCGTCGCGCGGCGAGCTGTATAACGACGACGAACGGCTGGGCGACGCGCGCCTGTGCGGCACCACCGCCAGCCTGTGCGGCGTGGAGGCGGCGCTTGCGTCGGGCGACAGGGAAGCGCTGCAAAAGGCGCTCGACTGCGACATCATGCTGCATGCCTATATGCTGACGCAAAGCGGTATTCCCGTGATTTACAGCGGCGATGAAATCGGACAGCTCAACGACGGCAGCTACCACGACGACGCCGACAAGCAGGCGGACAGCCGCTATCTGCACCGCGGAAAATTCAACTGGAAGAACGCGGAAAAGCGCACGGACAGCACCTCGGTGGAGGGCGTTTTGTACCAAGCGATTACCAAGCTGGAGCAAATCCGCCGCCGGCACAGGGTGTTCACCGCCACGGCGGCGTTTGACACAACCGACAGCGGCAGCAACAGCGTGCTGGGCATCCGCCGTGCGGTTGACACCCAACGGCTCTATGCGTTTTTTAATTTCAGCGACGTGGAACAGCGCGCGTACTTTGATGAAATACTCACCGGCACCGACCTGCTCAGCGGTGAAACAGTCCGCGGCTTGTCGGCAACGCTGCAGCCATACGGCTTTTTGTGGCTGCTTTGCAAGGAATAAACGAGGTTTTTATGCGACAAATCATTCCTCTTAACAATAACTGGGAGTTTACCTCCCAATGGACAAACGAATTTTTGAACGGCAGGGGAGAGGTGGAGGCGGTGCGTTTGCCGCACACCTGCAAGGTCATTCCCTACGACTATTTTGACGAAGGCATCTACCAGATGGTCTGCGGCTACCGCAAGCGGCTGGATTTATCGGCGCGCGGCGCAAGGCATGCGTTCGTCCGCTTCGGCGCGGCGGCGCACTACGCAAAGGTCTATCTCGACGGCAAGCTGATTGGCGAGCACAAAAGCGGCTACACCGCGTTTGAGCTGCCGCTCGACACGGACAATCCGGCGCCGCTTTTAGCGGTGGAGCTCGACACGCGCGAAAGCCTGAACTTTCCGCCCTTCGGCAAGGTGATTGACTATCTGACCTACGGCGGACTGTACCGCGAGGTGCAGCTCGAATACCGCGAGAGCAGCTATATTGCCGACCTTTTTGCCAAGCCGACATACGAAAAAACCAAGGGCGGCTTTGACGGCACCATTGCCTGCGCGTTGGACGCCACCGGCGAAGCGGACGCGCTGCACCTGACCGTTGCCGAAAGGGGCGGCGAGGCAGTGCTCGCGGAAGTCACCGCTGACGTGCAGCAGGAGGTCACGCTGACCGTGCCGCAGATTAAGCGGTGGGAGCCTGCCGCGCCGGTGCTCTATACCGTCCGTGCCGAGCTGATACGCGGCGGCGAGGTTGTTGACGCGGTGTGCTGCACCGTCGGCTTCCGCACGGCGGAATTCAAAAAGGACGGCTTTTATCTCAACGGCGAAAAATTCAAGCTGCGCGGACTCAACCGCCACCAAAGCTATCCGTTTGTCGGCTACGCCATGCCGCGCGCCATGCAGCGCATGGACGCCGATATCCTGAAATATGAGCTTGGCTGCAACGCGGTGCGCACCTCGCACTATCCGCAGTCGCACCACTTTATCGAGCGCTGTGACGAGCTTGGTATGCCTGTCTTTACCGAGCTGCCCGGCTGGCAGAACCTCGGCGACGCGGAATGGAAGGACGTGGCGGTCGAATCGGTGAAGGAGATGGTGCGCGAGTACCGCAACCACCCGTCTATCGTTCTGTGGGGCGTGCGCATTAACGAAAGTCAGGACGACCACGATTTCTACGTCCGCACCAATGCGGCGGCGCGTGCGCTGGATCCCACGCGCGCCACGGGCGGCGTGCGCTGCCACAAAAACAGCGAGCTGCTGGAGGACGTCTACACCTACAACGATTTCGTGCACGACGGCGAACAGCCCGGCTGTGAGCCGAAAAGCGCGGTGACCTCCGATCCCGAAAAGGCGTACTTGATTTCGGAGTATGGCGGTCACATGTATTCCACCAAGGCGTATGCGACATCGCAGGCTCCTTCGGCTGGTGCATGTTCGACTATAACACGCACAAGGAGTTCGGCTCCGGCGACCGCATTTGCTATCACGGCGTGTGCGATATGTTCCGCAATCCCAAGACCGCGGCATGGCTGTATGCCGTGCAGCAGAGCGACGAGCCGGTGCTGGTGCTCAGCTCCTCCATGGATATCGGTGACCATCCTGCCACCAACCGCGGACGCGTCTATCTGCTCACCAACGCCGACAGCGTTCGCTTCTATAAAAATGACAGCTTCATTCACGAATATACCCACGAGGGCACGGACTTTCCGCACCTTTCCTGTCCGCCGATTGAAATCACCGACTACATCGGCTCGCAGATTGCCGAAAACGAGGACTTTGCGCCCGAGCAGGCGGCGTTTGTCAAGGACATTCTCAACGAAAGCTCGCGCTTCGGCATGAACCATCTGTCGCCGCAATCCTTGCAAAAAATGATGGTGCTCATGCAGCAATACGGCATGACGCCCGACGACGCCTACCGCCTTTACGGCAGATACATCGGCAACTGGGGTGACAAGAGCACCGTGTTCCGCTTTGAGGCGTACCAAGACGGCAAGCTCGTCAAGGAGCTCAAGGTGGCGCCGTTTGAAAAGCGCGTGCTCACCGCCAAGGTGGATCACACCGACTTGGCGGAGGAAAGCACCTATGACGTGGCGGCGGTGCGCGTGTGCATGACCGACCAAAACGGCAATCCCATGCCGTACTTCTTCGGTGCGCTCGGCGTGGAAGCAAGCGGCGATATTGAGATCATCGGCGAAGCGCCCGTCCTTTTGCGCGCCGGTATGGGCGGCTTTTACGTTCGCACAAAGGGCAAGCCCGGCAAGGCGTCGGTAACGCTGTGCGCGGACGGCTGTGAAAGCGTGACGCTTGACTTTGAGATTGCCGTCAAATAAATTTTCAGCAGAAACATACAACGCTATTGCGCCAACCCAAAAAGCTCCATGCCCTGCACGGAGCTTTTCTGCAACAGGAGAATCCATATGCCGCAGGAATTATTTTATAAAGAAGCGCTCAAGCTCGGAATGAAGGAGTTCCGCAGCGCGACATCCGAAAAAAGAAATCCCTATCTGCCCGTGCTCGACGACATTGTGCCGCCCGAAAAGGCGCTGACGGGTATTCATCTGGGCGTGACGCAAATCCCGATGTGGTTCATCGTCGGCACCAAAACCGGCGGCCGCGTCAACGCGTTTACCAACGGCTTTTTGCCGATTTTGGAGGAGGGCACGGAGTTTGCCGACAAGTGGGAGGCGCTCTATCGCTCCCACGTCAGCGAGGGCATCCGCGATCCGATTAAGGTGTATGAGTACCTCAACCGCTACTATGTCGAGGAGGGCAACAAGCGCGTCAGCGTGTTAAAGTTTTGCGGCGCCTACAGCATTGCCGCCGACGTGATTCGCGTGCTGCCCGAAAGGGACGGCAGCGACGCGGTGGAGAAATATTATGAATTTCTCGAATTTAACCGCTGCAGCAAAATCAACTTCATCGAGTTTTCCAAGCGCGGCAAATACCGCGAGTTAATGCGCGCCATGGGCAAAGCCTACGGCGAGTGGTGGAGCGTGGAGGAGCAGCGGCGGTTTTCGGGCGCGTACTATCTGTTTGAACAGGCATATACCGCGCTGGGCGGCGACAAGCTGAGCATCACCATCGGCGACGCTATGCTCAGCTATATGCAAATCTACGGCTATACCGAGCTGCAAAACGCCGGTGTGACCGAAATCAGCGTCAATTTGAAACGCATTTGGGAAGAATTTACCCTGAAGGAAAAGGACGACGCCATCGAGCTCAAGAGCGCGCCTGCCGAAGAAAAAAAGCAGTCGGTGCTGTCCAAGGTGCTGCCCAAGACCGCCAAGCTGAAGGCGGCGTTTGTATACGACATCGTGCCCGAAAAATCCGGCTGGGTAAGCGACCACGAAGCGGGCAGACGCTATGCGCAGACCGTGCTCGGCGACAAGGCGGAAACAACGGTGTATGTCTGCGAGGACGAAAGCCGCCATTACGAGGTGTTGGAGGAGGCAATCGCCGCCGGCAACAAGATGGTCTTTACGGTGTCGCCGCGCATGCTGAAGGCGTCGCTGCGCGCCGCCGCCACCTATCCCGAGGTGGTGGTGATGAACTGCTCGCTTAACACCTCCCACCGCTATGTGCGCACCTACTACACGCGGATGTACGAGGTCAAGTTTATCCTCGGCGCGCTTGCCGGAACGCTGACCGCAAGCGGCAGGCTGGGCTATGTCTGCGATTATCCCATCTACGGTCAGATTGCCGGCATCAACGCCTTTGCGCTCGGCGCACAGATGGCGCACCCGGGCACCAAGGTATATCTTGAATGGTCGTCCGTGAAGGGCGCCGAGGAGGCGGCACGGTCGCTGCGCGCCAAGCATATCCATCTCATTTCCTCGCAGGACACCGCGCGGTTTACGGAGGATAGGCGCAGCTCCTTCGGGCTGTCGCACATCACCAACGAAAAGACCGAGCTGCTTGCAGTTCCCGTGTGGAAATGGGGCGTTTACTACGAAAAAATGATGCGCGCCGCGATGGGCAAAACCATCAAGAGCGAATATGTCAACACCGCGCGCGCCCTCAACTATTTTTGGGGCATGTCCGCAGGCGTTGCCGACATCGAATACGCCCCGGCGCTGCCGCTGCCGTCGCGGCGGTATGCGGACTTCTTCCGCAACAGCATCATCAGCGGCGCAGGCAAGCCGTTTTTGACGCCGTTTTACACCCAAAGCGGCGAGGTTGTCGGCGCGCGGCAGTATGAGCTGAGCTTGGAGCAGATTATCAGCATGGACTATCTGGCGGAAAATGTTATCGGCGACATTCCTTCCTATGACGAGCTTACTGCCGTCGGTCAAAAGACCGTCGATATGGTGGGCATCGGTCAGGCGAAGAAAAGAGCGGAGGCAGCAGTATGAGAATTTTGGCGGTGGCGGATATGCCTGCAGACCGTTTTTATGAATATTACAGCCCCGGCAAGCTGGAGAAATTTGACCTAATCCTTTCCTGCGGCGATTTGCACCCCGAGTATCTGGAATTTTTGGTCACCATGGCGCGCTGCCCGGTGATTTACGTCCACGGCAACCACGACGAAAACAACAGCCGCGAGCCGCAGGGCTGCGAATGTGCCGACGATACCATCATCGAATACGGCGGGCTGCGGATTCTCGGACTGGGCGGTTCCTACCGCTACCGCGACGGCAAATATATGTACACCGAATACCAAATGAAAAGCCGTATCCGCCGCCTGTGGCTGACCATCAAAAAGCACCGCGGCTTTGACGTTTTGCTGACGCACGCCCCGGCGCTCGGACTCAACGACTTTGACACGCTGCCGCACAGGGGCTTTGACTGCTTCAACACCCTGATGGAGCGCTACCGACCACGATATTTCATCCATGGGCATATCCACCGCAACTATGATTGCAGTATTCCGCAAATCTGCGCCAAGGGCAGCACCACGGTCATCAACGCCTTTGAATACTGCATTTTTGAAACAGAGGAACAGGTGAACGCATGAACAGATTTGTAAAACGCATTATCATGAGCGTGCTGGGCGTGACGCTGTGCGGCGTCAGCGTCGGCATGTTCAAATTTGCCGCGCTCGGCGTCGATCCGTTTCAGTCGCTGATGAGCGGTCTTGACGCGGTCATTCCCATTCGCTTCGGCACGCTGTATGTCATTGTCAACGCCGTGCTGCTGCTGTTTGCGCTGCTGTTTGACCGCAAAAAAATCGGCATCGCCACCTTCATCAACCTGTTCTTGCTCGGCTATATCGTCGAATTTTCGCAGGGCGTGTGCGAACAGCTGTTGCCCGACGCGCCGCTTTGGCTGCGTGTGATTATATTGCTGCTTGCCATTGTGGTGCTCTGCCTTTCCTCGTCGCTTTACTTTACCGCCGATTTGGGCGTTTCCACCTACGACGCGGTGGCGCTTGTCTGGTCACAGCGGCAAGGCAAAATCAAATTTGCCTTCTGCCGCGTCATCTGCGATTTTGTCTGCGTGGCGGCAGGCGTTTTGCTGCTGCTCCTTTCCGGGCAGGGCTTAGAGCAAATCTTCGGTGCGGTCGGCGTCGGCACCATCATCACCGCCTTTTTCATGGGACCGCTGATTACGTTTTTCAACAGGCATGTCGCGCAGCCGATGCTCGGCAAGAAGGCATAAATCTCACCGCTCAAAACAAAAGAAGGGGGACAGGCGCAAAACGGTTGCGTCAGCCCCCCTGACTGTAGAAAAAGTTCGAATGTGATTTTTCAAGACAATCTTTGGCAAAGAGAAAACCCTTCAAACGTCAGCATGAAATTTTACCTTCATCGAAGGAGACAGTTCGTTTTTCGGCAAACTGCCGCAACCGCAGGTTGCTTGCCTTTTTGCCTGCCTTGTATTAGAATAAAATCAAAGGAGGTGTTTTCATGAACACGAAAGACGTCATTTATGAACTGAGGACAAAGCACGGACTCTCGCAGGATGAGCTTGCCGAAAAAGTGTTTGTAACGCGGCAGGCGGTGTCGCGTTGGGAAAACGGCGATACCGTGCCGAACACGGAAACGCTCAAGTTGCTTTCGAGGTTGTTTGATGTTTCCATCAACACGCTGCTCGGTTCTCCCCGACAGCTTATCTGTCAGTGCTGCGGTATGCCGCTGGAGGACAGCATCATCGGCAAGGATAAGGACGGCGCGCTGAACGAGGACTACTGCAAATGGTGCTACGCCGACGGACAATACACCTACAGCGATATGGACAAGCTGATTGATGTATGTATTCCGCATATGGTCGCGCACG
This sequence comes from uncultured Ruminococcus sp., assembly GCA_902799325.1. Lineage (GTDB taxonomy): Bacteria > Bacillota > Clostridia > Oscillospirales > Acutalibacteraceae > Ruminococcoides. The sequence continues at coordinate 2,347 of CADCAD010000035.1, read as the reverse complement.
GCTTTTCCGAGGAAGAGGCGCGCGCATATATGAAGCAGGAGCTGCCAAAGCTCGACTACTGGAAACGGTATGAGGAGCTCAGCGACAACGGCGAGTTTGAGCAATTTAAGCAGCAGTTAATCAAAGAAATCAACGACCTCCAAATCGAGGGCATGCCAAAGGTGGAACGGCTGAACGCGTTGGTGGGAAGCTATGTCAATCTTGCCTATCCGCTGCCAAACGGCAGCAGCGCAAGGTTCCTCGACGACAGCACAACCTACCTTGGAAATCAGCTCCAACCGGAATACGGCGGCGAGCGCTGCTTCGGCGTACTGGCGAATATGGAGTTTATTCTCATCTGTACCTATGAAGCGGACGGCAAAAGCCCCGAGCTTGTGCTTTATAAAAAGAGATAATCAAACACGGTCAGCAGCGACAGGGACTGCTGACCGTGTTGCGTTGTTTTGCAAACAGTTGGAGAACAGAAAACCCGAAATTTTTTCACAAGGAGAAGGTTCGGGCTTTAATACTCGGTGCGCCTGACATACGGTTTTGATTATTATACGTTTGTTTGTCGCTTGCTGCGGCGTGTGCATAGCTACAACATTGCGTAACTCTCTCCTTAAAAACGTCACACTGTGACGTTTTTACCTCGCTGCGCTCGGCACAGTCGCCTTCAAGTCCTGCCAGCCGCTTGTTTGTATAAATAGAATTGAGGGCGGTCAAATGACCTCCCTCAATTCTATGGTGCGCCTGACAGGACTTGAACCTGCACCCTCGCGGACTGGAACCTAATGGTAACGTCACCTCGGTGGAGGAATGATTCAAATCCAAATAATTTCAGGCGTGTATATATAATCCGTTTTCATTTAAAATTATTATAGTAATTCGTTACGCTAATGTCAAGATTTCAAAAATAACTTTGTTCCGATACTATTTTTCATCTAAACCGATTTGGCAGCCTCGTTCTGTAATTATATCATTTCTGGTTGATTATTCATAACCTGCCTTCGCAAATCAGAACTTAGCTCTTGAGCCCGCTCTTTCTTTTCTTTTTCCGGTAAAAGACGAATCCGTCCTCAACCTTTATGATACGATAGCCTAATTTTTTGTAAAAAGCATTTGTCCGCGCATTCCAATAGGGGGTATCCAGATCAAACTCAGCAGCGCACGGGAAATTCTTTTCTATGCATTCCATCAGACGGATTCCGTAACCTTTTCTATGATAGATGCTGTCAATAAAAATCCTGCCGATGTATACCCTGTTTTTTGTTTCATCCGGGAAAATAACGGCTGCTCCGACCAAATCGTTTTCTATCATTGCCAGATACAAATGTCCTTCCCGAGCCATTTGTTTGTGCCATTCTACCAAATCAAATCCGGGCGGACAATCACCTTTTGCTCCGCCGACATTTACATCTGTTTCAAAAGCTCTGATAGACATATCTACGATTTTTTCTACATGATTTGCTTCTGCTTTGACAATAACCATCTCACTTCTCCCAACTGTCTTACAACTTCCGTTTTATTAATGCGTACTCTGCATTCAGTACAAATTCTTTATCTTCACCACTATCTGAATAAAGCTTTTTCTCAAAGCCGATACCGTTATGTTCAAGACTGCACAATATCCTGATGATTGTTATGAAGTTCGCCATAATTCCATTTCAAGGCATTTCCATTCCTCATCAAAGACACGGTAGTACTCAGCCTTATCAGTTTCACTTTCACGGAACCCGACCGAGCGGTAACAGCGGTATGCGGACGGATTGTTCTCAAACACGCCCAAGGTAATCTTATCCGCTTTCATCTCCTCAAAAGCATATCGAATCGCCAATCTGAGCATTTGTCTGCCAACACCTCGACCGCGCCTTTTATTGTCAATAATGATGAATCCGAATCTGAGGGTATGCATTTCTTTATCCGTATAACGCAGGATCAGATGTCCGACGATACCGTTTTCATCATACGCCGTCATCGGAAAGAAGCGGTCATGATCCGCTGCGTCATATTGCCGGTTCATATCGTCCGCTGTGATCGGATAGGTTTTATATCTGTCTGCACACCATTTCCGGAAAGCAACCTCGTCGCCGATCCATGAAATGATTGTGTAGGCATCGCGTGGTTCGTATGGTCTTAATTGTATCATCACTAATGTCCTCTGTGCTTTTCCTTACGTTTTTGTTGCTTGAGGTGAAATTGTTGCCGCTTTTCGGCTTCTCTCTGCTCGCGGGATCGCTGCTTGCGTTCAAACTTGTTTTCTTCATACTGCTTTTGGAGTGCCTGCTGCGACTTGGTGCCGACGCCCGATTTTTCGAGCTGCTTCTGCGCGTTTCGCTGACGGCGTTTCGGGTTATCCGCCTTATGC
>CADCAD010000034.1 GCA_902799325.1 uncultured Ruminococcus sp. | reverse complement strand
CCGCGCGCTGGGGGCGGAGCCTTGTCTTGACAGCAACCCCGACAAGCGCGAGCTGGTGCTGGGCGAAGCGCTGGCTGCCTATGAAAACACCGCCGTGCGCGTGACCGGGATAACAGCGGACGCGACGGCGGTGGAAACGACAATTGACGGCGAAAGCCGTGAAACGGAGGTGCGGCATATTGGAAGCCTATGAGGAAATTTATCAGAGAATGAAGGACAAATACATCGCCGAGCGCGGCACGGCGTTTGACGAAGCGAGCGATATTGCCATCCGCCTGCGCGTGCTGGCAGGCGAACTGTACAACATGCAGACAAGCCTTGCGTGGGCGCAGCGGCAGCTTTCCCCTGCCACCGCCAGCGGCAGGTTTTTGGATTACTTTGCCGAGCAGCGCGGTTTGACGCGCTACGCGCCGGCAAAGGCGCGCGGCAAGCTGACCTTCCGCGTCAACGAGGTGTTGGATGTGCCGGTGGTTATCCCAAGCGGCACGGCGGTTGCCGCCGAAGGAGAATCGCCGGTCACTGTCTACACCACGGAGGACAGCGTGCTGCCGGTGAACACCTATTCTGTTGAGGTGAACGCCGAGGCGGAGGAAGCAGGCTATCGCGGCAACATTGACATCGGCACCGCGCGGTATCCCATTAACGTGCCGTCCGAGATTGACAGCGTGGTCAACCTCGCCGGCTTTCAGGGCGGCGCAGACGAGGAGAGCGACACCGCCCTGCGCGAAAGGGTGCGCAACAGCTATATCAGCCGTCCCAACGGCATGAACGCCGCGTACTATATCGCCTTGGCAACCTCGGTAGAGGGCATCACCAAGGCAGGTGTGCTGCCGAAAAACAGAGGCGTCGGCACGGTGGATGTGTTTGTCTGCGGCACCGACGACAACATCTCGGCAGACAAGCTTGCCGAGGTGCAGCAGGTGCTGGAAGACGCGCGCGGGCTGAATGTCAATGTGCTGGCGGTACAGGCGATGTCAACCGATTATGACCTGAATGTGGCGGTGACGTCGCGCCCCGGCTTTGAAAATGACGAGGTAATTGCCAAATGCACCGACGCGTTTGAAAGCTATATTACAAGCCTTCCCGTCGGCGGCAAGGTGTACCTGTCGCAGTTGGGCAAGTACCTGATGGACACCGGCTGCATTGAAGCCTATGAGTTTGACGTGAGCATGACCAATCAGCAGGCGGCAGGCTCCAACTTCTTTGTCACAGGCGATGTGTACATCGAGGTGGTTTGATGAGGGCATATGAATCCATGGTGCAAAAGCTGCGCCCGCTCGGCATTTACAGGCTTGCGGAGGGCACGGTGCTCGACAGCGAGTTGAAGGCATATGCGGAAGGGCTGGATCCGCTGCTGGAAAAGCTGGAGGAAATGGAGCGCGAGAGCTTTATTCCGACCGCGGAGGGCTACGGGCTGCACGAGCGCGAACGGTTTATTGACCGCGAAAGGACGGCGCTGCCGGTGGCAGAACGGCGGCAGAAGCTGATAAGCGACGAGTTGCTCGGCAGCACCGACGCTACCGCAGCAGGCTTTAGGCAATATTTAATCGACTGCGGCTTGCAGGATTTCCGTTTGACGGAAAATTACGCGCGCAGGATGGTTGTCGTCTTTATCAACGACCTGTTGACCGACGGTCAGAAAAAACTGATTACCCAAAAAATTTTGCAGGCGGCGCCGTCGCATATAACCATTGACATCGGCTTCAAAACACAGGAAACAGCATAGCACATAAACAGAGCGCACGGTTTGCCCGTGCGCTTTTGCTGTTGCGCGCGGCGGCGGAATATGATAGAATAAGACAGAACGAATGAATCGGGGGTATGCAATATGCTGTTTCACAAGCACCAAAAGCTCAGCGCCGCGACGCTGGCGGATTTGACGCGCTACCTCAACGGCTTTCTGCCCGTTGTCAAGAACGCGGAGGCGGAGCTGACAGAGGATAGCTGCGCACCGCTGCCGACGGCGGCGGCAACCGGCTTTGCGCGACCGGCGCAGGCGCCGAAGGCAGCTGCCTGCCGCGCGCCGCGCGGCTTGCAAAAGGCGTCTGTGCCTGCCGGGCTGGACGATAGGTTAGCGCAGATGGACGAGAGCTTTTCGGAAATGCTGCTGCGCAAAATTGACGAAAAGCACATGACCGACGCACAGTGCTACAAAAAGGCGCAGATTGACCGCAAGCTGTTTTCGAAAATCCGCAGCCGAAGCGATTACCGCCCCGGCAAGCCGACGGTGCTTTCCTTTGCACTGGCGCTGGAGCTCAGCCTTGCGGAAACGGAGGAGCTGCTGCGCAAGGCAGGCTATGCGCTGTCGCACAGCAGCAAGGCGGATATTATTGCGGAATATTTTATTATGCACGGCATTTATGACAAACAGCTTGTCAACGAAGCGCTGTACGAATTTGACCAGCCGCTTCTGTAGCAGGACGCTCTCGCCCGACTGTGGAAAAATTCATCTTCTCGATGCCCTTTATTAACGGCGGGACGGAGAAGTTCCCTATAGAATAAAAAGACCACCGCAATGCGATGGTCTTTTGTTGTATTACATTTTTTCGTAGAAAACCTCTAAAAACTGCTTGAAAAATTTTTCCTCGTTCACGTGATAGGACGCGAGCTCGCCGTCATAGGTCATGGTGCCCGGCACCGTGAGGATTTCGGGCTTTAAGCCGCCGCCGAACATCACTTCCTTTGCCAAATACGCTACCTTGGCAGCGGTTAGATTGGTGCAGGAATACGGAGAGGATTCGTTGAACAGCGTAAGCGCCGAGGTGGGATCCTTTTTCAGCTTTGACTGCAGCGTGGACAGGTAGCTTTTGGCATAAATCTTCTGCCGCTCCAAACGATCCAAGCTGGAAGAAACCTTGGACTTGTCACGCAGGCGGACAAAGTGCTCGGCGTCCTTGCCCTCCAGATGGTAGCTTTCGCCCTTGACAAAGACGTCCGACACATCCTCGGAAGAAACAACATCCACACCGCCCACAGCGTCGTTCATGGCGGCGATACCGTCGAGATCAAGCGCATAGTAGGTTTTGATGGGAAGGTTATAGAACAGCTTGCTGACGGAGGAAACCATGTTGTCACAGCTGGTTTCCTTGCCGTTGCCGTATGCGTAGCCCAAGCAAATCTGCATGGTGCCCATGCCGTTATAGGTGCCGCTGGGCGTATAGCGCGCAACCTCCGCCAGGGTGTCACGCGGAATGGCAACCATGGAGAGCGTGTGGCTTTTGACATTGATGGCAATCAGCACGTTCACGTCGGACTGACCACCGGTGCCCACTTCGTTGACGCCGTCGATGTTGCGCTTGTCCACACCCATAAACAACAGGCTGGTGACATCACGGTTATAGCGGTAGGTGGCGCCGTCATATACGATGTAATCACCGTTGTCCTGCACCTCAGCAGGCACCGACTGCGGCACTTCGATACGCAAATCCACATCAAACAGCTCGCTTTGCCCCTTAAAGACAAGGTAGATGACGGTGCCGGTCACAGCAATGACCAGCGCCAAAATCACGCTGACAACAATCAGCAAAACCTTTTTCCAGGTTTTCATCTTCTTTTTGCGGTGGCGGCGATGATGGTGGTGATGATGGTGACCGGAGCCGGAGGAGCTGTGCGTATGGCTGGTTTCTCTCCTGACGCTTTTGGGCTTTAAGAACTTAAAATCCTGCACTTCATCGTGCATGGTCGTTTTGTCACGCTGCACAGGTGTCTTTTCCCCCGTGAGCCGGATTGACTCCGTGTCTGATATTTTTTCATTTTCATCGGCAGTCTGCGCTGCTTCCTCCGCAGGGGCATCCTGCTGCATCATGTTTTCCTTCTCGGAAACATCCTTCTGCTGCGCCATATTTTCCTCAGACGGTTGCTTCATCTTTTACCAAAACTCCTTGCACAAGAAAACGGTTATCGCCGGAGTCGGTACAGGTACTGAGCACCAGCATTTTACTGTTAAGATTCAGATTGACGCTGTCGCGCACCCTGCTGTAGAGCGAGCGCGGATTTTTGGCTTCGTTGAGCCATTGCCGGAACACGGCGTCGTCTTTAAAATCATATGAATTCAATATGTGGCGGTTGTCATATTCAAACGCCGACACGACCTCATAGGTCAGCTTGCGGTTTTCGGTGAACACATAAAAATAGCGGTGGGCGTTAAAGAACTCCTCATCCATAAAATAGTGGAGGTTAGCAAACATAGAGCCGTTTGCCATGTTGTGTCCGTAGAGCACCGTTACCCTGTCGGAATAGTCCTTCTTGTTTTTGGACTGCGAATAGATGGCGCCGGGGAAGCTGTAGTTGCGCTGCCAGTCGTGATCCAAATAGAAATTGTCGTCCTGAGCACTTTGCAGCACAGGCAGCGAAATATTCGTGTCGCGGATATAAATCCACGAATACACATCGGAATTCTGCGCGCGCATTTCCTTGAAGTCCACGGGATTCTCCACCGGCTCGTCAATGATGTCTGGCGTGTTCTGCGTTTCAATGGGCGCATCGGTGGCATAGGTTGCCCCGGGAGGCGCCGAGGTGCCGGGCACCAGCTCGGAAGCGTTGGTTTGCTGCGTTTCCTCGTTTGACTTTTGTCCCTGCTCGCCGCTCCACATTTTAAAGAGCAGATAGCCGCCTGCCAGCACAAGAATGGTTCCGAAAATGACAATCAGCGATATTAAAATTTTTTTCTTCTTATCATCTTTGTTTTGAGTCATAATAATCACCACATACCATTTCATTGTATCATTCTAAAGGCAAGTTGTCAATGCTTTTATGCGAATATGCCGGGCGGCACTTTTCCCAAATAACAAAAAGCCCCTGTTGACAACAGAGGCTTTTGACATTCAATAGTGAATTATTTCTTTGCAGTCTTAACAAGTGCAACAGAAGCAGCGCCGCAGCCGATGACAGACAGAGCAATCAACGAATACGCAAGGATATCGTTGGAGCCGGTCTTAGGAGATACAGGGCTGGGATCGGGAGTGGGCACGCCGGTCGTCGCCTGAGTTTCGGGTTCTGTGGTAGCAACGGGGCTGTCAACAGAAACTGCAAACGCAGACACGGTCGAGAACGCCATGATCATCACTGCGATTAACATTGTTACAAGTTTCTTCATAATTATCCTCCTGTTTTGCATTTTCAAATAACACAAGAATTGTGAAATTTTCTATCAGTGACTTGATTATATCATAATCCAATTAAAATGTAAAGTGTTTTTTCGGATTCTTTTTCGCATATACACAAAAATTTTCTGTTCCATGCGTCATTATTCGAAAAAATAACAACTTTATCTTGCATATCTTTGCCGCAGAAGGTATAATGAATAATGAAAAAGTATGGAAAGGATGACTGCCATGAACATTACGCAGCTGCAGGAGGAAATTCTCCGCTTAAAAAAGGAAAAGGACGTTTGCATTTTGGCGCACAGCTATCAGGCGCGCGAGATTTGCGAGATCGCCGACTTCACCGGTGACAGCTACAAGCTCAGCGTGGACGCCTCCAAGGTGGAAAACAAAAACATTTTGATGTGCGGCGTGCGCTTTATGGCGGAAACCTGCAAGATTTTATCCCCCGAAAAAACCGTGCTGCTCGCCCAGCCCTTTGCCGGCTGCGCTATGGCAGACCAGATGGACAGGGAGCTGATTGCGCAGGTCAAGGAGATGTATCCTCACCACACGGTGGTCGCCTACATCAACACCACCGCCGACCTCAAGACGATTTGCGACGTGTGCGTCACCAGCTCGTCAGCGGTAAAAATTGTCAACAACATTGAAAACAAAGATATTCTGTTTATTCCCGACTGCAACCTCGGCGCGTTTGTGGCACAGCAGTGTCCCGACAAGAACATCAAGCTGCTCAACGGCGGCTGCCCGATTCACGCCTGCGTCAACACCGACGACGTGAAGAAGGCAAAGGCACTGTATCCCGACGCCGAGCTGCTGGTGCATCCCGAGTGCGTGCCCGAGGTGTGCGCGATGGCGGACTACATCGGCTCCACCTCCGGCATCATGGACTACGCCGTGAAGTCGGACAAAAAGGAATTTATCATCGGCACGGAAATCAGCATCGCCGAGCATTTGCAGTACATGTGCCCCGACAAGACCTTCCACATCCTCAGCCTGAAGCTGATTTGCCCCAATATGAAGGCGACCACGCTGGTGGATGTGTATAACTGCCTTGCCGGCAAGGGCGGCGAGGAAATCGCCCTCGGCGAGAACACCATCCGTGCGGCGCGTCACTGCATTGACGAAATGATCCGGCTCGGTGACTGACATGGCTTTGAAAGCGTTAATTGCCATGAGCGGCGGCGTGGACAGCTCGGTTGCCGCCTATTTGATGAAAAAAAGCGGCTGCGACTGCACGGGCATTACCCTCAAGCTGTTCGACAACGACGACATCGGCGAAAAGCAGGAAAAGACCTGCTGCTCGCTTGATGACATTGAGGACGCGCGCAGCGTTTGCCGCAACATTGACATTCCCTATTATGTGTATAATTTTAAGGACAGCTTTAAAGAAACCGTGATTGCGCGGTTCATCGGCGCCTATGAGGAGGGCAGGACGCCCAACCCCTGCATTGACTGCAACCGCTTTATCAAGTTTGAAAAGCTGCTGCGCCGCGCCGAGGAGCTGGAGATGGACTGCGTGGTAACAGGTCATTACGCGCGCGTTGCGTACGATGAAAACAGCGGCAGATACCTGCTTAAAAAGGCGGTAGACCTGAGCAAGGATCAAAGCTATGTGCTGTATTCTCTGACGCAAAAGCAGCTTGCCAAAACGCGGTTTCCTCTCGGCGAGATGACCAAGGAGCAGACGCGCGCGCTGGCGGAGGAGCTTGGGCTTGTCAATGCCCAAAAGCGCGACAGCCAGGATATTTGCTTTGTGCCCGACGGCGACTATGCGCGGTTTATTGAGCAATACACCGGCAAGACCTATCCGCACGGCGACTTTGTGGACGAGGACGGCAACGTACTCGGCGAGCACAAGGGCATTATCCGCTATACCGTCGGTCAGCGCAAGGGCTTGGGGCTGGCGCTGCCGCACCCGATGTATGTCAAAGAAAAGAATTTGGAGGAAAACAAGGTCGTGCTGTGCGACAACGCGGCACTGTTTTCCAAGGAGCTGTTGGCAGGCGACCTCAAATTAATCGCCTTTGACCGCATAGAGGCGCCGCTGCGCGTTTACGCGCGCGTGCGCTACAACCAAAAGGAACAGCCCGCGACCGTATTTCAAATTGATGAGGACACGATCAGGGTGGTTTTCGACGAACCTCAGCGCGCCATTTCCAAGGGACAGGCTGTCGTGCTGTACGACGGCGATGTTGTCCTCGGCGGCGCGACGATTTTGTAATCATCATTTTCGGAGAGCATTATGGTTTGTTGGCACTGTATGGCACAACTGAATACGGAAGCGCCGCTTTGCCCGCAATGCGGCAAGCCGCCGCGTGAGCAAAATCCGCCGCACCATTTGGCGGCGGGCACGGTGTTGTACGGCAAATTTCTGATTGGCAACGCCATCGGCGAGGGCGGCTTTGGCATCACCTATGTGGGCTATGACCAAGAGCTCGGCGTCAAGGTGGCGGTCAAGGAGTTTTTCCCGGCAGGCTTTGCTAACCGCAACAACGAAAAAAGCAACGAGGTGCTGCTTAACTACGCCAACCAGGGCGAGTATTTCCGCAACGGAAAGGACAACTTTTTGCGCGAGGCACAGAGCATCGCCAAGTTTTCCAACGAGCACGGCGTGGTGGATGTGCGCGAGTTTTTCACCGAGAACAACACCGCCTATATCGTGATGGAATACCTCGACGGCGTGAACCTGAGCAAGTATATCAGTCAGCACAACGTGTTTGCCGCCAAAGAAATCATCGAGCTGATGCTGCCCGTGATGGCGTCGCTGGAGCGGATTCACAAGGAGGGCGTCATTCACCGTGACATCTCGCCCGACAACATCGTCTACCTCACCGACGGCAGCCTCAAGCTGACCGACTTCGGCTCGGCGCGGTATTTCTCCGGCGATGACAAAACAAAGTCGCTGTCGGTGGTGCTCAAGCCCGGCTACGCGCCGCATGAGCAGTACGGCAGAAACAGCCGGCAGGGACCGTGGACGGATGTGTATGCCCTGTGCGCAACGCTGTACAAGTGCATGACGGGCGTCACCCCCATCGACGCCTTTTCGCGCGCGCAGAATGACGATTTAAAACCGCCGTCCGCGCACGGCGCCAAAATTGACCGCGCGCTGGAAGCTGTTCTCATGCACGGTCTGGCGGTGTATCCCGAGGAGCGCTGGCAAAGCATGGGCGAGCTGATGAACGCCTTTACCGCTGTTTTGGCGCAAAAGGCAAACCCCAGCACGATTGTATACCGGCACGATCACGAAACCTCCGAGGACAACCCTGCGCGCACCACCTATGCCGACGCACAGGATATCACCGCGCTAAAGCCGCCCGAGGAGGAGCACAACATCACCTACGGCGACGGCAGAGATTACTTTCAGCGCGTGCCGAAAAAGTCGGAGGAAAAAACGCTGAAGCCCCTTCCTTCCTCCGAGTATCCGCCGGAGGAAGAAGCGGAAGCGCCCGAAAAAGCGGCAGTCAAGCGCGATACGCGCCGCGCCGCCGTCAAGGCGAGTCTGGCGACGCTGGCGATTATCCTCGCGCTGGTTTTGACGGTGCAGATTATCACGCACTGTCAGCGCGGCGGCAGCACAGCCGACGCCCCCGGCGACGAAGCCACCACAGCGGAGCAAAGCAACGATTTTACCCTTGCGCTGGCGCAGTCGCGCACCTTTCTTTGCGGCAGCAGCGAGTTTATCACTGTCAACAAAGACAGCACCGCCTCGTATTACACCCTGAAGATGTTCAGCATGCTCGGCTCCTATGTCACCGACGAGAGCGACAAGCTGCAAAACAATAATAACCTTGCCGCTGTCAGCGGCAACAGCACCCTCGGCTACTACGCGCTGCGGCGTGACGGCACGGTTGTGGTCATCAAGCAGGCGGCGAATACCGATAAGTGCCGCGACGCCATCGCCGAATGGAAGAACGTGATGCAGCTCACGTCGGGCAGCGGCTTTCTTGCCGCGCTGACGGCGGACGGCGAGCTGCTGACCGCCGGTGACGCGCCCGACGCCTCCGGCTGGGGCAAGCTGACGCAAATCACAGCGGACGGGGACACCCTTCTCGGGCTGGATAAAAACAGCGTTCTGCACTCCACTGCCACCGACAAAACGCCGCGCGGCGTGGCGTCTGTCTGCGCCGACAACACGGATTTTTGCATCAAAAAGGACGGCACGGTGCTCTCGCTTTCCGACAGCGGCAATCTGCCGGAAACCGCCGCATGGGGCAATATTCTTTCGCTGAGCTACCGCGGCGGCACACTGATTGGATTAAAAAGCGACCACGCCGCCGTTGCCATCGGCAATACGCCGCCGGACGTCAGCGCATGGAGCGACCTTGCCGCTGTCAAGACAACCTCGGTATACACGGTGGGCAGGCTGTCCGACGGCAGCTTTGTGATTGCCGGCAACAACCTGTCGCTGGTGCGCGACTTTGACGTGGTTGTCAACGGCAAAGAGCCCGTCACCGAGCCGACAACCGTGCAGACGCACCACGTCACCTTTGTCAACTACGACGGCACGGTGCTGAAGGACGAATGGGTGGAGGACGGCAAGGCGGCGACGCCGCCCGAGGAACCGACCAGACCTGACGGCATTTATTACCGCTACACCTTCAAAAACTGGTCGCCCGACTACTCCGTCATCACCTCGGATCTCACCGTCACCGCTGTGTTTGAACGCGAACGCAAATCCATCTTCGGGTTTTAATTATTGAAAAGCTTTTGTAAACTCAAAAATACCGGCTCGCGCGAGCCGGTATTTTTATCTGTTCTTTTATTTAAAAACCGCGATAAGACCGCTGATGAAGATTGCCAAAATCATAATGGGCAGGGCAAAGCGAATATAATACTTTAAGCCCTTGGCAAGCTTGATGCCTTTGCCGGTGTTGGTTTCGGCAAGGTAGTTGTCGAAGCCCCAGCCGAGCTTGGTCGAACAGAAAATGACATACACCATCGCGCCGACGGGCAGCAGAATACTGCTGACGATAAAGTCCTCAAAATCGAGCACGCCGCCGCAGAAGAACTGCAGCTTGTCCCAAAGGTTGAAGCCGAGCAGGCAGGGCAGGCTCGCCGCGAACAGGAAAATGCCGTTGATGAGCGAGGATTTTTTGCGCGACCAGCCCCAGTTGTCCATGGCGCTGGAGATGATGTTTTCAAACACCGCCGTGACGGTGGAGAAGCTGGCAAAGCTCATGAACACAAAGAACAGCGTGCCCCATACCCTGCCGAAGGGCATGTTGATGAAGATTTGCGGCAGCGCTTCAAAGATAAGCTTGGGACCTGCCTGCGGCTCGACGCCGAAGCTGAAGCACGCCGGGAAGATGATTAAGCCGCTCATCAGCGCCACAAGGGTGTCGAGCGCGCAAATGCGCACCGCTTCACCCGTGAGAGTGTTGTCGCGCGACATGTAGCTGCCGAAGATTTCCATGGAGCCGACGCCGAGACTCAGCGTGAAAAACGCTTGATTCATCGCCGCGCTGATGACGTTCCACCAGCCGACCTGATTGGCGCGCTCAATGTCCGGGAACAGGTAGAAATACAGGCCGTCGGCAGCGCCCTTGAGCGTCAGGCTGTTGACAGCCAGCACCACAATCAGTACGAGCAGCGCAAGCATCATCCATTTGGTGACGCGCTCCACGCCGTTTTTCAAGCCGCCGCTGCACACCAAAAAGCCGAGGCCCACCACAATGACAAGGAAAATCAGCATTTCGCCCGGGTTTTGCAGCATGGAGCCGAAAACGCCCGGCACACCGTCGCTTTGGACGCCCTCAAACTGTCCGGAGGCAAATTTGCAGCCGTAGTCCACCATCCATCCCGAAACGGTGGTGTAATACATCATCAACAGATAGCAGCCGGCAATTGCCACCCAGCCGTGCAGGTGCCATTTGCTGCCCTTGGGTTCGAGCGCCTTATAGGCGAGCACCGAGCTTTGGCGGCTGGCGCGACCGAGCGACAGCTCCATCGTGAGCACGGGAACACCCATGAGCACCAGGAACGATAGATATGCCAGCACAAAAACACCGCCGCCGTTTTGACCGGCGACGTAGGGGAACTTCCAGACGTTGCCGATGCCGATGGCACAGCCTGCGCTGACAAGCAGGAAGCCCAGTCTGGATTGAAAGCTTTCTCTCTCCATGTAAACAAACCTCTTTATTGCTGTATAGAAAACGCCTCTTTCCCACCGTTGATACCAATCTTCATTAAAAAGTAGACTTTCTACTTTTTAATAGCGCCGTAGGCGCGTCAAGATTGTATAAGACGGCAATTGCGCTTTGCGCAATTGGAAAACGCGCCAAGCGTTTTCTCTCTGATAGAAAGTTGTCTACTTTCTATCAGAGAATAGTATGACAGAAGGTAAAGGTATCGGTAAGAAGATTTTTTAAAAGGCGAGAAAAAGCGTCCGCGACGCTTTTGCATAATATATCCATTATAGAAAAACGGACTGTAAAGGTCAAGTCATTTTTTGTGTTTCGCTTATGAATAAATAAAAAATTTTTCGATAACAATTGACAGAATACGCCAAAATCGGCTATAATATAAGTTACGAATGATTACCATAAGGGGTTTTCCTATATGAAAAGGAGTAGAATTGCGCTTGCCATTTTGCTGGGCACCGCTGTGCTGGCAACCGTTGTGTCTGTGGGGCATTTTTCCGCGAAGGACGCCAAGCCCGTGCCGGCGAATATACAGCAAAAGGCTTCCGCCGACAAAACGCCGCGTGCCGCGCATCATTTTCCGATGTCGGCAAGCGTGAAGAACGTCACGAAAACCAGCGAGGAAGCAAACCGCATTACGCTGAGCTGGGACAAAACCGAAGGCGCTACCGGCTACTATGTGTATGTCTGCGACAAGGACGCCGGCGGTAACTATGTTTTGTTTTCCGAATCCGCCGAGCCGGGCGCTGATTTGATGAATTTAAAGGACACCAACGCCTATTGGATCAAGGTGACCGCCTACCGCGAAAGCGATGGCATGATTTACGAAAGCCCTGCCACGGTGATGAAAACCGCCACGCAGCCGGCGGATGTCTCCTCGCTTGACAGCCTGCGCTCCTCGGAGGTGCTCAAGTTTTGCTGGCCGTCCGGCGAAGGCAACATCGAGGGCTACGACGTTTACCGCGCGGACAAGGATACGAAATCCAAGTATGTTCTGTATCAAACGCTGGCGGCGGACGCGCATGACTTTGAGGACACCGCCGTGTCGGAGGGTAATTTCTACAGCTACAAGCTGTGCCCCTACCGCACGATTGACGGCGTGAAATATTCCGCCAAGGGCAAGACCATCGACTGACGCTGTACTGGTCGGGCAAGGAGCTGGCGGACGGCTACAATATTTATATGTCCACCTCGGAAAAGAGCGGCTTTAAAAAGCTGGGCAGCACCGAGGACAACTCCTACTCCACCGACAAGCTGGAGGCGGGCAAGACCTACTATTTCCGCGTGCAGCCGTACAAAACCATGGACGACGGCAAGGACGCGCTGGGCACCTGGAGCACCTGCTCGGTCAAGGCGAGCGACACGAAGGATTCCGCGTCGGGCACACCCAAGAGCACCATTCAGGGCAGCGGCACGTATATTGAAATCAGCATTGCGCAGCAGCATATGTGGTTCTATGAAAAAGGCAAGCTGCTGGTTGACACCGACGTTGTCACCGGCAACCGCGGCAACAACGACACGCCTACCGGCTCCTACACCTTGGAATCGCGCGCTCGTGACACCACGCTAACCGGCGAAGGCTACTCCTCCTTTGTCAGCTACTGGATGGGCTTCTACGGCGGCTACGGCATCCACGATGCAAGCTGGCGTTCCAGCTACGGCGGCGATATTTATGAGGGCAACGGCTCTCACGGCTGTGTCAACACACCGTATGAAAAGGTGAAGAAAATTTACGAGCACACCGATTACGGCACGCCCGTATATATCTATTAAATAAAGATTACCGCCCTGTGACATCACAGGGCGGTGTTTGTTTTACTTATAGCGCTTGCCGTTTTTCGGTTTCTTTTCTTTTTTGCCGGCGCTGTTGTAGTTGTCATCATAGTCGTCGTCCGCGCGGTAACGCGTGCCGTTGGAGGACGCTGCGGCTGCCTTGTTGGCACGTGCCGCGCCGGTGCTCTTGCGGCGCCTAACCGTGGATACGATAACAAAGGTGAAGCCTGCCACGCTCAGCAGAAGCAATCCGATGCCGATTGCGAGATACTTGATATCGTTTTGTCCGCTGTTGACGCTGGTTTTAATTTGACGGAAGTTCGGGGTGCTTACCTCTTTTCCCGCGCTCTTGCCCTGATTGCTCAGGCTGGCGCGGATGGTGTCCCAGTCGGACGCCTTCATTGTGGGCTCGTCCACCTTGGTGTTGGTGGTATCCTTGGGCGCAACCGTTGTGGAGGGAATGGTGGCAGGCGGTGTGTAGGTCTGCTCGCCGCCGACATAGACGTCGTTGGGGTTGGAATACACGTTGCCGTCGCCATCATAAAAGACCGTGCTTTCGTCATACTGAGGCTGTTCGGTGTAGCCGGGATCGACATAGCTCGACTCGCCGGAGCCGGGGTCGACATAGCCGGGATCGACATAGCCGGGGTCGACGTAGCTTGACTCGCCGCCGGGGGCGGAATCCTCACCGCCGGGCTCGATGTAGCTGGGCTCCACAAAGCTGGTGTCGCCGCCGGGAGCAGGCTCGTCTTCGCCCGGAGTGACGGTGCTTGCGCCGCCGGGTGTTTCGCCGCCCTCGCCGCCGATATCCTCGGCGGAAACCGCGTATACAGCGGCGGAAACAAGCATCAGCACGGATAAAATTGCTGTTATTAACCTTGAATGTTTACTCATTGAAACACCTTCCTTTCAAGGCAGTCCGTTTTATTCCTATCTTTTGATTATGCGGTGACGGTGCTTGCGGAGGATTCGGGTTTGGTGAAGAACATCTTGGGATCGTAACCGTCAACGCCGCTTCCCTTTTGATAGTCCATTTTGTCAATCAGATCGGTGAGGTAATCCTCATAGTCCTGCTTTTTCATGTTGCGGACAATTTCGTCGTTGTGGGTGTCGTCGGCAAGATATTCGTTTTTGGCGGCGGCGGTGCTGTAGCGGAACACGTAGTAAACGGTGGCGCTTGCACCCTCGCCCACCTTGACGGTGGTCGCCTTGCCCTCCTCAAGCTTTTTGAGCGCTTCGTTGATTTCGTCGGCAGGCGCGTTGGTTTCTTCCTTCGGCGCGGTGCCGGTAGCCAGCGCGTTTTCGTCCATGCCGTTAGCGGAAATGTATTCCGCTGTCAGCTTGTCGGAGGTGGTGCCTGCCTCAGTGGCGTCCTTGACGGCGTTGACCTGCTTCACGTAACCGTCGAGCGTATCGGTGATTTTCTTTGCCTGCTCGTCGGTAATCGCGTTGGAAACCTCGCCGGCTTCGTCGGTGGTCGCTTCATAGAGCGCTACGGGCAGATAGCTGTAGCGGATGTAGTTTTCTTCAAAGTACTTGATGATTTCGTCCTTGGAAACCTCCTTGGAGCCGCCTGCGAGATACAGGGAATCAAAGAGCTGGCTCTTTTCAAGGCTGTAACGGGAGAGGTAGTATTTGAAGCTCTCCAGAGAAACGCCCTTGTCCTGCAAGGTCTTTTTCATGCCCTGCACCCAGTACATATCCGCCTGGTTTTCCATCTGCGCGATATTTGCTTCGTCGAGGGTTGCGCCCTGCTTGTCGAGCTCCGCTTCAATGGCGAGCATTTCCAGGCAGTTTCTCTCGGCGCGCTGCTTAATCCACTTGGAAGCGACTTCGGTGTTGCCTTCGTCGTCGGTGATTTCGAGCTCCAGCCACTTGTCGCTGGAGGCGTCGTAGTCGTCGAGCTTTGAAGCGTATTCCTGCGCCTCGAAATAAGCGTTGTACATCGCGGTGATATACACGCCGATGGGGATTTCCTTATCGCCTGTTTTGAAAGCCCATTCCTTGCCGAGTGAGCAGCCGGAGGCGATGACGGAAATCATCATCAGCAGCGCTGTCAGCAAGGAGGCAAGTTTAACCGTTGGTTTCATCTTTTTTACCATCCTTATTCTATAATTGCCCATGAATAAAAAATTATGGGTGCGTACTGTTTCATTATACACACTTTTTTTGCGAATGTCTATATTTTGCGAAAATTTTTATTCTTATCTTGAAAAAATTCACCTGTTTTTCACTTTCCGACGCGGAAAATACGCTTCAGCGCACGCACAGAATCTGTTCCCGGCGGACATTTGACCGCCAAATGCGGCTTTGCCCCGGCGTTGAGCGTCGCCTTGCCGTTGAGTGAAATCAGCAAATCCGCCACCGCGGGCGACTTGATTTCCTTGACGTAGAGCAAAACGGTGTTTTCGTTTTGGCGGATTTCATACACGCCCATGGCATGCGCTTTGTTGCGGATGAGGGCGATGTCGATCAGCCCGTTGACCGCCGGCGGAATTTTGCCGAAGCGATCCCACAGCTCATCCTTGACGTCCTCGGCGTCCTCGGCGGTGCGGATATCCGCGATACGGCGGTAGACGTCCAGCCGCAGGGTGAGGCTTTCCACATATTCCTCGGGGATATGCGCGTCCACGGAGAGGTCGATCAAGCAGTCGAGGTCGTCGCTCTTGGGCGTTTCGCCCTTTTCCTCGCTGACGGCTTCGCCGAGCAGCTTGAGGTACATATCATAGCCGACGCTTTCCATGTGCCCGTGCTGCTGTGCGCCCATGATGTTGCCGGCGCCGCGCAGCTCAAGGTCGCGCATGGCGATTTTGAAGCCGCTGCCGAACTCGGTGAATTCGCGGATGGCTTCCAGCCGCTTTTGCTGGATTTCGCTTAAGACCTTGCTGCGGCGGAAGGTGAAGTAGGCATAGGCGCGGCGCGCGCTTCTGCCGACGCGTCCGCGCAGCTGGTGGAGCTGAGAAAGCCCCATGCGGTCGGCGTTGTCGATGATCAGGGTGTTGGCGTTGGGCAAATCCACGCCGGTTTCGATGATGGTGGTGCACACCAGCACATCCACCTCCTGCGCAATCATCTGCCGCCACACCTCGCTGAGCTCCTGCTCCTTCATTTTTCCGTGGCCGATGGCGATGCGCGCCTCGGGAATGGCTTCGTGAATACGGTTGGCGACGCCGCTGATGGACTCCACATTGTTGTGCAGATAAAACACCTGACCGCCGCGGCGCAGCTCGCGCCGGATGGCTTCGTTGACGACCGCGTCGTCGTGCTCGAGCACATAGGTTTGCACGGGCTGGCGGTTTTGCGGCGCCTCCTCCAGCACGCTCATGTCGCGCAGCCCGCTCATTGCCATGTTGAGGGTGCGCGGAATCGGTGTTGCGGACAGCGTTAACACATCCACGTTTTTGACGAGCTCCTTAAAGCGCTCCTTTTGCTGCACGCCGAAGCGCTGTTCCTCGTCGATGATGGCGAGCCCCAAATCGCGGAACACAACGTCCTTTTGCACCAGACGGTGGGTGCCGATGACCATGTCCACCTCGCCGCGCTTCAGCTTTTCAAGAATGACCTTTTGCTCTTTGGGCGTGCGGAAGCGCGAGAGCAGCTCTACGCGGATGGGATAGCCCTCAAAGCGCTTGGTAACGGTTTGGTAGTGCTGCCACGCAAGAATGGTGGTCGGACACAGCAGCGCGCACTGCTTGCTGTCGGACACGCACTTGAACGCCGCGCGCAGGGCAACCTCTGTTTTGCCGAAGCCGACGTCGCCGCAGAGGAGTCTGTCCATCGGCGCGGTGCGCTCCATGTCGCGCTTGATTTCGCCGATACAGGTCAGCTGGTCGGGCGTTTCCTCATATTCAAACTTCGCCTCGAAGTCGCGCTGCCACTCGTTGTCGCGTGAAAAAGCGTAGCCCTTTGCCTTCATGCGGGCGGAATAGAGGGCAATCAGCTCCTTGGCGATGTCCTTGACGGAGGTTTTGACCTTCGCCTTGGCGCGCTGCCAGTCGCCCGAGCCGAGGCGGTTAAGCTTGACACGGCTGTTTTCCTGCGCGCCGATGTATTTGGCGACCATGTCGAGCTGGGTGACGGGCACATAGAGCACGTCGCCCTTGGCATAGTCGATTTTGATGTAGTCCTTGACGATGCCGTGGGTGTCAATTTTGCGGATGCCGCTGAACACGCCGATGCCGTGGGTGCTGTGCACCACGTAGTCGCCTGCGCTGAGCTCGGAGAGGTTATAGATTTGCTGACCGTCCTTTTGGCGCTTGCGCTTGCGCTCGGGACGGTACGCCGCCTGTCCGTAGGTAATCAAAAAGAATTTTTCGGCAGGCAGTTCAAAGCCTGCGCTGAGGGCGCCGGGCAGGACAAACAGCTTGCCGGGCACGGATTGGGACAGCGCCTCGGCGTATTCCGCGTCGTATCCGTCGGCGCGCAGGCTGTCGGCAAGGTTTTTTGCCGCCTTGGCGGTGCCGGCGAGAATGACGCCGCTGCTGCCGGGGGTAAAGAGTCCCTGCAAGTCCTCGGTGAGCTGCTTGTAGGAGCCGTTCCACTGGCTGAGCTGCTTGACGGACAGACTGACGGCGTCGCTGAGCCGCAGCGGAATACTGCCGTGGACAAAGCTTTCGAGCACCGTGGCGCCGTGGGCTTCCATGAAATCCAGACATTCGTTCCACGTCAGCGAAAAGCGGTCGAAGCCGCGCGCGAGCACGCCGTCGGCAATGCCCTGCTTGAGCTGTTCGCTGTTTTGGAAGTCCATCGCCTTGCCGCGCTCGTGCACATTGTTAAATTCGGACACAAACAGCAGGCTGTCGCGCGGAATGTAATCGAGCAGGCATGCGGGCTTGTCGTAGATTTGGTTGATGAATTTATCGGCATTGGCGAGCATGGCGCCGCCCTTGAGCAGCTCCGCTTCGGCGTAGAGCCGCTCGCGCGCCTTGGCGGCGGCTTTGCCGCGCAGAAGCCCTGCCTGATGGATGATTTTTTCTGCGAGCGCCCGGCGGTCGCCGATGATGATTTCGGTGGAGGGCGTCAGCTGAATTTTGCCTGCCTTTTCAAAGCGGCGCTGGGTTTCCAAATCGAAATAGCTGAGGTCGCAGATTTCGTCGCCCCAGAATTCCGCGCGCACGGGATGGTCGCTGTCGGGCATGAAAAAGTCGAGTATGCCGCCGCGCAGCGAGAACTGGCCGCTGCCGTCCACGGCGTCAAAGCGCTCATAGCCGAGCAGCGTCAGCGTGCGCACCGCCTTGTCGATGGAGATTTCCTTGCCCTCCTCGAGCGTGAGGGCGGTGTCGAGCAGCACCTGCTTGGGCACGGTGAGCTGGCAGGCAGCGTCCACGCAGGCGACGACGACGTCGCAGTCGCCCTCGATCAGCTTGAGCAGCGCTTTCAGGCGCTGGTGCTCATACTCGTGCGAGCGGCTGCTGATTTCCTCCAAAAAGTTGTAGTCGCGCAGCGGATAGACAAGCGCCGAAAGCCCCATGCAGCATAAATCGTTGCACAGGGTTTGCGCCTCGCGTTCGTCGGAGGCGAGGCACAGTGCCGTTTTTTTCTTGGCACGGCACAGCGCGTTGATGATGTTTGCCTTTGCCACGGGAAAAAGTCCCGATACGCAAAGAGATTTTCCCGTTTTGGTGCTGCGCAGCAGGTTTTGAAACGCCGCGTCGCGCCCGAGCACCTCGGGAAGAAAGTTGGTTTTATTCATTCGTATCCTCGTTTTAGCTGAGAGTTGAAAGCTGAAAGCAGGAAGTTTCGCTCCGGATTGATCATGCCGTGTGCCGTTTACTCACCACAGCATGACAAATCGGGCGCGGGTGTCCCGCCCTTCACTATTCAATATTCATCATTCATTATTCATTAATTAAACATGTTCATGGCGCGGTCGATTTTGCCGTCGAGCATGAGCTCCACCGCACTGTAGGCGTTGTCGAACATGGCGTCCAGCGTTTTGCGCTCGTCGTCGGTGAATTTTGACAGCACCCAGTCCGCCAAATCCCAGTTGTGGTTCGGCTTGGCGCCGATGCCGATTTTAATGCGCGGAAAGGCGTCGCTGCCGCTGAGGTAGATGATGCTGCGCATGCCCTTTTGTCCGCCGTCGCTGCCCTTTTGGCGGATGCGCATTTTTCCGACGTCCAGCGAGATGTCGTCGAAGATGACGATGACGTTTTCGGGCTTGATTTTGTAGAAGTTCATCGCCTCGACCACCGCCTGTCCGCTGTTGTTCATATAGGTGGTGGGCTTCATCAGCAGCACCTTTTTGCCGCCGATGGCAGCCTCGCCGACAAAGCTTTTGAATTTGATTTTATTGACCTTGCAGCCGAGCTTGCCGGCGATATAATCGAGCGCCAGCCAGCCGCAGTTGTGGCGCGTGTTTTCATACTTGCGGTCGGGATTTCCCAAACCGACAAGCAGGTATTCCACGCTGCCGGGTAGCTTTTTTCCAAACATAGTGTTCCTCGCTTCCGTGCGCTTTTGCGCCGTGTATACAAAACAATGAAAACACCGCAAAGGCGGACTTTTGAAAAGTCCGCCTGTTTTGCGTGTATTAATGATAGCACAAAGTCCTGTCGAAATCAGCTGAAGGCTGCGGTGAAGGGCTTATCGTTGTAAATTCTCGCAATTGCCTCCGCAAAGATGGGTGCGGTGGGCAGCACGGTGAATTTGTCAATCATCTTCTCCTCGGGTACGGGGATGGTGTCGAGGAGGATGACCTCCTTGATGGCGCTGTTCTTGATGCGCTCAACAGCCGGACCGGAGAGCACCGCGTGGGTGGCACAGGCGTAAACCTCGGTGGCGCCGCCCTTTTCCACAATCGCGTTAGCCGCGTTGCAGAGGGTGCCGGCGGTGTCGATCATGTCGTCCACCAGGATAACCTTTTTGCCCTTGGCGTCGCCGATGATGTTCATGACCTCGCAGACGTTCGCCTTCGGTCTGCGCTTGTCGATGATGGCAAGGCCGGTGCCGATTTTGGAGGCGAAGTTTCTGGAACGGGTAACAGAGCCGAGGTCGGGAGAAACAACGATGAAATCATCAAAATTGCCGCCGATTTTTTCCTTCATGTGGTTGGCGAGGATGCCGGCGCCGTGCAGATGATCAACGGGAATGTTGAAGAAGCCCTGAATCTGGTTGGCGTGCAAATCCATGGTCAGCACGCGGTCAGCGCCTGCGGTGGTGATGATGTCAGCGCAGAGCTTTGCCGAAATCGGATCTCTCGCCTTGGCTTTTCTGTCCTGACGGGCATAGCCGAAGTAGGGCATGACGGCGGTGATTCTCGCCGCGGACGCTCTCTTCATGGCGTCGATCATGATGAGCATTTCCATGAGGTTGTCGTTGACGGGGGTGCAGGTGGACTGTACGATGAAGCAATCGCTGCCGCGCACGGACTCGTGCAGGGAAACGGCGATTTCACCGTCCGAAAAATGGGTGCAGTCGCTTTTGCCGAGCTGCAGACCGAGACAGCCTGCAATACCCTGTGCAACGTCTACATTGGAGTTGCCAGAGAAGATTTTGATGTCTTTTCCGTGAAAATTCATTTTTGTTCTCCTTTTCTTGTCTCTGTAGGCTTTTGATCAATGAATATTTGAAAACGGTAAATGTAAACCGGTGTGCGCTCAGCCGCAGGTGTAGCCCTTTGCCTTGGCAATTTGGTTGAGCTCCTCGAGCTGCGCTGGATCGTTGGCGCCGAGGACGGCGTCGCTGCATTCGGCGGTGTAGGCGCCGACGGTGTCGCCCTCTTGAAGCAGCAGCTTTATGGCGTCGGGCAGATAGTATTCGCCGGCTTTGTTGTCGGACTTGATTTTGCCCAGCACGCCGAGCAGTCTTTGGCAGTCAAACCAGTAGCCGCCGGAGTTGACCTCGTTGATTTTGAGCGTTTCCCCGTCGGCGTCCTTGTGCTCGACAATCGCCTTGAGGTTGCCGCTTGCGTCGCGCACGATTCTGCCGTAGCCCGCCGCGTCGTCAAGCTGCGCCGAAATAACGGTGGCGGAGCAGCCGGTGGCGGTGTGCTGTCTGAGGGAGTTCTCGATGGTTTCGGCGGTCATGAAAGGGGCGTCGCCGTTGAGGATGACGACGTTGCCGTCGTGTCTGCCCAGAAAATCCTTTGCCATCATCACGGCGTGACCGGTGCCCAAGCGCTCGCTTTGGTAAACGCTTTCAACGGGAAAGTCCAGCGTTTCCAGAAATTCCTCGATGTATTCCTTGTGGTAGCCCTTGACAACGCAGATGTCATCGACGCCTGCCTTTTTCAGGGCGGAAATCACCCACAGCAGCATGGGCTTTTCAAGCACTAAAGACATAGG
This sequence comes from uncultured Ruminococcus sp., assembly GCA_902799325.1. Lineage (GTDB taxonomy): Bacteria > Bacillota > Clostridia > Oscillospirales > Acutalibacteraceae > Ruminococcoides. The sequence continues at coordinate 952 of CADCAD010000034.1, read as the reverse complement.
CTTTGGTTTGTCGGACTTCATCCGCTTGCCTTCGCCGCCTGCCAAAATGATGGCACAGTTACTCATAGTATCCCTCGTTTAATTCTTTTTGGAAATTACCGAAAAAGCCGATAAAAATGGCTTTTTGGCGCAATTGTGAACAATACTATTATCGCACAAAAAATCCAAATTTCAAGTAAATTTTTCAAAAAATCCCCGTTTTATCTCATTTTAAACGATTTATACAATATTAATAAAATTTACGGGCGTTTTTTATAAGAAAAAATTTCGAAAAACGGTAGCTATTTTTGCTAAACTTTGGTATAATATCAGTTAGGCTTAGATATGTCGGCAAATGGATTATCGGTCGGTTTGCCACAGCCAATCAAATCATTTTATAGGAGGACTACCACTATGGCAAGAAAATGGGTTTACCTTTTCTCTGAAGGTAACGCAAACATGCGTGAGCTCCTCGGCGGTAAGGGCGCTAAAGGTAACGCAAACATGCGTGAGCTCCTCGGCGGTAAGGGCGCTAACCTTGCTGAAATGACCAGCATGGGACTTCCCGTACCCCAGGGCTTCACAATTACCACCGAAGCTTGTACTCAGTACTATGAGGACGGCAGAAAGATCAACGACGAGATTCAGGCTCAGATCAATGAGTACATCGTAAAGATGGAAGAAATCACCGGCAAGAAGTTCGGCGATGAGAAGAATCCGCTGCTCGTTTCTGTTCGTTCCGGCGCAAGAGCTTCCATGCCCGGTATGATGGATACAATTCTTAACCTCGGTCTGAACGAAACCGTTGTCAACACCATCGCTGAGATGAGCGGCAACCCCCGTTGGGCTTGGGACTGCTACAGAAGATTCATTCAGATGTATTCCGACGTTGTTATGGAGGTCGGCAAGAAGTACTTTGAAGAGCTCATCGACGAGATGAAGGAGAAGAAGGGCGTTAAGCAGGACGTAGAGC